>JAUHYU010000035.1 GCA_030426345.1 Bacteroidia bacterium
CGACCTGGTTATGTAGAAATATTGCCTGCCTGGGACGAGCAGATGCCGAATGGCAAGATCGCAAATATACAATGCCGGACTAGAGCCGAAGTTACTGAGTTGACATGGGACTTGGAGCAGCGAGTGATAAAAGTTACCATCCACTCGCGGATAAAACAAAATATGCAACTAATGTTGCGGCATTATGGGGCATCGTGGAAGGATCAGGAAGGGCTTGAAAATTTCTCTACGGAAAAGGGGGAGCCGGTAAATATTTCTTTTGAAGAAGGGGAAACAAAAACATTTGAAATGAAATTAAATAACTGAAAATTGTTTAAATAAATGAGATTAAAAGCATTTGTTCTAAAAGTACCTCTGTCCATCGCATTCATCTTTGCCTTTGTCATTGTAGGCAATGCCCAGCAAATTATGGAGTATAAAACCACTCAAAATCCATGGGCAGAAAGCTTGGGCAACCATCGTGCGGTCTTGCAAATCGACCAACCGGCGGATGCTGTTTTTCTCAATCTTCCCTGGCGTAGGCATGACCGACACCCTGAGGGGAAAAAGTTTGTGATAATCCATGCAGCTTCGGGCGATACAGTTCAAAATATCCATCGGATACAGGTGAGCAATGAAGTGTGTGAAGTCGCTTTTGGCCCGGTAGTGCAATCCGGAATTTACCATTTCTATTATTTGCCCTTTCAACCCCAGGATGGTCATGGATTTTACAGTAAAAATTATTTCAAGAAAGAGACAGAACCCAATGAGAATTGGGTAAGCCGGAATCAGCTGGGGAAGCCTAACAAGGTAAAAAAACTTCTACGTGCAAATTGCACGCGGATCGAATCCAGAACTGCTTTTGATTCTTTTTACCCAATGGAAGTTATCGCCTTTGAAAGCGAAAAGGAACAGTACAGGAAAAAGTATCTACAGGAATTTCAGCTATTTGCCGAAGACAGGAAATTCCCTGTTCGCATGCAAGACAATATTCCTCAGCGCTGGCTCGATGTTGCCCAGCCAGCAACATTCTCTGGGATCACCGCCAAAAATGAATATTATGTTTTTCAAGTGGCACTTTGGGCCAGCGAAAAAGATATTGACGATGTCACTTTTGAATTTGGGGATTTGGTTGGCAATGCATCCAAAATTCCCGCTGGGGCTTTTACATGCTTCAATACCCATGGCGTCGATCCATCTGGTAATGATTTTATCAAAAAGGTAAGTGTGGTCAAAGGAAAAGTGCAGGCGTTTTGGATTGGGGTGGATATTTCGCAAGATATTGATTCGGGCGAATATATCGGAAAAATTATGGTAAAAACGGGCAATTCGGCAAGTAAAAGTATCGATCTGAAAATAAAGGTGATAAATGAAATGCTGGCCGATCGCGGGGATAGCGAACCATGGCGGCACTCCAGATTGCGATGGCTGAATTCCCGTGCGGGTATAGACGACGAGGCTGTCTTGCCCTATAAGCCTATAAAATCAATGGGAGACAATATCTTTGATCTGTCCGGAAAATTATTGGCCTTGAACGATGCGGCCTTGCCGGAGTCCATTCGGGTTTATGGAAATGAAATATTGGCAAATCCCATTGCATTTATTGTCGAGACCGGGAGCAAGCAGGAGATTTTCTCTTCGGCTGCAGACATTCAGGTGATCAAAAATGCCTCGGGAATCGTGAGTGCTTCATGGCGGCAAAGCTCAGGGAATATTGAGCTTGAGGCAATTGGGAAGGTGGAATCTGACGGATGGATAAATTATGAGTATAAAGTAAAAGCCAAGAATGACATTGAAGTAGAGGACATTCGGTTGGAAATCCCATTTCGGAAAGAGATCGCCACCTATATGATGGGCATGGGTTTGCCGGGTCAAAATGCCCCTGATTTCCATGAAGCTAAATGGGAAGGTCCGCAGGATTCTTTTTGGGTAGGCAATGTAAAAGGTGGCTTACATTGTGAATTGAGGGGTGCTACCTACTCAGGGCCATTGCTCAATTTGTACAAACCGGCCCCACCTCCAAGCTGGAACAATGAAGGAAAAGGCGGTTTTAAAATCCGCACCGACCAGGATGAAACGAAGGCGATCGTGTATAGCGGAGGCAGAAGCTTAAAAGCGGGGGAAGAGATTGAATTTGAATTTTCATTGATTATGACCCCTGTGAAAAAGCTCGACACCAAAGGGCAGTTTACCAATAGGTATTACCACAATGGCGGGGATCCGTGGCCAAAGCAAGGCGAGCTAGAAGCCGGGGTAAAAATCATCAATGTTCACCACGCCAATAAATTCAACCCGCACATCAACTATCCATTTATTGCTGTGGACGAGATGCGTGGGTTTGTGGACCATTGGCACAAGGAAGGCATGAAAGTGAAAATGTACTACACGATTCGCGAGCTCACAAACCATGTGACAGAGGTTTGGGCTTTGCGCAGCCTTGGTGATGAGGTATTGGGAGACGGCCGTGACGGAGGATATCCATGGTTGCGGGAGCATTTTGTGGACCATTACCGGCCACAGTGGTACGACCACATCGACAGTGTGACCATCGATGCCTCTGTGCTGACGAGTACTGGCGAGTCGCGATGGTTCAACTACTATATCGAGGGACTGAAGTGGCTCGTGCAAAACATGGATATTGATGGGCTTTATCTCGATGATGTTTCCTTTGACCGGAATATGCTCAAGCGCATGCGCAAGGTGATGGATGAAGTAAAGCCGGGATGTATCATCGATCTTCACTCCAACACCGGATTTTCCAAAGGGCCTGCGATTCAGTACACGGATTATTTTCCCTATCTCGATAAATTATGGTTTGGTGAAAGTTTTCAATATGATAAAATGCCACCGGAAAATTGGTTGGTGGAAGTGTCGGGAATTCCTTTTGGCCACATGGGGGATATGTTGCATGGTGGTGGAAATCCATGGCGCGGCATGGTCTATGGCATGACAGTCCGGCATCCATGGGTTACCGAAGGAGTGACCTGTGACCCACGGTCAATCTGGAAAATATGGGACAGATTTGGGATCGCTGAGGCGAAAATGGTCGGCTATTGGGAGGATCACCCCATTGTGGAAACCAATGACCCAAAGGTAAAAGCAACTACTTACGTGAAAGATGGAAAGCTATTGATTTCAGTTGCCAGTTGGGCAGATTCGCCAGTTAATGTCAAATTGGCAATTGATTGGGAAGCTGTTGGCCTCGACAAATCCCAGGTGCAATTGATTGCGCCAAACATTGAAAATTTCCAATTGCAAACTACATTTGAAGTTGATGATAATATTCCTATTGATCCTATGAAGGGATGGTTGATCATTGTTCAAAACAAATAGGTTTTTCATTTATAAAGAGAACATATTCATGAGATTTCGACAGTATATATTGACTATATTTTCAATTTTCATGTCATGGAATTTACAGGCACAATCCCCTGTTTACGAAATTGATATTACTAAGCGGTTTCCACCGATCAGCTATGGGCATCTGGTAGAGCCATCAACAAACCCACAGGGGATCACCCTCGATGTCAATAGCCATCATTTTACCAGAAATGGCAAACCATGGTTTCCGATCATGGGGGAATTCCATTATATCCGTTACCCGGAAAAATACTGGGAGGAGGAAATTATCAAGATGAAAAGCGGTGGTTTGAGTATCGTGGCGACTTATGTGTTTTGGAACGCACATGAATATCCAAAGGGAAATTGGGATTGGTCTGGCATCAAGGATTTACGACGTTTTGTAGCGCTTTGCCAAAAGCACGACATGTACGTGTGGTTGCGGATCGGTCCTTGGTGCCATGGAGAACAACTGCACGGTGGGCACCCCGACTGGATCAACAGCATGAAAGGCAAGCGATCCAATGACCCGCAATATTTAGCAGAAGCGCAAAAGCTGTTCGATCAAATTGGTGAGCAGGTCAAAGGCATGTACTTCAAGGATGGTGGGCTGATCATTGGCACACAACTCGAAAATGAATATGCCAGCGGAGACCCCGACCATATTGGCACGTTGAAGAAAATGGCATTGGCGGCAGGCATACGACCGGTTTATTTTACCATCACGGCCAATACTGTCTTCCACGATGACAAACGTGAAGCAATTCCACTGCAAGGAGCATATCCCTATCGCGGTTGGGAGAAAGGCGGAGGAAGAGCAACCAAAGATTTTTTGTATGCCAACGACCAATGGATCATGACGGATGCGCTTGGCAAGGTGTATTATGATGTGTCCAAATACCCCAAAGGACTTTGCGAGCAGGGATGTGGCAGCCAGATGACGTATAAAAATAGGTTTACGGTAGAGCCATATGTGGTGGAGGCACATTTGCAAAACCAGATTGGCAGGGGCATGAATCTTGTGGGGTATTACATGTTTCAGGGAGGGACGCAGATACCGGGCCTCAAAGAGCCGGGATATCCGGAGTCCTACGATTTTCAAGCACCTATTTCGGAGTTTGGGTTTTTGCGGCCATCTTATAAATATTTAAAAATCCTGCACAATTTCGTCCATGATTTCGGGAGTGACTTGGCAGAAACATTTGTGATCGCTCCGGAAGATCAGGTTTTGGATGAACTCAATAAAGACCGGTTGCGGTACATCGCCCGGGCAAATGGGGATAGTGGATTTATCTTTCTCAACAATACGCAAGTACGCGTGCCAATGCCCGATAAGCATTTTAAATTGCAAATAAACCTAGACCAGGAAACGATAACATTGCCGAGAAAAGAGCTAATGCTCCGTGGCGAAACAAACGCCATTCTCCCCTTCAATTATGATCTGAATGGCGCTTTGCTAAAATATGCTACGGCGCAGCCCATGAGCAGGTTTTCTGCTGGTGAAGAACAGGTTTTGATATTCACGGAAGTGGTAGGAATGGAAGTTGAACTCGCTTTTGATAATTCTACCATCCACAAAGCAACCGGCGATGGATGGGAGCAGATTGTAGAAAATGGGATCCTCTATCTTCATCCAAAAGGAAACCCAAACTCCCCGGTTTTGCTTCATGGAAAAAATGGGCATTTAAGTCGAATAATTGTTTTGAATAGGAAACAGGCAGAAAATAGCTGGCGGATATCCATGGAAAATCAAGGGTATTTGTTGATTTCCCAGGCAGATGTTTTGGTGTCTGATGGACAATTCGAGTTCAGGAAAATGGGGGACAATGAAATCATATTCGATATATTTCCTGAGTCTACGGAAAAAATAAAGGCAAATGGCAAAGAGCTGCAATATGAAATGCATGGAATTTTTGCCCATTATAAATTAAACGTGAATGCGGATTACCCGATTGTGGAAATTGAAAAAAGGGACAATACCGCCCGGATAATCCTTCCTAAATCCATGCCGGAAGGTCTGAGTGATTTGGTATTGCACATGGATTATTGGGGCGGAAGCGCAACCGCAAAAATCAAGAACCGGATAGTGACAGACCATCTCTTCCATGGGCCTAGGTGGAAATTTGGTTTGAAAAGATACATCGATGCCGGAGAGAAAGAAATGACATTTGAGCTACAGGATTGGTCGGATGATATTACTGGAGTCCCAACAGTAATAGTGGCTGACATAAAGCGGAACGGGACCAAATGGAAACAAATCGATGTGATTCCTCAATGTAAAGCGATTGTTACATATATTGAAAATTAAATTCAAACAGCAACACGTTTGGGAAGCCATTGGTTTGGATGGTTCCAATCCCAGTTATTTGTTCCATATATTGAAAATTTCTAACCTCAAACTTCTTTTGGCATAAATGCGAAAATACTAATAGACCCTGATAAGGGGTGGTTGATAATTGTAAGGGACAGGTGGTCATTAATTAAAAACAATATTGGTTGAACTTCAAAATGATGCACTGGTAACTATAACGAAAGGTGCGGATTGACTTAAAACCCATTTTTATTTTTCAAGTCGTAGAGAATTATTAACATTGAGTTAGTTAATATTATCAGGCATGAGCATTTATTTTTTTAGCATTGCAAAATATTTTTTAAATAATAAAAGGACATGAATCAATGAAAAAACACACATTTATTAAACTGATCCTTATAAGCTTTATACCCATCTTATTCATATTTGTAGGTTGTGATTCAACTAAGCCGGCTATGAATATTAGTCTGCCAATATTATTCAGCGACAATATGGTTCTGCAAAGAGATCAAAATATTCCTATTTGGGGTACCGCAGAGCCAGATGGGGAAGTTTTGGTGGAAATTTCCGGACAACAAAAAACGGCTAAAGCCTCAAAAGATGGTCAATGGAGAATTGATTTTGATCCTATGCCTGCCGGAGGACCTTATGATTTAGCAATCTCTGGAAGGGATACGATCAAGTTTAAAAATGTAATGATTGGAGAAGTATGGCTTTGCTCTGGGCAATCCAATATGGAAATGTCCGTCAAAAGCAGTAACAATTATGAAGAAGAGATAGCTAAAGCAGATTATCCAAATATCCGTTTGTTCAATGTTAGGCACACCACAAGTAATCAGCCGATAGATGCCATTAACAGTGATGGATGGGAGGAGTGTAGTCCCCAAACAATTTCTAATTTTTCAGCAGTTGCTTATTTCTTCGGACGAAAGTTGTTTGTAGAAACCGGCGTATCTGTTGGATTGATTCATTCTTCTTGGGGAGGCACAGTAGCTGAAGCGTGGACAAGTGCTGAGGCTTTGAAGAGGATGCCTGATTTTCGCAATGAGGTAGAAGTGATTGAAGCAATATTGCCAGGAGAAGTTCCATCTCAAGAGGACTACGAATTGGAATTAAAATCAAGAGACGAGAAGATTATTCAAGGGGATGCTGGATTTGATAAGGGGCAACCAATTTGGAATAATCCAGATTTAGACTTGAATGGATGGAAGGCAATGCATCTTCCAACTTTATGGGAAAATGCCGGGTACCCAAATTTTGATGGAAAAATGTGGTTTCGAAAGGAAATACATATTCCTGCTTCTATGGTTGGAGCTGATATAGTGTTACACCTTGGGCCAATAAATGATGTAGATATCACTTGGTTTAATGGAGTGAAAGTTGGTGGCACTAGTGGAGCCAGCCAACTCAGAGAATACAAAATCCCCAAGTCGATTGTTAGGGCGGGCAAAAACATCATTGCTGTTAATGTCTATGATATTGGAAATAATGGTGGGATATGGGGCCTTGATGAGCAGATGTTCATAGAAAGTAGTAATGGCAATACTATTTCAATAGCAGGGGAATGGTTATATAAGATTGGATTTGATACAAAAACTTTAGGTCCAAAACTTCAGGCTCCAAACGATCCGAATAGACCAACTGTTTTATTTAATTCAATGCTTCATCCTCTTATCCCTTACGCCATAAGAGGGGCCATCTGGTATCAGGGTGAAAGTAATGCGTCTAGAGCGTATCAGTATCAAACCCTATTTCCTGCCATGATTCAAGACTGGCGCAGTTTATGGAATCAAGGTAATTTTCCATTTTTATTTGTCCAACTGGCTAATTTCATGCAGTTGCAAACAGAACCAAGGGATGACGAATGGGCAGAACTTCGGGAAGCACAACTGCAAACACTGTCTCTTCCCAATACAGGTATGGCAGTCACAATTGATATTGGAGAGGCCATGGATATTCACCCCAAAAACAAGCAAGAGGTTGGTAGAAGGCTAGCCTTGAATGCATTGGCAAAAGTTTATGGAAAAGATATTACCTATTCAGGTCCGATGTACCAGTCTTTGAAAGTTGAAGGAAATAAAATACGTATTCAATTCTCAAATACCGACAAAGGTCTGAAAATAGAGGGAGGCGATAAACCGATTGGATTTGCTATTGCCGGAGATGATAAAAAGTTTGTTTGGGCGAATGCAGAAATAGAGGGCAATGAAGTTGTTGTCTGGGATTCTAAAATAAAAAAACCAGTTGCTGTGAGGTACGCATGGGCAGCAAATCCAATTTGTAATTTATATAACGGAGCAGGTTTGCCTGCATCACCTTTCAGAACAGATGATTGGGAAGGGATAACATATAATAAGAAATAACTAAGGAAGTTTTATGAGGAATTTTCTCTTGCGAGACGAACTTTCCTTCCTTGACTTTAAATTAGCGCTTTGGCCTGTACTACATGTAGAAGCGCATTTACCAAACGAATAATAAAGCCCTTAAAATCCATGATTCAGTTTTCTGCTTGGGGTGGACTTTCAATAAATAACTTACAACTATTATGAATTTTTACAAATTTTCAAAGCTAAGCGTATTTCTATATTTAGTTATAATCTGTTTTTCCACGACAGATTTACTTGCTCAGAAACAGCAAGCCGAAGAGTCTGCCAGTACTAGCAAACCACCTTCTGATGTTAATCCTGAATTTGAGAAAATAAAGTCCAGAGTGAGTTATGTCCCAGGGATTAAAGTGATAAGGGGAGAAACCCATGTGATTGTACCTGAACAAGAAGTTAATTGTCCGGCAGGTAGTATTTTTACTTTCAACAATGGTGATATTCAAGTGTTAAACCGGCGCTCCAGCGATGGTGGGAAAACGTGGAAACAGGTAAATAATTATTTTGGAACTACCACATACCAATATCCCGAACCAGATGGTGAAGTAGTCTCATTCCATCAGGGAACTGATTCCTTTGGAAAAGAATCATATTTCCCAGAAAAACAGGAAGCTTTTTGGTGGGAAACTGACCAGAAAGGAATTTTTGAGGCTGTTTTTTTTCGATCAAAAGATAATGGTCTTAATAAAGTAAAAGACCTAGCGACAATTATCCTGCCCGAAAGTTTTAGTGGTTGGAAGGGTATTCTATGCCGCAAAATTGTACAAATTAATGATGGCAGCCTTCTCATGACTATCTATATAAGAAATCCGAAGGGGGGTATTAATGAACAACTATTTCGTGACATTGTAATTCACTCTTCTGACCGAGGCAAGACATGGAATTATCTTTCTACAATAGCCTTTGATATGGCACCAAGTCAGCTTGGCGAGGGATTCAATGAAGCAACTTTGCTTGCTCTTCCCGATGGTAAAATTCATTGTTACATGAGGTCAGGAGCAAGTTGCCAAGCCTCATTGGGAAGTGACAATAACAATGATTCGGATGCAAAAATGCCTTTTGGATTAGGAAAACAGACCCCTATTTATAAGAGCGTTTCAGTCGATGGAGGTAAGCACTGGAGCAGTCCCAGTCCCATTACTACACATGGTGTTTTTCCCGATGTCGTTCAGTTGGAAAACGGGGTTATTGTAATGAGTTATGGTCGGCCGGGAAACTGGCTAACCTTCAATAATAACGAGAGCATTAATTGGGGGCCTGTTATTCCATTTTACAATGATCTATATCCTCCTGATTGCAGTAATTATATATCCATATCAGAGGTAGCTCCTAATGTATTATTGGCGGTATATCCCAGAACCAACCCGAATGACCATTGGCAAAGTGAGCTTGTGGGCACATACTTTAAAATAAAGGTTATGACGGAGTAAGGGATTGAAATAAACATGAAACCGACATAGTTTGAACATACTTTTACAGTAGTGAATATCCAACACTCTAGTTTCTGTTTTTTCATCCTCCATCTGGCATCAGGTCGCATATTAATGATCAAAAGCGGTCAAGAGTTTCATCAACATATAGACCGCAACTATTTCAGCACCAAGCTTTCAGATGATGATGAAACAAGTAATGAGAGGCTTGTGATCAATGGCCGAGAAAAAGTCACCTATCCGGATGGATGTCAGGGATCTGACGGAACCATTTATGTGACGTATGACCACAACCGAGGGCCTGGGGAAATAACAATGGCAAGATTTACCGAAGAAGATATTCTTGCGCGTAAAATCATTAGTCCGCAGTCAAAACTAAAAATGGTTATGGTTCGCCCGTTGAAGGTCAATAAATAAATTGAATGAGCATATTGGTGAATAAATGGGCTAGCTTAGAGCGCAAATCCTTGCAGGCTTTGGAAGCTTAAACAGGGTTCAAAAAGCACGAAAAATCCATGGACAGAAAGACAATAGGGAGAGTGATTTATAGAAAGTACAAATAAAAGAGTATTATGAAATGTTTAAACCCAATAGCCAGACGAAAATTCATCAATCAATTAATGGCCTCAAGTGCGGTCATTGGCGGGAGCGGCCTTATGGCAAATCAGCTATTCGCCACTGAAAAAAAGAATTCAGTTCGCCGTTTCCACATAAGCATGCAGGCAGAGGCGTGGCAGAATAATCCGGAACTTATCGACATTATGAAAAGTGCTGGAATTACGGACGTGTGGATGGCCTCTTACCTGCAAGGGAAATGGTACCATACCCCCAAGGAATTACGGAAATCAGCAGATTTTTTGATATCCAAAGGATTCAATCCCCATGTGCTAACTGTCCCACTGGGGCATCCTGGAAATGCGATTGATCCGTCAGATGCTTCATTGTCTGAAAAAAAGCAGAGTTGGAAGAATGCATGTAATTATGATGGTAGTTTGTTTTCGGGAACTTCCATTCATGCTCAAATCGTAGAAGATAATATTGAGGCACACAAGCAACTTGCGGCAGAAGGGTTTGACGTACTTTTTTTGGATGATGATTTTCGTCTTGCAAGAACCCCGGGATCTATTGGGGGGTGTTTTTGCAATGATTGTAAAAAGGAATTCCTACAAAAATACAATTACAGTTCTGATCAGTGGAACGAATTAATTGATTCTGTAGAAAGTCGCAACCTCACAAAAGTGCTTCGTTCGTGGATTGAACATATTTGTGACATAGAATATGACATGTTTGTAAAGTTGCAAAAGGCCACGCCACAAATGGAAATAGGGATAATGGTCATGTATTTCGGTGC
Organism: Bacteroidia bacterium; assembly: GCA_030426345.1. Classification (GTDB taxonomy): domain Bacteria; phylum Bacteroidota; class Bacteroidia; order Cytophagales; family Cyclobacteriaceae; genus JAAUQL01. Next base: position 10,792 of record JAUHYU010000035.1, read on the forward strand.
AGAAAAGGCCGGAATTGCACTTGATAAATATCGTGATGTGCCTTTTAGGGTGGGGGAAATGATGTTTAGTGATAAAGACTTTGGGACGATAAAAGGCAAAACCGATGAATTGTACAGTGCTTTATTTCACATGCGTTTTATCAAGCCCGAATTGGCATATAGTGAATCAACCGCTTATCCACAAGATGCATTATCCGCAAAAAATATGGCTGCCAAATTATGCGTGTCATTGTTTACAGATGTTCGCAATACCATGTTCATGAGTGGAATCCAGCCTTTTCCTGTTCCATACTGGAAAACGCTCGCCCCTGCAATGAAGAAGTCTGCTGATATCCATGAAGAAATTGCTGGTTTCAAACCGGTTGGGCCTTTCAAACATTTTTGGGGATGGGAAAGTCGCCTAGTTGGAAAAGATAAACCATTCAGTTTATTTCTTGCTTCCGGAATACCGTTTGAAGTCGTGGATGGCCTATCAGAAGACGGATGGATATTCCTTTCAAACGAAGATGCACGTGCTGTTGTGGAAGGTCGGGAAGCTTCAAGAGGCAAGAACCTTGTCGTTAGAAAGGAAGCAAAAATAGAAGGCAATGATTTTATTCGATTGGATGAAACAATGGAAGATGTTTTTGCCTTCAAAAAGCGCATTATTCCAACACTAAAAGATATTCCTTATGTAGAAGGGAATGTGCCAGTGATATTTTCATGGTATCCAGATGCAGGCAAGGCACTTTTGTGGAATGTAAATGAAGAAAGAAAAAATTATACAATAAGGCGCGGTGATAAAATCGTACACTCAGTAAGTGTTGGAGGATTGGATGTTGTGCTGATTTCGAAAAGAAAACTTTTTCAATAGGTTTTATACCAATATTACTTTGAGCTGAAGAATTATGTTTGACCAAAAAGCCCTCAAAATCCATGGATTTTGAGGGCTTTTTATCGGGACAACTTAAGCCAATCTGCTTAATACTCCCCAACCGGGTGAATCTTCTTAACGATTGTATGGCATGGATTTTTAATAGTTAGACTTCAATTTCCTTTTTGTAGTGATCGTAAATGTTCTTTTCGTATTCAATATTGAGAGGAGTAGAAGCATCAAACTCCGGGGCGTTTTCCAGCACGCTGCTATCGCGATCGATAGAAATAGTTTGATCTACATAACTGATGCTATCCATCCAACTTACAGCAAGCATCACTCGTTTGCTTATGGAATACCAATGGCCAATATCCACGATGACATAAACTAATTGCCATGTTTCATCGTCAATGATAAAGTCCTTGATATATCCCTTGTTTTTGTCTCTGAATTCGATGTCATAGCCCAATACTTCCTTAAAGCTTCTCAAGTTGGTGTCCAGATCCTCTTCATGCGTCAATTTTTCAGGTACAGGAACTGGTGAATTAGGGTTGAACATTGGGGGTGAGCCCATGAGGGTTTTCGATACGGGCCAATATGCGTTGATGTTATAGTATTTGTTCAATTCCTTTTCATATGCCCTGGAAACAGAAATGTGGGCATCGCGCTCGGGGCAACCTTTAATTGCCTCCTTAGTAAGGTTAACTGCGAATTGAGCTTTTTCCCAATTCGGATTATCGAGGAAAACTCTTGGAATCAGCACTTTTTTTCCAGGGAAAATAATCCCCAAATCTGCTTCTAAATATCTGATAGTCCACGATTCTTCATCAAATAAAAAATCTTTTACCGTTCCTTTAAGGCCATCATCGGCTTTTACTGCGTATCTGATTAATTCACTGAGTGAGCGTTTCATAGTCTTTTATATTTTTAGTTTTTACAATCTGTTGTAATAAGTTTCTCTTTTTATAAAATCCGTCAAGCCGAATTTTCCTGCGCGAGAGATTAATTTTGTGCTAATTCTTCTTGATTTAATGTTTGTATTAATTCATCAACACTTTCTCCAATCTCAGGCAAGTCTTTTTTTATGATTCCGAAAACCTGCTGATGGTTCATTTCCATGACCTGATTGAAACGTGAATTCCTCAACTGGGAAATAACTGTCATTGGCATCTCCAAACTCACATCACCTTCATAGTGTTGGTCGATCTCTCGGGCTGATTGCCCTATGGCTTGCAATGTCATATATGTATGTTCTTTTACCTCTTCATTTTTCCGAAAGTCGTTTTCAGTCATATTTCCAGTGTAAAATTGAATTTCCTGAAGCAAATTCCGAAGGCGGTTTAAATGCATTTTCAATTCTGTTTTCGTCATCATAGCGTGTTCGTTTTACGCTTATGTGTATAAAAATTTCGTGCCAGAAAGCAATTGAAAGCAAAGAATTGTTTCTCGAGCAAGAATGATTTTCATGGATTTTAGATGCTTTTTATCTGTCTACCACAGCCTGACGTCATCCAGACGTGAAATAATTCAATGACTTTATTGAAAAAACGATTACGAAATTTTTTAAGAAAGATTAGAGATGAGTCAGAAAGCAATTGCCAATGTACAGTCAAGTGTAGAATCATTTCCACGGCTTACGATCATTCTTCTACATATTAACTTGGATCAGTTCTTATTAAAGAACAAAAGACGCGATTGTTAGAATTGTAAATTGGGAGTGAGTAGTTTCCAAAATTGGCATATCTTCTTTAAAAAATAGTTTAAATTTGATTCACAAATCAATGCAGATTATGAAAGACAAAATGGCGCGCGAAAAGCATCTAAAATCCATGAACTATAAAATCATGAGCTATAAAATGAAGATTATGTTTTTGAGTTTGATGCTGTTGACGGTTCATGGATTTTGTACAGATTTTTCTTCAAAAAAAACTGATTTGGTGCTTTGGTACGACCAACCTGCTACTGACTGGATGACCGAAGCTCTACCAATCGGTAATGGCTACATGGGAGCGATGTTTTTTGGAGGAGTTGAAAAGGAGCAAATCCAGTTTACGGAAGGGTCTCTTTGGGCAGGCGGGCCCGGTGCGAGTTCGGAGTATAATTTTGGAAATAGGGAAGGGGCCTGGAAGTATTTGGCGGAGGTGCGGCGATTGCTTGCCGAGTCAAAGTTTGATGAAGCCCATGCCCTGGCCAATAAGGAATTGAGCGGCATAACACACAAAGTGCCGAACGGTTCCATGTTTGGCGACTATGGTGCTCAGGTGACTATGGGCGATTTATTTGTGGAAGTGGTTGGTGCGCAAGGAAAAGTCCAGGATTACAAACGGGAACTTGATATTGAAAACAGTATGGGTCGAGTTGCCTATGCGCAGGGCGGAGTAAATTATAAAAGGACATACTTCGCTAGCTATCCTGACAAGGTGTTGGTATATCGGTTTCAAAGTGATAAGCCAACGTCCTACTCGGTTGATTACGTAAGTCCACATGAAGAGATCAATGCGGTTTTTGCTAATAATATGTATGCTTTTCATGGAAAATTGAAGGATAATGGTCTGGAATATGAGACCAAGATAAAGGTCGAAACCGATGGCAAACCTGTTTTTGAGCAGGGTAAAATTCAAATTAAAAATGCCAAGTATATCAATCTGTATCATACTGCTGCAACTGCATACCAAGCCAAATATCCTGATTATAAAGGCAATAAATTCCATGAAATCAATGATCAAACCATGCAGGGATTGGAAGGGAAAAGCTACGAGGATGTATCGCAAATCCATCAGCAGGATTATCATGATTTGTTTGATCGTGTGGTTTTTGATTTGGGCGGATCAGACCGAAGCGAGGAGCCAACGAACAAAAGGCTGGAAGCTCATTTTACCGGGCAAACGGATTTGCATTTAGAGCAATTATATTTTCAATACAGCCGCTACCTGATGATTTCTTCTTCTCGCCCTGGGACTATGCCCATGAACCTTCAGGGAAAATGGAACAACAGCATCGATCCCCCTTGGGCCTGCGACTACCATATGAACATCAACCAGCAAATGCTCTACTGGCCGGCGGAAGTTGCCAATCTTTCCGAATGCCAGCTTCCACTTTTTGACTATATGGAGAGCTTGGTCGAACCGGGTAAAGTGACAGCCAAAGAACATTTCAACACAAGAGGATGGGTGGTCAACACCATGAACAATGCCTATGGGTACACGGCTCCTGGATGGGGATTTCCGTGGGGATTTTTTCCAGGAGGTGCAGCTTGGCTGTGTCAGCACTTGTGGGAGCATTATGCCTTTACACAAGACAGGCAGTTTTTGGCTGAGACTGCCTATCCGATGATGAAGGAAGCGGCTTTGTTTTGGATGGATTACCTTACGGAAGATGAAGATGGGAGATTGGTCTCCGTACCTTCATACTCTCCGGAACATGGAGGGATTTCAAAGGGAGCCTCGATGGATCATCAAATCGCTTGGGATATTTTAAATAATTGTGTGAAGGCAAGTGAAGTTTTAAAAAAAGATGAAATTTTTAGAAATGAGGCCATGGAGGTTAGGGACAAAATCCTCCCTCCTAAAATAGGAAGTTGGGGACAATTGCAAGAATGGAAAGAGGATGTCGATGATCCGGATAATCACCACAGACACGTTTCTCACTTATTTGCATTGCATCCCGGAGATCAGATTTCGGTAGAAAATACACCAAAGCTGGCAGAAGCAGCCAGGGTCAGCCTCAATGCTCGCGGTGACGATGGCACAGGTTGGTCTTTGGCATGGAAGGTGAATTTCTGGGCCAGGTTGAAAGATGGAGACAGGGCATATAAATTATTCCAACGACTTTTAAAGCCCACCGCTACCCAAGGCACTGAAATGTCTAGCGGTGGGGGTACTTATCCCAATCTGTTGTGTGCGCATCCACCATTTCAACTGGATGGCAATATGGGCGGCAATGCAGGTATGGCCGAGATGTTGCTTCAATCGCATACATCCACCATAGAACTCCTTCCCGCTTTGCCTAATGCATGGAAAAACGGCCATATTCAGGGACTTAAAGCACGTGGGGGCTTTGAGATAGCCATGGAATGGAAAGAAGGAAAATTGGCAGAAGCCACAGTGCAATGCACCTCAATAGGAACTTGTACATTGAAATATAAAAATAACGAACAATCATTTTCCATGAATGCCGGGGAAACCATCACCCTGAATGAAGAATTTTTACAACAAAAATAGCCTTAAATCCATGAAACGATTATTAATAATTTTTGCCATAGGTTCCTTTTCCACCTTGCAGGCAGCAGAATATGATACCATCCACGTGTCTGATTTTGGACTTCGCCCCGATACTAGGGAAAATTCAACTTTGAAGGTAAAGGAGGCTTTGTTTCATGCTAAAAAATTCAGCAATCCAATGTTGGTATTCGAAAAGGGACGCTATGATTTTTGGCCTCAGTACAGTGACGAAAAGGAATACTTTGAATCCAATACTACTGACATAAACCCCAAAAGGCTGGCGATATTGATTGAAGGTTTCAAGCAATTGGTGTTGGATGGAAATGGAGCAGATTTCTTGTTTCACGATAGGATGCAACCAGTCACTGTGGACAATAGCTCCAATATTAAAATTCGCAATTTCATTGTTGATTGGGATATTCCGCTGACTGCCCAAGCAGAGGTGATGGAAATAGAGGATGATTTTATTGTATTGAAAATCAATAAACTCGAATCGCCATACATCATCGAAAACGACCAACTGGTATTCGTTGGTGAGGGTTGGAAAAGTGGCTTCTGGGGAGTCATGGAAATTGAACGCATTTCCAGACTCATTGCGCCTAACACAGGTGACAGGGGATGCTGCGGCAGGGGTTGGGATCAATCGAAGGCCGAGGAATTATCTCAAGGATTGGTCAAAATCCATAAACCATTTGGAGAACGGCGGCCGGAAAAAGGCAACTTCCTTATTCTTCGTCATAATCAGCGTGATCATGCTGGCATGTTTTTATTTCACAGTAAGAATATTGAAATAGAAAATGTATCGATTTTCCACACCGCCGGCTTGGGGATTTTATCCCAATTCTCAGAAAATATTTCGATGGATCGGGTAAAGATGATTCCCAATCCTGCAAAAAATCGCTATCTCAGTGGACATGATGATGGTTTTCATTTTTCCAATTGTAAAGGGCAGATCAACGTGACGAATTGCGAATTTGCGGCACTGATGGACGATCCGATCAATATTCATGGCACGAGCGTGCGCATTATTAAAAAAGTAAATGACAAGACGTTGCGTTGTAGGTTTATGCATCACCAAACCGTTGGCCTGCAATGGACGAGGGAGGGAGAGAAGATTGGGTTTATCCAGAGTAAGTCTATGGAAACTATAAGCTTTGGGGTCGTAGATCAATTTGAGCCATGGAGCAAGACCGACTTTGATGTTTCGTTTAAGGAAGGAATACCATCTGAAATCCATGAAGGTGATGCCTTGGAAAACCTTACTTGGACGCCGGATGCTCATATTTCTGACAATAAATTTATGAGTTGCCGGGCACGGGGTGTGTTGGTTTCCACACCGGGCAAGGTGGTGATAGAAAGGAATTACTTCGAGTCGAGCGGGTCAGCAATTCTCATCGCCGGCGACGCTAACAACTGGTACGAAACAGGGGCCGTCAAAGATGTTACAATCCAGGGAAATGTATTCGCGGCACCATGCCTTACGTCCATGTATCAGTTTTCAGAGGCAATCATCAGTATATTTCCTGAGATTCCAGACATGCAAATGGCCAAAAGCCCATACCACAAAAACATTCGAATAAAAGACAATGAATTTCATCCATTCGACTATCCGATCCTCTATGCCAAATCAGTGGATGGGTTGATTTTTAAAGGAAATAAACTATCCAGAAGCCATGAATTTGAGCCCTTTCATTCTAACAAACATACTTTCTCATTGGAATATTGCCGTAATGTTGAGGTGTCGGATAATGAATTTTTTGGGGATATCCTTGGCAAGAATGCACGTTTAACGGGGATGAAAAAGCGTGATATTTCCATGGATAAAAATCAGCATATCCAAATGGAATTCATAAAGCCTTAGTGAAAATGTGGCAATAACCTACTTGATTAGTTGGTCTATTTGGGACTATATTGCAGCCAAAATCCATGAAAATTATTGTTATGAAGTTGCTTAACAGACTTATATTATTTTTTACGTTGACGTTAATTATTGTTTCTTGTCAACAAAAAAAAGAGAGTTCAACTGCTGAAAAACCTCAGAGGCCCAATATTTTGTTTATGATGTCTGACGATCATGCCTATCAGGCTATCAGTGCCTATTCAGATCATTTAATCCAGACACCACAGATAGATCGTCTGGCAAAAGAAGGCTTGAAATTTACCAATGCGTGCGTCACCAACTCTATTTGCGCGCCATCTCGTGCTGTGATCCTTACGGGAAAACACAGTCACCTCAATGGGAAAATTGACAACCGATTGCCATTTGATACAACCAATGTGACGTTCCCGCAGATACTCCAAAACGAAGGATACCAAACGGCGATGTTTGGAAAATTACATTTCGGTAATAACCCAAAAGGGTTTGATGAGTTCAAAATATTGCCGGGTCAGGGGACTTACTACAACCCTGATTTTATAACTAAGAATGAAGGAAAAATTCGTATAGAAGGCTATACCACGGATATTATCACAGAAATGACCTTGGACTGGCTAGAAGATGAAAGGGATGCCGAAAAGCCGTTTTTACTCATGTATTTGCACAAAGCGCCCCATCGGGAATGGCTTCCTGCGCCGAGATATTATAAAGAGTATACCAAAAAAACTTTCGTAGAACCAGAGACTTTATTTGATGATTATAAAGGTCGGGGTACAGCTGCGAAGACTGCGGAAATGAATTTGCTGAAACACATGAATTGGGCTGGAGATTCTAAGATATATCCAGAACTCATGGATGAATTGGGCATTCCTGAAACTGCAAACTGGGATAAAAATGCTTTTGAGCGCGAGGTTGGTCGGATGAACCCGGTGCAGCGGGCTGAATGGGATAAAGTCTATGGCCCGATCAATGAGGAGTTCAAAAAGAACTATGCGAATATGAATGAGAAGGAGTTGATGCAATGGAGATATCAACGATATATGCAAGATTATTTGGGCTGTATTGCCGCCGTAGACGAAGGAGTAGGACGCGTGTTGGACTATCTCGATCGCAGCGGGTTGAGCGAAAATACCATTGTGGTTTATACTTCTGATCAGGGCTTTTACCTTGGCGAACACGGATGGTTTGATAAGCGCTTTATTTATGACGAATCATTCAAAACCCCATTGCTGGTACGTTGGCCAAATGTTATTACGCCGGGAACTACTAATACCCAGATGGTGCAGAACCTTGATTTTGCACAGACCTTTCTAACTGCTGCCGGCATCACACCTCCCTCAGATATGCAGGGTGAAAGTTTGATTCCTTTGTTTAAAGGAGAAACAGAGAATTTTCGTGATGCAGTGTATTATCATTATTACGAATATCCGGCAGTACACATGGTGAAAAGGCACTATGGTATCGTAACCGAGGACTATAAATTAGCGCATTTTTATTACGATATAGACGAGTGGGGACTCTACGACCGTAAAAAAGACGTTCACGAAATGACCAATGTGTATGATGATCCCGCTTATGCTGAAGTTGTCATAAAACTCAAAAACCAACTTGCAGACCTACGAGTAAAATACAAAGACTCTGAAGAATTAGATCAGATGTATATCGATCAAGTTGCGAAGTAATTGACTTTAAAAGGGCTAATTATCCATGAAACTTTTGTGCATAATTTTTAAAATCCCACGAATTGGGATAATGGCCTTTTTTCTATCTTTTTGATTCAGTTCCCAAGCGATATCAGACAGGTAGCGCTCTGCTAAATATATCTCCATAAGCATGTTAAAGTCTTTTTCAATTGGAATAAACTTTTCACCTTCGACTAAATTTTTGTAGTTAGAAATGAATATCTGACTAAAATTATGGAACCAATGCTCTGCCAGCCTGCCGGATGGTTCATTTTGTAACAAAGCCGAGTAAGCTACATAATGGAAGGAATTCAGTAGACTTGCGAGGTCTGTTAGTGGGGATTTTCTGAGTCGTCGCTCTGTAAGCGAAAATGATGAATCACCTTCAAAATTTGTAATCACAAAATCACCATCCTTGAATAAAATAGAATCTAAATCATAATTGCCATGTGGTCGAATCTTCACTGCATCAATCTTGTGATCATATATTTCTTTCATTTTTTGAAGCAAAGTATCCTTCAGTCCAAGGAAAATATTTATTTCTTCTTGATGGTTTTCCGGGAACTCATGGAGGTGTTTTTTCAATGGATCGTAAGCACTTCTTACCAAAGATTTTAAGGCTGAGAATAATGACCTTTGATAGTGTAGAGAAAATGCCTCTGGTTCAAAATCTTGGTGTTGGCAATCTGTGCCAAGAGCAAGATGCATTTCTGCTGTTCGTTGTGCTAGCAAGCGGATATGCTCAATATGCGCACCTCCAATCAACTCTTGGGTGGGCTCACTCATATCTTCAAAAACCTTTGGTTTTTCCAGCGACCCTTCAATTGGTGGCAGTTCTATTTCTCCGCCGTGAATACTAACACGCTCATAAAACCGATTCAGCGCATCGGAAAAATATTGCCATGCCGTCCCGTAGTTGGGAACATATTCTTGAACAATAGCTAGAGTTCTTTTGATATCTCCTTTTTTGGTGTATTCAATTTGCCCAAGGTATTCAGGGACAAATTTAAAATCTTTCTTTTTGCACAAGTAATTACATATTTCCACATCACGATCTGTGCCTCTGTCAATTTTTCTGTAAAGTTTTATAATGAATTCTTTATTGTATTGAATGATAACGTGACGATTGCGAGACTCAATCAGCAAGTTTTGAGATTCCAGATCAGGATTGTCCAATAAGGATTTTAAAGTATTGTCTACATAAAATTTAACTGTAGAAGTATTTGTTGCTACAGTCAATTGTTTTTTGAAAAGACTGATCAGCGTCTTTCTATAGCTCTTGCTGTACGATGCATCGAATAAAACACCATTTTCTCCATCATATGTAATTCGTGATAGGATACTAGTAGGATGACTTTTAAGTAATGTTTTTTCTTCTTTTCCTTTGGCAAACCCAAGAACCAGGCGGTACTTTTCATAGAGTCCCTCGAAAAAATTAACCTCAACTATCAAAGTCAATCCCTCAAAATCACTATGTTTTCCAATAGCTGGAATTGTATCAAAGATTGTCAAAGACTCGATTTTTCTTTTTTTGATGTTAAACCAATGTTGGTTATTTAGGTAGGGCAAAAGAATATCATTGGTAATTTTATCTCTAAGATTAACACTGACAAGATCATCCCATTTTTTTATTTCTAAATTCTTTTGATCATTAACTGATATAATAGAAACTGTTTCCTCTTCTTTAATGAGCTTAAACCAGTAATATCCGTAGGGACTCAGTGTGAAAGAGTATGGTTCGGCGCCTATTTTCGGAAATCTGTTTTGACTGAAAACCTCTACTGGAATAAGACCTTCGAGAGACTGCATTTCAACAGATGCGGCTTGCGCATAGCGAGAAAGGTTAGTGATGACCAGGATTTCCTCTCCATTATATGATCGAACAAAAGCCAATGCCTTTGTGTTTTCAGATTCAAGAAAGGTGATTTTTCCTCGCCCAAAAGCTTTGAACCTTTTGCGCATTTTTATCAGGCGCCGGGTCCACCATAGCAGCGAGTTGGGATTTCCGAGCTGGTTTTCCACGTTAATATTTTCATATTTATATTCGGGGTCGATGATGAGTGGAAGATACAATTTGTGTGGATTGGCATTTGAAAATCCACCGTTTCTGCCTGGATCCCATTGCATTGGAGTTCGAACTCCATCTCTATCTCCCAAATAGAAATTATCTCCCATACCGATCTCATCGCCGTAATAGATCACAGGGGTGCCAGGCAGAGAAAAGAGCAGCACATTCATCAACTCAATTTTCCTCCTGTCGTTATCAAGAAGCGGAGCCAGCCTCTTTCTAATACCAAGATTGATTCGCGCCAAAGGATCTTTGGTATACACTTTATACATGTAATCACGTTCTTCTTCCGTTACCATTTCAAGAGTCAATTCATCATGGTTTCGCAAGAAAGTAGCCCATTGACAGGTCTCAGGTATCTCTGGTGTTTGGTCAATGATATCCATGATGGGGTACCTATTCTCCATATTGACCGACATAAACATTCGGGGCATGATGGGAAAATGATAGTTCATTTGGCATTCATCTCCATCACCAAAATACGAAGCACTGTCTTCCGGCCACATATTGGCTTCTGCCAGCAGCAGCACATTATCAAATTTGCTATCGATGTGCCGACGGACTTTTTTTAGCAGGTCATGGGTTTGGGGCAGATTTTCACAATTGGTACCTTCCTCTTCGAATATGTAGGGTATGGCATCGAGTCTGAATCCATCTACACCCATATTGAGCCAATAATCCATGACCTTGAGCATTTCTTTTTCCACCAAAGGATTATTATAGTTCAGGTCAGGCTGGTGGTGAAAAAATCGATGCCAATAATATTGTTCAGCAATGGGATCCCATGTCCAGTTAGATGCCTCATAATCCGTAAAGATAATTCTGGCATCTTTGAATTGAGTAGGATCATCTGTCCATACATAATATTCTCGCTCAGGTGATCCTTTAGGTGCACGTCTAGCTCGTTGAAACCACTCGTGCTCATCAGAAGTATGGTTCATTACCAGCTCAGTCAGTACTTTTAGATTGCGCTTGTGAGCTTCACGTAAAAACCTTTTGAAATCATTTACATCGCCATATGCAGGATTTATTGTATTATAATCTGCAATATCGTACCCGTCATCTTTTAGTGGCGATGGATAAAACGGAAGCAGCCAAATAGTAGTGACACCGAGCCCCTCAAGATAATCCAGTTTGTCCAAAAGACCTTCAAAATCTCCTACCCCATCATTATTTTTGTCCATAAAGGCCTTGATGTGCAATTCGTAAATGATGGCATCTTTATACCATAACGGTTCTCTGATGATGTGAGATTGTGTCTTTTTTGGCATGCTATGTTTGGATTATGTTGCGATTGCTAATAATGTAATATTGACCGACAAGATATAAATAATTGCATAGCATCTCAAAATATATAGTTATTCCTATGTGTGTTTTTAAAAAAAATATTGATTCATTGAAAATGTCGTATCTATTGAGTCATGGAAAAATAACCTTTATATTGATAATGTACGTTTTAACCTAAGATGGATGTTTGTCAAATTGCAAACATGTCTATTATTGTATAATTTATGTTTAAAACGATTTAGATATTAGATGCGAAAGCAATTCATTTAAAAATTTAATTTTATCATGATGAAAAAAATTATTGTCCCAACCGATTTTTCTGAGCAGGCACAGAGTGCTCTAGATTTGGCAAGTGAAATAGCTGTGAGCACCGGAGCCAAGATAGTATTGATGCATGTAATAGAATATGCCAAGAAGCAAACTGTTTTTTTAGGGAGTTCTTCCCTCAATACAATGGGTACGTTGTCGACCGGCGTAGAAATGGATGATATTTATTTTATTCAATTGTTTAAAAGGCGCAAGGAACAATTTGCTCAGATCTTGCAAGATCCCAAATATGCTAATGTGGATATTACCGACAAAATTTTATTGGGAACACCATATCATGCCATCTCAGAGGAAATTACAGAATCGGAGGCTGATTTGATTATTATGGGAACAACGGGTGTGAATGATTGGGAAGAAAGTCTAATCGGCTCTACCGCAGAAAAAATAGTGAGACATGCCAACTGCCCTGTATTGACGCTGCGTCGGAAAGTAAAGTTAGAGGATATCGAAAAAATTGTGTTCGCCTCCGATTTTAAAGAATTGAACCCGAGTTATTTAAAAATTGTAAAAGGTATTCAAAAATTATTCAATGCTGAATTACACATGGTGTATGTAAATACGCCGGGGAACTTTAAAAATGAACGCGAAATCATTGGGAATCTGACGCAATTTGCCAAGGAAAACAATCTGGATAACCACAAGATTCATGTATACTGTCATCAGCATGAAGAAGAAGGTATTGTCTGGTTTACTGAAGATTTTAAGATGGACATGGTGATGATGGCTACTCACGGTCGTACAGGGATTATCAGGATGTTTGAACACAGTATAGCTGAAGATGTTGTAAATTTTTCTAAGAAACCAGTCGTTACCATTAACCTAAGTAATGTTACGGCCTGATATTATTAGATGAAATTTTCTAGTTAATATATATTCAAATATGATTAAATAATCCGAAATTGCTGTATGGATGAAATATATCATTGGATTGAGCAGTATACTTTTTTAAGTTCTGAGGTTACCATAAAGCTGCTCAAATCCATTGTGTTGATCATCGGATTTGTTGCCATCAATAAAATAATCAACCGGATTATTTTTAGCAATACAGAGGATGTTTACTCCAGGTACAAGTGGCGCAAGACGCAGGATTATATCACCTTCTTTCTTGGCATTCTTCTGATCAGTTCTATCTGGATTGATGAGTTTAGATCGCTTTTCACTTTTTTTGGTTTGCTGTCTGCCGGCATAGCCATTGCACTGAAAGACCCTATCACCGACCTTGCAGGATGGTTATTTATATTGTGGAGAAAACCGTTTGAAGCCGGGGACAGAATTGAGGTGGGGTCGCATGCCGGTGATGTAATTGACATCCGGATATTTCAATTTACGCTGATAGAAATAGGAAACTGGGTGGATGCAGATCAAAGTACCGGGCGGATACTCCATATCCCCAATTCCATGGTTTTTAAAGGGGTTTTGGCCAGTTATAACATGGGGTTTAGTTTTATATGGAATGAAATGGGCGTGATGGTCACTTTTGAAAGCGATTGGAAAATGGCAAAGCAAATACTGACTAAAATTGTAAATGAAAAATCACAGCATATATCGGCTTCGGCAGAAAAGAAAATAAAAGACGCCAGCAAAAAATATATGATTTTTTATAAAAACCTGACTCCGATAGTTTATACCTCTGTGAAGGATTCAGGGGTCATGCTCACGATGCGGTTCCTTTGTGAGCCGAGACAGCGGAGAGGTTATGAACAGGCAATTTGGGAAGCAGTTCTGACAGAGTTTGCTAAAAACGATACCATCGATCTTGCTTATCCCACACAGCGGTTTTACAACAATGCCTCTGAAGGCAAATCTTATGGAAAAAGCAGTAAAAATCCATGAATTTCCCATGAGAACAAAGAGGGCCTATTCAGATAACTTATCGTATTCGGCTCGAAATGCATCAAACATAGAAGTGACGATAGTCTTGGGATCGCCATCTTTAGAAAGACTTTCAAAAGAAATATAGCCCTGATAGCTTTCCTTTTTTAAAATTGTAGCAATTCGTTTCATATCGATACGTTCTTTGACCCCTAGAGGATTTACAAATTCTTTGATAAACCAGTAATTTGCATAAGGAGCCAACTTTTCGATTTCCCGATATGGGTCCTTGGAGTGAAGACTGCCAATATCCAAAATCAACCCAAACCATTTGGAATCGACCCTTTTAAGGATATCAATGATCTCGTCGCTCTCCAATAGAAACCAATTATGGTGCTGCACAGCAGCGATCACCCCAGTTGTTTCTGCGTATCTGGCGCATGTTTTAAATTCCTCGACTAGCCAATCTTTTACTTCATCTTTGGTATATCCGGCATGGTCGTGATTTCCGGCATAGATGCGCATGATCGATGCCCCCAAGAGCGAAGATGCTTCGAGCCATTGCTTTACCATTTCACTATCTGCCTTGCGGGATTCGGCGTTTGGATTGACAAAATCCGTTCTTATGCCCGTCCATGAGATATTCAATCCGAGTTCCAAAGCCCTTCTTTTTAACCGAAACAGTTCGTTATTGCCGGGAGCTTTTGGATAGCTTGAAAAATAATACCCTGTCAAATCCACGGCATTAAGGCCAATGTCAGCTGCAAAATCCATCATATCGAAAAAGGTCATCTCACCATTCCTAAGTGCGAAATTGAAGGAATAGGCGTTGACGCTATACTGCAATCTGGTTTTGGGAGTGGATTGCTTATGAGGATGAAGTGGATTTTTTGCACTTAGCATAAATGGAACGGCTGCAAGCCCACCTAGTAGTTTTCTTCGTTTATTGTCCATGGGTTTTTATTGAAGATGAGTGTTTAAAACGATTTGACTGAAGCCCTTGCCTCATTTTGCGGGAAGCATATTCCTAATAGCGGTGATTTTCCATGAATCCCCATCAAGCACGACTATGAAGGTACTCCACATTTTTCTAGCTGAGCCATCCGGGTTTTGTATTTCGTACTTGGCATCAGCAATCGCACATTCTTTAGTGAGAAATCTTAGTTTGTCAACTGTGATTGTCCTATCCCCAGGGTTACTATTAGAGCTGCGCATCATGCCTTTCATAGATGCTTCTTTGCCCGCGCGCCAAGTTCCCGAAGAAACTAACTGGTCGATATCTTCGGTGAGAATGCTATTGAGCAAATCCGAGTTTTTGTCATCTCTTGCTTGGGTGTATTTATCGATCAATACATAGATTTCTTTTTCATGGATTTTGCTGGCATTTGTGCTTGCGCTCTGGGCATGGGCTATATTTGCGATGATGTAAATTTGCAAAGTAAAGATTAATGGTTTTTTCATATCCGTATTTTAAAGAGTAAGCAAGTCAACTTTGTTAAAGTTAATTTATACCTGATGATCTTTCTAATATTTACAAAGTTTTTCGAGTTTATAAATGCCTCATAAATCCATGGAATTATGATACTTTTGCCATTAAACAAAATGAGCACTACAGTTCATGGAATTAATTTTAAACTATATCGGAATCATTGGTTCATTTGCCCTCGCGATATCGGGAGCACTTACTGCGATGCACAAGCGTTTTGACCCTTTTGGCGTGTTGATCATTGCATTTGTCACCGCCGTTGGTGGAGGCACCGTAAGGGATATCATGTTGACAGGGAAAACTGTTTTTTGGTTAGAACAGACCTCTTACATCTACTTTATTATAGCGGGTACTTTTTTTGCTGTTATTTTTAGAAATAAACTGGGGTATATCCAAAAACCGCTTTTGTTCTTTGATGCTATCGGACTTGGATTGTACACGATCGCCGGCGTTCAGATTGGCATTTCGTTTGAATTGAGCCCTATCATATGTATCATATTAGGTACTATCACCGGATCATTTGGAGGTGTGATTCGAGATATATTTGTGAATGAAGTTCCGGTTATTTTTAAAAAAGAAATCTACGCTACTGTAAGCATTGTAGGTGGGGCAATCTACCTAACACTCTATAAGCTGGGAGTGAGCAATCCATTGTTGCAAATTGTCCCAATCCTTTTCATAATCATCACCCGTTTGCTGGTGATCAAATATAAGATTTCGTTGCCTTCGATTTATGCCAAAGAATAATTCATCGCCTGGTCTTGCTTCTTGGAGTTATCTTTATAAAATAAAAAAAGCCTCGTTTTTCCATGAAAGAGATTGACACCATCGGCTTTCCTAAACAATTGAAAAAGCACTAATATTCCATGTTTCCTTCCGTAAACCATTTGGCATATTTGATATAATTATTGGCTGTCTTGGAAAATACACCTTGCAGTTCTTCGCCAACAGGTTTTATCTTTTTGGCCGGAGTTCCTGCGTAGATAAATCCAGATTCTACAACGGTTTTGGCAAGAACTACTGCCCCTGCAGCGACTATCGAGCCACTTTTCACCACAGCATCATCCATCACGATGGCCCCCATGCCAATGAGCACATTGTCTTCGATTGCACACCCATGCACTACGGCATTGTGGGCGATGGAGACGTTGTCACCAATGACAACATTTGATTTTTTATACGTGCAGTGGATCACTGCCCCATCTTGGATATTGGAGTTGTCACCAATTGTGATGGAATGCACGTCGCCCCGTACCACAGCATTGAACCAAACGCTGCAATTTTTTCCCATGGTTACTTCACCCACTACAGTTGCATTGTCTGCAATAAAACAATTTTCTCCGAATGTTGGTTCGATACCCCGAACCGGTAATATAAGCGCCATGATTTTAAGCGTTTGTTTGCCTACAAAAGTAAATCTGATAATGGCTTAAAAGAAGTAAAAACGATTCTTTGTTTGATATAGCAAAGAATTGTTTTTGCTAAATACTTCATAAATACTCCTTCGGGAATTTCCAAGATCCACGATATTCAGGGATGGCCATTATTGCAGCTTCCTTATCTCCTATGATTGCTTCCTTCTCAGAATCAAATTGAATGGATCTACCTAGCTTTAGCGAAAGCGTACTGAGTTGGATTGGTGCATCGACTTTAAAATGGTAGTCTGGATTACAGCTTGGCTGTTTGCGAGATTTAATACAATCCATCCATTCTAACTCCTGACCCCGTGATGCCGGTATGGATTTAGGCGGTGTTTGCATGCCGTTCATGCGATCACCTTCAGGTCTGATAGTATGCTCACCATAATCTGTCTGTAAAGTGCCATTAACTCCATGAAAATATATTCCTAACCGGCGTTGACTCTTCTGTTCGCGCAAAAAATCAAAACCATAGCTATTTGACAACGATAGCATCCAAGTCATGGTAAGATTTGGGTAGCGAAATAACACCTCATGGCTATCATATGTATCGCCGTCATCGTCTATGATGTAACGACCACCAACAGCACTCACTTCTGTCGGTAATCCCAAATTCAAGGCCCAAATGGGTAAATCTGTAATATGAGGTGCCATGCCAGGAGTCCATCCGCCGCTAAAATCATCCCAAAAGCCATGGTAAAAAGCATCAATTACTAGATTAGGATTGAAGGGTTGCATCCGTGCCGGGCCAACCCAGTTTTCCCAATCCAATCCTTTAGGAAAGTTATTCGTATTATTTCCTTTGCCTATGCCGTTGGGTGCTTCGTTCATCACAAAGAACGTGCGTACAGTGCCAATATCACCAAGGTTTCCAGAGCGAACGAGTTCAACCATTCGACGATAATGTTCACCTGCATGTATTTGCGTACCTATTTGACCAATAATATTATGTTTGCGGAAGGCATTGCGCACTGCTAGGCTCTCACCAAAATGCATGGTCATGGGTTTTTGCAAATAAATGTCCACACCTACTTCACAAGCAGCAACAGCCTGAATCGCATGCCAATGAGCTGGAGTTGCTATGATCACCGCATCCAACCCTTTGTGCTGTAGTAATTCTCGGAAATCTGAATAGCCAGTGCAAGTACCCTTATATTTTTCTACAATAGGGTCGAGCCGTTCTTTCCATACGTCACATGCTGCTACCAAGACAGCATCTTTGTGGCTCATACATGCTTTCAGGTTGGCTTTGCCCAAACCTCCGCACCCAATAATGCCGAGGTTGATTTTATCACTTGGGGCAGGGTTCCCATGGATAACCGATGATTTTAGGACAAGAGGAGCACCGACGGCGGCGGCTGCTGTTGCTTTTACAAATTTTCTACGAGTATAATGTGTGTTGTTTTCCATGGTTCTAAATGTGTTATTTTTTTAAATATAATTTATTCTAAATATTGAAGTGGGGTTGAACTAGAATTATATGCATCCCAATATTTTTTGGAAACGTCTACATTCGGCTTTCCTCCGCTATGGATTATTAGTCTAAAACGGAGAGTCAAAGCTTGATTTGTACTGAGTTGAAACCTTGTGTCTGGAGTCGGAAAGGTGGGTTGCACCCAGGCCAAATTTGGGTAATCTCTCCAAACGCCAGGATATTCTGGGTTTCCTTTATGTTGCAATACCATCAAACCGGAGGTTGATGAATTTCCTTTGAAAATCCCGTTAAAATCAGACCAAGCACGCAATGGTTCCGAGTTTTTCTCATCTGTAAAATATGAGATATCCTGCGATTCTGGAGTTTGCATTCTTATGTTTAGGCCTCCGTAGGTGTTTGTAAACCGTGTAGCAATTGTGACGCTATCCTCCAATGCTTGCAGGTTTATGGTCAAGTCGATAATGCGGTCGTCGCTAGATGCACGATACACACGAATTATGGCGTGTTCGCGCACGATAGGCTTTTCGTCTTCCCACATCCACAGATTTTCGGCATTAATTTCAGCAAACACCGGTCCACTAACTAATTTTAAATTTCCAGTTGGCCGTGCAAATATCGTTTGCAGTGCATATATATCACCACGTTTTGAACCGTACTGTACTTCCGGCCAAGCCCAAAAGATGCCGCGATGATGTGGATGGCCCGTATCTGGCCAGTCATTAGTAAGCATTTCGCCATTCAGCCCGTATAGTGGATGAATATAGTCGCTGCGAGGAATGGCATAAATGGCGGATGTTACGGCTGTATCTTTTGGGTATTCGGGGTGAGACTTTAAATACTCTTCGTAATAAATCCCTCCTACTTTGCTAGAATAGTCAATTTTTTTATTGTTGCCATTTCCATTGCGGATGACATCCTTTTCATAAACTGTTTGATAATTATATTGCAGTACTTTATTGCCTGCTTCTTCAATAATCACTTGTCCGGTGCTGGAATCCAAATAAGCTTTTACTTCACTTTCACTAGATAGATCTTTCACTAGTTTGAATCTAGTCGGTTTTGTCTCTTGTTTTGGATGGATAATTACGCCTATTGTACCTGATTTATTATTGATGCCTTCCATCTGAATTGGGATGGTTTTTTTTGTAGAAAGATCGACGAGTGCCAATTGTCCTTTTTTGGCAGCGGCTTCCTGCTTTTTGTTTAACTCCAATTTAATGGAAATAGGGGCACTATTGTTGGATAATTCTATGCCGAGATAATCTGCCGTTATAGTTTTTTGGTTACATGAATAAGTAATGAAACTTAAGATCAATAGGTATAACTTGATTTTTACCGAGACGGAATTTATCTTCATTATTTATGGATTTTGGATGCTTTATTTATTTTAAACTAATTTAGAGTTATAAAGATCAGCTACAATATTTTTCAATTCATTGATGACCAGATTTGTTATCTGCTTTCCCTTTTTAGCTGTACCCATTTTTGGATTTCCATATACGCCATTGCTGGTCATGGCTTTCATACTTCTGTATATAGAAGCTTTGGCCCCCCGCAACATATCCATTTCTGCCCAGTCATACCCATGGATGTTTTTGATATCTTCTGCTAGATCAAGTTTGACCAATTCTGGTGCGAAATGCAACATGAGAGATGTCTCGAATTCGCCTGCGTGTCCGACACCGCCCGGGCCAGATTCGTTTAATTCGAAAAGTGACTCTGATGCTAATTTCCACCAAGTGGCTAGTACTACCTGAATCTCAGGATTTTCTGAACCAAATTTTTCCATAAGTATATGGCCTGCTGCGAGGTTCCCTCCATGGCTGTTGAATATAATAATATTCTTAAACCCATGACGGACGACTGAATTCATCACGTCATCGGCCTGATTGAGAAATGTCTGATGTTGGATCGACAAAGACCCTGCAAAACCCATGTGGTGTTCTGAGCAACCAATACTCATGATGGGCAAGATGAGCACCTTGTCAGTAATCGCTTTGTTTAATTCTTTACAAAAGAATTCACCAATCATTCGATCTGTGGCCAATGGCAAATGAGGACCGTGCTGCTCAGTAGCTGAAACCGGAAAAATTACCGGGATATTACGACCTAGCTTTTGTATTTCAGGTGATGTTAGTTGATCCCAAATCATTTTTTTACTGCCCAAATTTCAACTTCTACCATAAGTGTTCCTAGCAAGCCGGCTTGAACCGCCGTGCGGACAGGTAAAGGGTCTTTAAAATATTTCTTATAAACTTCATTAAACCGTGGCCAGTCATCCAAGTCCTGTAAATATACATTTACCTTGAAAGCATCATTCATGGAAGCACCACCGCTTTCTAACTGCGCTTTGCAATTTTCTAAGGTCAATTCTGTCTGTTCTTCGATGGTTTCCCCGATTATTGCTCCTGATTTATCAATAGCTGCTTGTCCGGAAATTACGATTATTTGGCCTGGATTTATTTGTAATACGGGGGAATACGGCCCAGCTGTGACATGTTGTGATGTATTTTTAGGTTGCTGTTTAGCGGGTTTTTCCGAACTGGTTGTTCCCATTGGGTGCGGTAAATACCCTGTAAAACCTGCTATTTTCCATGAGCCATTGATTTTCCTACATGTATAAAGTGTTTGCCAATTTAGCTGAATAGTTTCACCGGATTTCTTCACTATTTCCCCATCGAATTTTTTATGTAAAAGTGCCGTATTTCCCATGACCTCGATATCCCTTAAGGTCGTTGCTTCGTACAGAGCAATTTCGGGATTAGTTGTCCACTCAGTCATTGCAAAGTCTTTTGCCTGTTCCAACCAAAGTTGTTTGTAAACGCTTAGCGTAGGGAAATTCAATCTCCATGAATCGGGATTGCCCAAATGCCGTCCGTCTATCCCCACAAAACCTTCCTCAATAAAATCCTGCTGCACCATCGACCAATCCTGCGATACAAATGCTTTGATGTCGCGCTTAACCAGCATTTCCCAAAGGCTGTTCCGGTCATCTTCTGGAATAAATGGATTTTGATACAAACTCATATTGTATAACTTTTAAATGATGTTTGAAATTCCTTAATAGCGGCTTCGTCAGGTTCCACACCTAAGCCGTCGCCCTTGGGTAGTTCAATATAAGGCGCATGGATTTTTAATGGTTTTTTTAGCAAATCATGACTTCGGATCAATTGGCCAAAAATGTCACTGGGCCATACACAGGATTTTGAGGCAGCTGCCGAATGAACATACATCGCTTCCAATATGCCAAGATCTATCTCAGATCCATGCCAGCAAGGCAAGCCAGCAACCGTGGCAACGTGATCTAACTTTTGAAAATTGGCTAAACCACAATTGAAATTAAATCCGTCAACTGCTTCGTGTTGAATGGCTCGAATAGCATCTTCAATTTTTTGCCCATGCAAAATATAGGGCAATGAAACATGCAATACTATTGGTATAGAACCATAACTTCTCAATCTGGAATATTCATTCAGTTGCCACCTCGGGATTGGGTCTTCAAGACACAGCACATTGCCAATTTCTTTTAATACGTCCAGCCGTTTTCGGGCCTCTCCGGAATTCTCCCACCGTTCGTTCGGATCGAGGATCACGCTCATGCCAGGTGCGGCAGATTTGATTTCGCTGCACCAACCTACCACATCATCCTCTAGATCACATTTGAATTTGAGGCAATCATATCCTTGATCGAGATATTTTTTGGCTAAATAACCAATTTCTTCGATATGCCGATGACTGCTCCAAGCCCCTACTTTAATCTTTTCTTGTACAGGACCGCCAAGCAAATCAACTACTCTCATTTGGTATGATTTCGCGTAAGCATCCCAAATGGCACATTCAAACCCGTCATATTCCCTGCAAAAGGTGAAAGGAAGTTTTTGTAGTGTAATGCCTCTTAAATCCATGCCAATGAGCACGTTCGCAATGTCCTCCACCATTTTCCAATCGTGGCCCCTGTACAGTTCACCCCAGCCGATCACCCCATTGTCCAGTTCCATTTTCAGGATCAACTTGGCAACTTGGTCGAACTGTACAGACCAGCCAGGTTTGGAGCCAACTGGAAGTTTGTGCAATGGTTTTTGCATGCCTTTGCTGTCCACAACCCCATCGTGGGCAGGCACGATTACTTCAAAGCATGATATTCGTTCTATTTTCATGTGGTTTCCGTGTATGAACGGTTGTATAATAGACAGACAGATCCTGCATCTGCATAAATGGTTTGGCCTGTGATCGCTCTTGACAAGTCAGAAAGTAAAAAGGCTACCACGTTGCCACAGTCTTCAGGGAGGACTTCAAAATTCATGGCCTGATGATCAGAAAAGTAATCTTCTACCCATTTGACCGGGTCGTCAGCCCATGTTTTGATCAAGTCATAATTTTGCTCGGCATGCACATATCCTGGCCCGACAGCATTGACACGGATATTATGTTTGCCCAATTCCACAGCCATTCCCGTAGTCAAGCCTTCCACAGCGGATTTTACGCTAGAATACAAGGCATATCGAGACATGGTGGCATTGGCGTGAACGGAGGAGATGTTGACGATGTTTCCAGTGGCTTTGTCATTTAACACTTTTTGCACAAACACTTTAGATACCATCCAAACACCTTTGATGTCAATGTGGTATAATCTGTCAAAGTCTGCTATGCTTGCTTCATGAGCCACCTTGCTCAAGCCGACTCCTGCATTATTGACCAACCCATGAATTGGACCAACAGCTTCTGTCAATTCTTCAAACATTCGGTTTATTTCCGATTCGACACTGACATCTGCTGAAACAGGAACTGCATTCTTATATTGAGCAGCAGCCTTTTCGGCTTTGCTAATATTTTTTTCGTTCAGGATGACGGTAGCCCCTGCCTCCGATAGCACTTTGCAAATGCCAGCTCCAACACCTGCACCACCACCTCCGGTAACGAGAATGTTTTTTCCTTTGAAATTCATAGGTTATATAATACCAAATTTATCAAATGCCTCACGAGCCCCCAAGCCATTTTCAATGGCTGTCTTTACAAGCTTTTCCCCCATCGCTTTTTCTAAAGCTGCTTCAATCACCTCTTTTTCAATCTTCCTGGGAATAATGCATACACCATCAATATCACCAAAGACAATGTCACCAGGCTGAATTCTTACACCACCCATTTCTATCTCAACTCTAAAATCAATCACTTTGCCCCGAGGCCCTTGATCCTGTGCGTATCTACCATAAGAAAACGTAGGAAAATC
Source organism: Bacteroidia bacterium (assembly GCA_030426345.1). Classification (GTDB taxonomy): domain Bacteria; phylum Bacteroidota; class Bacteroidia; order Cytophagales; family Cyclobacteriaceae; genus JAAUQL01. Next base: position 34,483 of record JAUHYU010000035.1, read on the forward strand.
CATGGATAGAATGCCGTTTGTGTCCCTAGAATATCCATTGACCACAGCTCCTGTTGCACCAAGTTTTATGGCACGGGTACTCATCAATTCGCCCCACAGTGCATAAGTAGGAGAGGAGCCTGTACAGATATAAATCTCGTCCTCCTTCAAATCATCCAAAGCTTCCAGCATCAACCCGAAGGGCTTGTCCAATATTGGATTGTTACCACTTCCCGAAATTTCATTGTGGACATCCGCTTCCAAAACGGTCATGGCTCGGCCTGCCAACAGCATGTCGTCTTGCAATGGTTTGATCTGTGGAGGTAAAAATTGATTCAAAAACCCCATTTTATCCATGACATCACCTATCACCGCTGAGAAAAGATGTGACTTCATTAAATGAAAAAGCTCCTTGTCATTATGCCATGTATATTCTATTTCACCAACTTTCATTTGAGTGCTTTGCTTTGGCCAATACTTATTTTTTAAAAGTTAAAGATATTATTTGATACGTATATATTCTTGTCAAATAATCACTATCTATTGTATTATATTCGCATATTGGTACTTAAAATATTATATCCTGCGAATATTTGATCACAAATACAGAAACAAATCAATACAAATCCGAAATGATCAGGATACTATTGAATAAAATTGATTAAATGCCTTAGGGAGAATAAATGAAGCCAATCCTTATTTTAGTTGATTCCAAAACGAATCAATCCATTTCCATCAGGAAGTGCCTTGAACCTCAATTTCAAAACCCTTGGCACTTTCACAAAGAACTTGAACTGGTGTTCATTCTAAAGGGTACAGGCACTTGTTTTATTGGTGATCACATTGGCCATTTTGGGCCGGGCGATTTGATTTTATTGGGAAATAATTTGCCCCATATGCTAAAGAACTATATAGAATATGATAATAGCGGAAGTGCCATAAATGCAGAAGCCATTGTCATCCACTTTTCAAATCACTTTCTCGGTAAAGATTATCTGCAAATCCCGGAAATGGAACCTATTCTGAATTTGCTTGAATCGTCCAAGAGGGGTATAAAGGTCTCAAAATACATGACTTCGCAAATTACTGACAGGATAGAAAATATGCTGGCGCTTAGCCCTTTTTACAGGGTTTTAGAACTATTGATTATCCTCCAACAGATCTCCGATGATTTTAAATCTACGGTATTATCGAGTGTGGATTTTGTGGAGAATATTAATATTACGCAAAATAGAAAACTGGATCGTGTGTATGAATTTGTGATGAACAACTTTAATAAGTCAATAACATTGGGAGAGTTGGCTGATGTTGCACACATGAACAAGACGGCGTTTTGTAAATATTTCAAGGCTCGTACGAACAAAACATGTATCCAATTTATCACAGAGATTAGGGTAAATTATGCCAAACGTTTGCTAATGGAAGGCCATAAGCAAATCGCTGAGACCGGTTATGAGTGTGGCTTTAATAATATTTCTAACTTCAACCGACAATTCAAAAAATTGACAGGGGAAACCCCTAGCCTGTTTCAGAAAAGGTTTCCTTCAGGAATTTCCTAACAATATTAGATTAGGTTTTGGATCGATTATTTGATCTGATTGCGAAGCTGAATTATAAGGGCTCGAAAATAAAACCAATAAGTCTATGTTAGATTTATACAATAAATACCTTTGTGGCTTAGCTGGATTTATGGCCGTAAGAAGATCAAAAAAATATCCCTTTTCTCCTTCCGATTTGCCTAAGTTGCTCTCTTGGGCGGCTGGACATGAATATTTCTCTTTTTTTAATGGAAATGGATATCCGGCGCTGCATGGCGCATTTGCCAATTTGCTTTTTGTAGGGCGAAAGGAGTTTATAGAATCAAATGAAAATTCTTTTGGAAAATTAGATGGGCTTTTAAAATCACCCAAAGATTGGCTGTATGGTTTTTTGAGCTATGATTTGAAAAATGAAATAGAAGACCTGAAAAGCGAAAACCCATCGACGATACCTATTGCCCACCTAGGGTTTTACGTTCCCGAAATAGTTCTCAAAATCCATGAAAATCAAGTCGAGATTGAATCATTTGATGATCCGGATATTTACTATGAACAAATTGCTTTACAAGAAAGACATACAAGCATACCTCATCGATCGGTGGGGAGTTTAACTTGTTCTACTTCTAAACAAGAATATGTTGGCAACGTGCAAAAGATCAAGTCAGCTATTGTGGAAGGGGAATTTTGTGAGATGAACTATTGCATAGAATTCGTGGCAGAGGTCATGGGTTTTGACCCACTTTCGAGCTATCAAAAGCTCAATGCCATATCACCTATGCCTTTTTCTTCTTTCATGCGATTTGATAAAACGCATCTCATTTGTGCATCTCCAGAGCGGTTTTTAAAAAAGGAAGGAAATAAAATCATTTCTCAACCCATCAAGGGAACGAGCCGTAGAAGCCATGACCAAGAGGAAGACGAAAGGCTGAAACGGGCTTTGCGACAAAGCGAGAAGGAAAAGGCAGAAAATCTCATGATTGTGGATTTGGTGCGCAATGACCTAGCAAAAAGTGCTCAGACCGGAAGTGTGCAGGTAGAAGAATTATTTGGGGTTTACACCTTTGAAAAAGTGCACCAGATGATCTCGACAGTATCTGCACAATGCAAAGAAAATATGGGTTTGACAGATATTGATATTATCAAAAATGCATTTCCGATGGGCAGCATGACTGGTGCTCCCAAGATTCGTGTCATGCAGGAAATCGAAAGTTTGGAGAATTCTGCCAGAGGTCTTTACTCTGGGGCTGTTGGATATTTTACCCCAAATCTGGATTTTGATTTTAATGTTGTGATTAGGTCTATCATTTACAATGCTGCCACAAATATGGTTTCATTTCACGTTGGCAGTGCGATCACTTATGATTCAGACCCTGAACACGAATATCAGGAATGCCTGCTCAAGGCAGAATCGCTCATGGAGGTGCTATCCTGACTTGTAAATTTTTAAAAAAAAACTTTAATCATATTCTTGATTTTAACTCTGCCAATCTGTCATAATGCATTCTTAATCATTATATTTGCAGCCTGTTTCTGGATCATGAATAAATAACAGGAATACGAATGGAAAATGTAATCAGCGATATCGGGATAATTTCAGAAAAAGATAAGGTTACGCCGGAAGTGCGCAAAAGCACTACTAAAAACACAGGCAGTAAAAAAAGACTTTATGTGGAAAGTTACGGCTGTCAGATGAATTTTTCGGACAGTGAGATCGTCACTTCTATTCTGGAAAAGGATGGCTACGACACCACGTCGGAATCTACTGACGCCGATTTGATCCTGATAAATACATGCTCCATCCGTGATAAAGCCGAGCAAACAGTGCGTAAAAGATTGAGCTTTTTCAACTCACTAAAGAGGAAAAAGCCAAATATGACAGTAGGAGTTCTTGGTTGCATGGCAGAGAGGCTAAAAAGTAAATTGCTGGAAGAGGAGAAAATCGTGGATTTGGTAGTTGGTCCTGATGCATATCGTGATTTGCCAAATCTGGTTAGTCAGGTTGAAAGTGGCCAAAAAGCCGTGAATACCTTTCTCTCAAGAGAAGAAACTTATGCAGATATCAGTCCTGTACGGCTCAACTCTAATGGAGTTACTGCCTTTATTTCTATCATGCGTGGTTGTGACAATATGTGTTCTTTTTGCGTGGTTCCATTTACACGAGGTCGGGAACGAAGCCGTGACCCACATTCTATTGTGGATGAAGCAAAAGATTTATTTGAAAGAGGATTCAAGGAAGTTACTTTATTAGGGCAAAATGTTGATTCCTACAAATGGTCTCCCAATTCAGATATAAAAGGCAAAACTCAGAACGAAAAATCAGAGGACGTAGGAATTGTGAATTTTGCTAACCTGCTGGAGATGGTTGCTCAGGTAGACGCAGATTTGCGAGTTAGGTTTTCTACATCCCACCCCAAAGACATTACCGACGAAGTGCTCTATACTATAAAACAGTATGAGAATATCTGCAACTATATCCATTTGCCGGCACAAAGCGGCAATTCTCGTATTTTGGGAATGATGAACCGTACTTACACCAGGGAGTGGTACATCCAGAGGATAGACGCCATTCGTAGTATTTTAGGAGAAGAGTGCGGGATTTCTTCCGATATGATTGCGGGATTTTGTACGGAAACTGAAGAAGAACATCGAGAAACCGTGTCACTCATGGAATATGTGCAGTATGATTTCTCTTATATGTTTATGTATTCAGAACGTCCTGGCACGTTGGCAGAAAAGAAATATAAAGATGATATTCCGGAAGAAGTAAAAAAGAGAAGGCTTACCGAGATTATTGACAAACAAAGAGAAATATCCCACAACAGCAATAAAAGGGATATAGATAAAATCCATAAGGTATTGATAGAAGGATTTTCTAAAAAGTCACAAGAAGATCTTCAAGGTAGAAATAGTGCCAATAAAGTTGTGGTTTTTCCTAGAGGAAAACATCAAAAGGGAGATTATGTCAATGTATTGGTGCATGATTGCACAGGTGGCACGCTCATCGGAAAAGTCGTTGAATAGTGAAAAAAATATAAAGTGAACGATCCTGAAATTCAGCAAATAAAACAACGATTTGGAATCATTGGCAATGCGCCACCGCTCAATCACGCCATCGAAGTAGCCAGTCAAGTGGCACCTACTGACATGACGGTGGTGATAACTGGAGAGAGTGGGAGTGGTAAGGAGTCCTTTTCCAAGATAATCCATCATCTAAGTTCCAGAAAGCATGGAAAATTCATAGCTATCAACTGTGGTGCAATCCCGGAGGGAACCATTGATTCTGAGTTGTTTGGTCATGAAAAGGGTTCATTTACTGGAGCGCACGAAGCGCGAAAAGGATATTTTGAAGTCTCCAATGGCGGAACTATTTTTCTGGATGAAATAGGAGAAATGCCACTGGCAACACAAGCCCGACTGCTTAGGGTGTTGGAATATGGTGAGTTTATAAAAGTTGGTTCTTCTAAAGTTCTTAAAACTGATGCTAGAGTTGTGGCTGCTACAAATATCAATTTATTGGAATCAGTAGAAAAGGGAAAGTTTCGCCAGGATTTATATTATCGGTTAAATACAGTACCTATTTATGTGCCTGCTTTTCGAGAGCGAGGTTCAGATATTGAATTATTATTTAGAAAATTTGCTTCGGATTTTTCTGAAAAATATAAGGTGAAACCATTGCATCTGACAGAAGATGCCAAGGTTGTTTTATCTAAATATCGATTTCCTGGAAATATCAGACAATTAAAAAATTTAGTAGAGCAAATTTCCGTTCTTGAAATCGAGCGCGAAATTAATAGTGAGAAGATTTTGAAATATTTACCGGCAGAAAGTAATTATTTGCCAACACTTTACAAGCAGCAACCTGATCAGGATAAGTCAAGTATGTCGGAAAGGGAACTTCTTTATAAAGTGCTTTTTGATATGCGCAAAGACGTGAATGAACTAAAAAAGCTGGTGCATGGGATGATTAGTGATGATTCTGTGGATCATAACGGCACGGATACTGCGGCTGCCGATTTTTTCAGGAATGCACCTGATCCTGTTGTTTCAAAAGAAATGGTCAGCAGCCCATACATGATTGATTCATCCAAAGAAGATTATGATTTTGATAATGTGGAGGACATATCGCATGAAACGGAAAGAGATGAATCGCTATCAATTGAGGCAAAAGAAAAAGAGTTGATTATCAAGGCATTAAGAAAAAATAATAACAAACGAAAATACGCGGCATTGGATCTAGGTATCTCGGAAAGAACGTTGTATAGAAAAATAAAACAATTTGAAATCGATGATTAAGCAAATTAGTTTTTTGTTTTTACTGATGGCCATTGTGACTGCTTGCGGAGTATACTCTTTTACAGGGGCAAATATTTCTCCTGAAATAAAGACGATTTCCATACAGACATTTTATGATGAAGTGGGTACAGGTCCACCAAACCTAAGTCAATTATTTACAGAAAAAATCAAAGATTATTACCAACAAAATACTAGTCTTACACTGGTGCCTTCAGAAGGAGACTTGCAGTTGGAAGGGAGCATTGTTGGGTATAGACTGGCTCCAATGGCACCTCGGGCATCGGGGAGCCAAAATTTTGAAGACACAGACATAGCGGCACTTCAAAGGCTGACAATTACTGTGAAGGTGACTTATCTAAACACACAAGATGATAGTTTTGATTTTGAAAATCAGAGTTTCTCATTTTATCAAGATTACGATCCTGAAAAGGAGGACTTTAACAGTATCGAGCCAACTTTGGTAGAAGAAATTTATGATGCAATCGTCTTGGATATTTTTAATGCATCGGTGGCAAACTGGTAGCCAAAAAAACAATTAGTGGAAACTGAAAGAATCAACATACTGCTTAACGACCCGAAGAAAGCTACGACAGAGGATTTAATTCTGTTGAAAGAGGCAGTTGTAGAATTTCCTTATGCCCAAATGCTTCATGCTTTGCTGGCTAAAGTTCAGTTTCAGCTTAATAGCCTGGGAAAAAATAGATACTTGGCCAAGGCAGCTCTATATTCCGGAGATAGGTCTGTATTGAAAAAGATCATTCAGCAGGAGGGGTATCTAAAAAAGAATAATGCCATTGATTTGTATCAGGATCTTCCAAAATTTGCTCTTGAAGAAAAGAAATTTAATGAGGATACTTCGAGGAGGGAAAGCATAATTAAAAATGAGAGCGAAACAATTTTTGATGAGGTTTTAAAAAATCTCGAACGATTGAAGTCCCTTAGGAAACAGTTTCAATTCCTTGAATTGAATGATGATGAGTCTGTAAGCGAACCGGAAGAGAGTACGTCTATTGAACGATTACCAGAGGAAAAATCTGAAAAGCCCCCTAAGAGAAAGAAAACCCCTTCCGCCCCAAGCAGTGTCCCGAAAAAACAAACGGCCAAGCAACAGAAGCTTAATGAGATTTTAGAAAAGGATGAACAGATAGACAGTAAAGTCAATGTCTTTTTCTTGAATGAAATAGAAAAAAATCAAGAGACCGGAAATCTTGATACTACAGAAAAGCTTGTTGTTCAGAATGAACTTATTGAAAAGTTTATAATAGAGCAACCTAGCATAGGGAGTATAAAAAAGGAATCGGAAAAGTCTTCCGAGCAGATCAATAGAGACCTTTCAGAAAAAAGCACAATATTCGGAGATGACTTAGTTTCTGAAAACCTTGCCGTGATATTGTTAAGGCAAGGAAAGAAGGACCGTGCGATTGATATTTATAAGAAATTAATTTGGAAGTTACCGCAAAAAAAGGCTTACTTTGCGGCTCGAATTGAAGAAATAAAAAAGTAGGGAGATGTTCACATTTATTATTACACTCATTGTCATTGCCGCATTGCTATTGATATTGGTAGTATTGGCACAAAATTCCAAAGGAGGAGGGCTTTCTAGCCAGTTTGGCGGTGGCGGAGGAACCAGTCAGGTCATGGGTGTAAAAAGAACAGGAGATCTTCTTGAAAAACTGACCTGGGGTTTGGCGATTTCCTTGATTGTATTGAGTTTATCTACGCATGTATATTTAGTTGACTTCGAAAAAAACCCAGGAATGAGCAGTCCTACGCTCGAACGTGCAGAAGAGCAGGTTATATTGCCTCCGGCGAGCAATACTGCGCCAATCGATGGCAATGTAGACGCTTCAGATGCTGATGCAGGACTCGATGGATTGGTCGAGGATAGCAATGAATAGTATTAATTTAATGCAGCACTAGCTGCATTTTTTATCTATCATCTTCTTATCATTTTGTGCTCTAATAAGCAAGTGGTCATGGCTTTCTGTCACTAGTAAAAGGCTATTTATACATTTCGTTTATTTTTTTATATAGGTAGGTCTTTGTTCATACTAATCTTATGTCGGTTTAGTTTGGAAATTAAAATTGCCAATTGATCATTCTGATTTTAGAATTACTCTAAAAAATATCAGAATAAACCTGTCAACTAATGTCAATACCTGACAGATTTAAAATACCCGACTGTAATATTGGCAGATGAAATGCATGTTTTTATGCCATTTAGCATTTGGCACAGGAAATGTTATAGCATCATTCAGATTTTAAACAAAACTAAATTTTTTATAACACGATGTCAAAATTAAATATCAAACCGCTTGCAGACAGAGTTCTAATCGAACCTGCACAAGCTGAGGAAAAAACAGCTTCTGGAATTATTATCCCTGATACTGCAAAAGAAAAACCACAAAAAGGTGAAGTAGTTGCTGTTGGCAATGGTAAGAAAGACGAGCCATTAACTGTAAAAGTAGGTGATGCCGTGCTGTACGGAAAGTATGCCGGTACAGAAATCACGGTAGATGGAAAGGATTATCTGATGATGAAAGAATCAGATATTTTAGCAATTGTCTAGTAATCAATTTTAAACGAAAAATTAAATTATAATATAATGGCAAAGGAAATTTTTTTTAACACCGTAGCTAGGGAAAAACTTAAAAAGGGAGTTGAAACTATTGCAGACGCGGTTAAAGTAACATTAGGGCCAAAAGGCAGAAATGTGATTTTGGACAAGAAATTTGGAGCACCTACGGTTACCAAAGATGGTGTGACAGTAGCCAAAGAAATTGAGTTGAAAGATCCTGTTGAGAATATGGGAGCTCAGTTGGTAAAAGAAGTGGCGTCTAAAACTGCTGATGATGCTGGTGACGGAACTACAACAGCCACCGTTCTAACCCAATCTATTTTTGCTCACGGAATCAAAAACGTAGCAGCTGGTGCCAACCCAATGGATTTGAAAAGGGGAATTGATAAGGCTGTTGCTTTGGTAGTGGAAAACTTACGCAAGCAATCCAAACCAATCAAAGACACAAATGAAATCGCACAGGTTGCGACCATTTCTGCCAACAACGACAAAGAAATCGGTAGTATGATCGCCGATGCCATGGAAAAAGTAGGCAAAGATGGTGTGATCACTGTCGAAGAAGCAAAAGGTACTGATACTGAGGTGAAGACAGTAGAAGGTATGGAATTTGACAGAGGATACCTTTCTCCATATTTCGTTACCAATACTGAGAAGATGGAAGCAGAGCTTGAAAGTGCATATATCTTAATATATGACAAAAAGATTTCTGCTATGAAGGAATTACTTCCTGTATTAGAAGCGACTGCTCAGACTGGCAAACCATTGGTAATCATCTCAGAAGATGTAGATGGTGAAGCTTTAGCAACATTGGTTGTAAACAAGATAAGAGGTTCTTTAAAAGTAGCGGCTGTTAAAGCCCCAGGTTTTGGCGACAGAAGGAAAGCTATGTTGGAAGACATCGCGATTTTGACAGGTGGTACTGTAATTTCTGAAGAAAGAGGCTTCAAATTGGAAAACGCTACTTTGGAAGAATTAGGAACTGCTGAAAAAGTGAACATCGACAAAGACAATACGATCATTGTGAATGGCGGTGGGAAATCAAAAGATATTGAAGCTAGGGTTAACCAAATCAAAGCTCAGATCGAAACGACTACTTCTGATTATGACAAAGAAAAACTTCAGGAGAGATTGGCCAAGCTTTCTGGCGGTGTTGCAATTCTTTACATAGGAGCAGCTACTGAAGTAGAGATGAAAGAAAAGAAAGATAGGGTTGATGATGCATTGCATGCAACAAGAGCAGCAGTTCAAGAAGGAATTGTAGCTGGTGGTGGAATCGCGTTGATCAGAGCTATCGAGGCACTTACTAAAGTAGAAACTGATAATGATGATCAGGAAACTGGTGTGAATATCGTAAGGCAAGCATTGGAATCTCCACTAAGGACTATCGTTTCCAATGCTGGTGGTGAGCCTTCAGTAATTGTTCAGAAAGTAAAAGAAGGAAAGAAGGACTTCGGTTATAATGCCAGAGAAGATAAATTTGAAGGTATGGTAGCTGCAGGAATCATTGATCCTACAAAGGTGACGAGATTAGCATTGGAAAATGCTGCCTCTATTGCAGCTTTATTGTTGACTACAGAAGCAGTGGTTGCTGATGAGCCAGCAGACGAAAGTGCAGCTCCTGCCATGCCTCCAATGGGTGGCGGTGGAATGGGCGGCATGATGTAATATTCGCCTCAATATAAAACACAAAAAAGCCTCTATATGAGGCTTTTTTTATGGATTATAAAATAGGTTAACTATTGAATCTATTATATTTGTACAAAGCTATTGGCCAACTAGTGGGCGATAGAGTTTTGAAAAACTGAAATAAGAATTACCCATCGGAGTCAAGGAAAATGTTTGTCAAACCTAACATTTATTTAGTACCGAGTGTGAGCTCTTTGTTGAAACCGGGCCTCAACCTCGACTTGTCGAGGTCCATATTTATATGGTTAACAGTGGATTGTTGAGATAAAGGGCAGCTCAAATCCTGATTATTAGGGGTTTGATTTAACTTCCTTGCTCCAATGATGGGTTTTAGAAACCATGGAAAATCCATGGATTTTCCTTCCTTTTTTAGTAGTAAAAAGACCTGCCTCTCCCAGATTTTCCAATATAAGAATAATAAGCAGTACTATAAAGCCTTCATTTTTCATGGAAAATGAAGGCTTTTGTGCTTGATATTTCTTTTAGTAAGGCACAACACCATTAAGCATAAAAGGCTGAAAATATTATCAATATTTTTTACAGAAAATAAGTAGGATAAATTTGTCCTATATAAAATATTCTCTAACTTTGCATAGAATTGAATAAGGTATGTTTTCAAAAACATGTGAATACGGCATTCGGGCTACGATATTTATAGCCTCTCAATCTTTGGAGGATAACCGCCTAAGTTTGAAAGAGATTGCAAATGAAATCGAGTCACCGGTAGCTTTTACAGCCAAGATTCTTCAGCAATTGGTGAGGAGCAATATTTTAGATTCGGTGATGGGGCCAACTGGTGGGTTTCAAATAGACAAAAATAGGATAGATGAAATAAAGCTGAGCCAGATCGTGGATATTTTGGACGGTGACTCTATCTATCGCGGCTGTGGTTTGGGTTTGAAAGAGTGTAACGCTTTGGAACCATGTCCGGTTCATGATAAGTTTGTAAATATCAGAAATGAACTCAAAGAGATGTTGGAAAATACGAGCATCTATGAATTGGCAGTAGGGTTGGAGATTGGGTTGACATTCTTAAAAAGGTAATTTTCATTGATCAATAAAGGATAAAAAGGTCTTTATATCTAATAAGAATAAATGAGTTGAATAATCAGGTTTTATTATGGAAGAGAAAAAGAATATAGCGCAGCTGGATGATATAAAACTTTTGGTAGATGAGTTTTATTCCAAAGTACGCGAGGACGAGTTGTTGGCACCTATTTTTAACACAAGGATTGGTGACCGATGGCCGGAGCATTTGGAAAAAATGTATCGTTTTTGGCAAACAGTACTACTAGAAGATCATACATATTTTGGTTCACCATTTACCCCACATGCACACATGCCAATAGATAAAAATCATTTTGATCAATGGTTGGCTCTGTTTTATCAAACTCTGGATGAACATTTTGCGGGAGACAAACTCATCGAAGCCAAGTGGAGGGCTGAAAAAATGGCTCAAATGTTTCAATTGAAAATAGAGCACTACCGACAAAATCCCACCGCTCAAATATTATGATCGCACAATTGAAATATCCTGTTGGCTTATTATCTGTTTTTTTATGGGTTGGGTTTGTGTGTGCCATCAGCTTTATGGAAGCTTGGCTCAAGTTTCGCGCGCCTGGGGTGACTACGCCGATTGGGTTGAGCATTGGTCGTCTGGTATTTAGTGTTTTGAATAAAATAGAATGGCTGTTTGCGATCGTCATTCTCATCAATATTATATGGAAGGGAGGGCTGTTTACTACGTTTCATATTCTCGTCTGTGTTCCCATTATCATGCTATTGTTGCAAACTTTTTGGTTGCTTCCGGCGCTAGACATAAGGGCTGAAATGCATATTCAGGGTCAGGAAGTAGTGCAGTCCAATCTACACTTTTATTATGTAGGGATGGAATTGATCAAGGTAGCGTGTTTGGTTGTTTTAGGGCTTCGGTTTTTAAATGCAATGGAATTTCAACAAAAAATAAATTTATAAATAAAGTAAGTATGGAAAGTTTAGCAAATAATATCATTGGCGAGTTGGTAGCCGAGGACTACAAAACTGCCGCAGTATTCAAAAAATAT
>JAUHYU010000144.1 GCA_030426345.1 Bacteroidia bacterium
AATAGCCCAACAGAGACTTTTGAGATACTTATATTTAAAAAGTACAAAAGCATACAACACTATCTATCAATCATGCCCGCACTGAATCAAAGCACATGCCAAGGCACGATTGATAGACTTGTCATTGCTGAATAATTTGCTTCGCTACGATTGCTCCGTCTCGTACCTCGACTCCCGCAATCGAAATTATCCAGCAACGCGCCACGGACAAATGCCCGGAGCATCATGGTACCGATACGCTCTCAAACAATCCACAACATCTGTGTAAACTCCATGCGATCGACCGCATTTGAAACACCTGTTTCATTCACGGTATTTAAAACCCAATATATGACAGTCCCTCTGGGAAACAAAACCGATCAAACAAAGCTGAACGACATCCGGAAAATGCCGCCCCAAAAATCAACAAACCTATCCCACGGATATCTGCAACACCCATCAATCTATTTCAATCAACGTTTTAAATCCCTACATTCACACGGCGTTTACACCGTGGCGCGTTGCCAGTAATATGAGAAAAACTCTGCTAATATTAATAATACTGTTTTCATTTGAACTTTATTCACAAGAAATAATAAAGTTTTCAGATGCGGAATTTGAATTTTGTCTGACAAAAAAATGCGGAGAAACTGACTGTGAAATAACTAAAATTGAGGTTCTAAAAAATGGAATCTTAAAGCAAACCATAAAACCGAGCAAAAACTATTTCAGCAAAACATTTCCAAACGACCAACTATTCGCAATTGAGGATATGAATTTTGACGGAAAAACTGATTTTAGGCTAATGGAATTTCTTCCTGCTGGACCGAATGTTCCCTTTCTATTTTGGATTTATAATCCGACAAATGAACTCTTTGAAGAAAAAAAAGATTATGGAGAAATAACTTCACCTGAATTTGATTACGAAAAAAAGCAAATTAATTCGACTTGGAGAAACGGTTGTTGCGAACACGGACGAGATATTTATGAATTAACAAACGGAATTCCAAAATTGACCGAACGATTTGTTATTGGACATAATTCGGAGGACAAAGAATACTATGAACATTGGAAAGTTGAAAACGGAGAATTAAAACTAATTGAAAAGAAAGTTGAATAAAATACTACTGGCAACAATTAAGCTCTAATGCAGTGAAGTAAGGCTTCGGTTCATTGGAGTCCCGATTATTTTCGGGATTGGACTCTTATTTTCTTTGTTATGCACAAGCGATGCGGTTGCGGGCAGGCTATGGTAAATACATGGATTTTTGATACTTTTTGAATGAAAATATCGCCAAACCCCATCAAGCTATTCCAAACCAGAATATATTTTCCCTGAAAAGGAATGAATCTTCTGGCAATAAAATTAATTTTGCACAAATACAATTTTGAAGTTGAAATGAAGTTTTCATTTCAGATGACTGTTACTTTATGAGAATATTTTTTCTTGGCCTGACCATTCTTCTTTCATCCTTTTTTGCTGTGCAGGGGCAATCCTCACTCAATTTCACTTCAGAAGATGTATCCTACAGAGACGGGTTGGAGCTGCTAAATCAGGGTAAATACCTTGCCGCCAGCAAATCATTTGAGGATTATTTGGTCGATGGTGACGACCCGCTCAAAATTGCAGATTCACGGTATTTTGTGGCTTTTTGTGCCTTGCAAATGAAAAACGATGATGGAGAGGCCTTGATAGAATCTTTTATTGCCGACTATCCAAACCACACCAAAGCTACCTTGGCATACTACGAATTAGGTAATCTGAAATACAATGAAAAAAGCTATTCCGGGGCCATCAAGTATTTTGAAAAGCTGTACTTTGACAATTTGGGCAAGGAGTTGCAATATGATGCGAAATTCAAATTGGGGTATTCTTATTTCACGCAAAAGAAATTCGACAAGGCGTATGAAATGTTCAATGACATCAAGCGTGTTGAAAATAAATACCAGTACCCGGCCAGCTATTATGCCGGATATTTAAATTTTGAAAAAGGTGAGTATGACCGCGCCTTTTATGACTTTACCCGAGCCGAGAAAAATACCGCTTATGCCCCGGTGATCCCATCCTTGCTGGTAAAAGTGTATTATAAGCAGAAACGCTATGACGAACTGATCTCCTATGGGAAGTCAGCATTGAATGACAATAGTATCCGCGACAAGGCGACGATTAATTTATACATCGGCGAAGCCTATTTCCAAAAACAGGATTTTGCGCAAGCATCTGAATATTACAATGCCTACCTGACAGGAAAAAAAGGCAATGTAGACCGTGAATTGCTCTTTAGGATCGCTTATGTACAAATGAGCTCTGATGAAAAGGAAGAGGCCATTGAGGGTTTCAAGAAAGTCGCTTTGAAAAACGACACGCTTGGATTTATATCTTCCTATTATCTTGGGAACCTTTATACCCAAACTGACAATAAGAACTTTGCGATTTCTGCCTTTAAAATTGCTAAGGATAATTCTTACGATCCGGCTTTAGAGGAAGAGGCCTTGTTTCAGTATGCCAAGCTCAATCTCGATGTCGAAAATTTTGATGAGGCCATCACCTCTATCAACGACTACAAAGCCAAATATCCGGCTAGTGAGCGGATAGAAAATATCGACGAAATCCTGACCGAGGCATACCTCAATTCTAAAAATTACGATAAGGCCCTGCAACACATCGAAAGCATGCGCAGTCGCAGCCCTAGGATCAATCGGGCATATCAGCAAATTGCATTTTTTCGGGGAACTGAATACTTTAACAATGGTGAGTTTTATCAATCTGTGCAGCTATTTGACAAATCTCTTCAGCAGCCGATTATGCAAAATTTTGTGATCAAGGCCAATTACTGGAAAGGAGAGGCATATTCTATAGCACTTAAATATGACGATGCCATTTCGGCTTATGCAGCGGTATTCCGTGCGGATGCCGGACAGACATCACCGGAGTATTTGCCCACCAGATATGGAATTGGGTATGCTTATTACAATCTCAAAGAATACGCAAAGGCCAGAGGCCACTTTGAATACTACATCGATCATGCGAATGCATCTGGCAACGAAAAAAAATACTTTGATGCCATGGTGCGCTTGGGCGATTGCCACTATGCCTTAAAGCAATACCAGCGATCGCTGTCAGTTTTTGATAGAGCTATTGCGCTAAATCCGAGACAATCTGATTATTGTTACTTCAGAAAAGGGGTTGTTTATGGAATAATGGGGGATATAGAATCTGCAAACAATAACTTTGATGTGGTTTTGAAGAATTATCCCAATTCTAAAAACATCGACAAAACACTTTACCAGAAAGCACAATTCAATTTTGAAAAAGGATCATATACTTTCTCAATTGATTTGTTTACACAAATAATCAAGAATCATCCAGAGAGCAGCTACGTGCCGTATGCCTTGCAGAGTCGGGCGATTGCATACTCTAATCTGGGAAATAATGTGGCTGCAGAAATGGACTATAAAATGATTTTGGGTAAATACCCCACCCATGAAATCGCAAACAATGCCTTGCTCGGCTTGCAGGAGACAGTACAGAAAACAGGGAATACAGATGATTTTGATCAGTATCTAGCATCGTTCAAAAAAGCGAACCCTGAAAGCAACCAGTTGGAGAGCATAGAATTTGAATCGGCCAAAAGTTTGTATTTCAATCAACAGTATGATAAGAGCATCGTCGCACTTGAGCGGTTCATGAATTCTTATCCGTCAAGTACATTTGTTACAGAAGCCATTTACTTGACAGCAGATGCTTTTTATAGGATTAAGGATACGAATAAGGCCTTGGAGAATTATTATAAAATTGTTGGTAAGACAACCTTCAATCGCTATAGTCGTGTGGTACAGCGCATAGCAGAGCTAGAATTTGAGCTAGAAAACTATCAAAAATCCATGGACTATTTTAGCCAGTTAGAGCGTATTTCTTCTACAGAAAAAGAACAGCTAACAGCATGGACAGGTCTGATGAAGGCCAACTTTCATGAAAAAAACTATCAAAAATCCATACAATATGGCAAGCAAGTTTTAGATGGGGGACAGGTTGCCCTGAATGCCAAAAATGAAGCGCTTCTCTTGCTTGGAAAATCCTACCTGGCGCTTGGAGACAAAACTCAAGCACGTGAATACTTGGACAAAACCGTGGCAAATGCCAAGGATGAAAATGGGGCAGAAGCTTTGTTCCTGATCGCTGAGCTACTATTTGAAAATCAATTGTATCAAGAATCCATTGACCAGTTGTTCCTGCTCAATAGCAATTTTTCTATGTATGAATATTGGCTCGGCAAGTCGTTTCTGCTCATTGCTGACAACTACCTTGAGATGGGAGAGGATTTTCAAGCCAAGGCCACACTGGAATCTGTGGTAGGCAATTCTCCGATTGAAGAAATCGTGGATCAGGCAAAATTGAAATTACTCATATTAGAGGAAAAAGCTGCTGAATTGGAGAACGTGGAAATGGATACATTAGAGATTGACGATATTGAAAACAAGTAAATATATGAGTGTCTTATTGAAAATAAGGTTGGTGTTTATCTTCATGTGCTTTGGTACTCTTACCGCGATGGCACAGGAGGAAGATTTCATCAAAGATGAAGGTGAAGTGGTAGAAGGCGAGTTTATGATTAATAAGGAATTGGAAATCACCTTGCCACCCGCTCAGCGTATTTTTCAAAAAGTGCCACCGGATGCGTTGAATGACAGAGAAACAGAACCGCTTCAATATACTTTCAAGGAATATAATCCGACGATTGGCGATATACCAACAAACTTGCGGGTGTTGAAACTCAAAAATGAAAGATTGACCACAAAGCCGGGCAACTATCTGAAAGTTGGTTTTGGAAATTATATCACTCCGTACTTTGAAGCTTCACTCAATAGTTTGCCTGACAAAACCGGGAATTACGGGGTAAAGCTAAAACATCTATCTTCTGTAAATGGCCCGGTGGATGATGGCAACTCAGGTGACAGTCATAGCAATGTGCTGCTTTTTGGAAAATATATCGGTCGAAAGGCCAGCATAGGAGGAGATCTTAAATACAGCAGGGATGGGTATCATTTTTATGGATACGATCCAGGGACTGAAGTGAGCAAAGATTCGATCAAGCAGGCATTCAATGAAATACAGTTGGATTTTGAGATGAAAAACCATGATATTGAATCTCCAATTCAATATAAACTTTACGGCAGCGTCTATAATATTTCGGATAAGTATGACGCTAGTGAATTTGGATTCAGAAGTGGTATCAATGGCAAATACAAGATAAATGACCAAATCCATGCAAAACTAGACTTGGGTATGCTTTTTTCCTCGTATAAAAATCCGGAATCAATCAATCGGTCATTGTTCAGGATATTTCCCGGCTTAGTTTATACCACTGGTGACCTCATGGTAGATGTAGGGGTGAAAGTGGTGAATAATAA
Organism: Bacteroidia bacterium; assembly: GCA_030426345.1. Taxonomy (GTDB): domain Bacteria; phylum Bacteroidota; class Bacteroidia; order Cytophagales; family Cyclobacteriaceae; genus JAAUQL01. The sequence continues at coordinate 5,392 of JAUHYU010000144.1, forward strand.
TGATACCATCGTTGGGGACACCAAAACAAATATTTATCCATCACTTAAAGCAGAATATAACATTTTGGATAACATCACGGCCTACGGATCTATCGGAGGAGACACGGAGGAAGTGACTTTCCAGAGTATGGCTAAGGAAAATCCTTATATCAACAGCAATTTTCCGCTAATCCATTCTAACAATAGTTTGGATTTTACTCTTGGAGTAAAAGGAAATTTGGTACAATATCTAGCTTTTGATGTTGGGATTCGCTCTGCCATTTATAAAAATATGTACTTCTTCGTCAATGATACAGCATCATTTAACCGCTTCGGGGTTATATACGATCATGGAAATACAACGCTTTTTCAGGTTCTGGCATCTGTATCATACTTCAAGTCAAATACTATTGGCAGTACGCTCGCTCTCAAGTTAAATGGATATAGTACAGGTGAAGTAGAAAAGGCTTGGCACAAACCAAAGTTTGAATTGAACTATTCGTTTTGGTATAATTTTTACGACAAGGTCAAATTTTCAGCAGATATTTTTGCTTTGGGAGGCATCCAAACCGTTGATTTCCGCGATCCCACACCTACAAGAAGTACGTTGGATGGAGCCATGGATTTGAACCTCAAAATAGAGTATAATTTATCAGAAAGATATGGGGCTTTTGTAAGTGTCAATAATCTGCTAGGTAACAACTATCAAATCTACAATCAATACCCAACAAGAGGGTTGCTGGCCATAGTGGGTATTTCGGTTAGTTTTTAGCACAAATATTTGAAAATCACCCAAAATAATACAGGTGTAAATTGAGGTTAAACAAATAAGAAATTGCTTTGAACCTGCAAATTTTTTATCATACATTTACTGTTTATAAACAGGATCAAAAACCATTAATCAAAACTTTTACTCCATGGAAGGTAAAGAGCACCACAATGAAGATGATGAGAATTTGAATTCTCAATCTAACAACGAAGAGTCTGATGCCGATGATTTTGGATTACCCGAAATTGAGAATTCTAGTGAAGAATCTGAAAATTTAGGTGACCCATATTCTGAAAGTTGGGAAGAGGAAAGAGAGCAACAGGATTTCTCTGGCAATTCAGACGACAATGTTGAGTCAGTTGAAGGTGCTGTCTACAGCGAACAAGAAACCGGTCAGTCTACATACTATGAAGAAGAATACGCACAGAAGAAAAGTCCAGTAGGTTGGATTATATTTGGCGTATTACTTTTAATTGCTATAATAGTTGGCGTGTTTTGGTGGATAAATCGGGATACGACTCCTGTCGAGCCTGTTAAAACTATTGCTCCACAACCAGTTGTAGAAGAGCCCGTTGAAGAAGAAGTTATCCCTGAAGAATTCAATCAACCTGAACCGGTAAATGAGCCTGCTATTCAAGAGGCAGGAGTATTTGAAATAAATGAGCCAACAGGGCGTTATCAGGTTATTGTTGCTAGCTCGATAGATGTCGACTTGGTTAGAGATTATGCAAATAAGCTTGCAAAACAAGGAATGGCTTGCAACATTTTGGCTCCACAAGGAAACAAGAAGTTTCATAGATTGTCTGTGGCTAACTTTGCTTCGCTCAATGATGCCACATTAAAAGCAGAGGAGCTAAAAAGTTCATTTGGAGAAAACGTTTGGGTAATTCGATATTAATTTAGTTCATGGAAATATTACAGATTACAACCACTGCACCGGTGGATACACTTTCAGTAGCATCGGGGCAGGATTCACTTTCTTTAATTAGTTTGATACTGCAAGGGGGATTTATGATGATCCCTATTTTTTTGTTGTCTATTGTGGCAGTGTATGTTTATGTAGAACGCATTAGAACCATAGGCCGGGCCGCCAAAACTCCAGCTGGATTCATGGACGATATCAAGAAAATGGTAGCTGATGGTGATCTAAGTGGTGCTAAGGTGCTTTGTAAGCAAAGTGACACGCCCATAGGAAAGATGATTGGTAAAGGGCTGAGCCGAATTGGGAGTCCACTAAAAAACATTGAAGTTTCCATAGAAAATGTAGGCAAGATTGAAATTTATAATTTGGAGAAAAACCTTTCTCTCTTGGCAACTATTTCCGGAGCGGCACCTATGCTCGGGTTTTTAGGGACAGTCACAGGAATGATTCAAGCATTTATTGCCATTGCACAGGAAGAAGGTGCGGTAAGCCCTAAACTGTTATCTGCAGGGATCTACGAAGCTATGTTGACTACAGCGGCAGGATTGTTTGTAGGTATCATTGCATATTTAGGGTATAATTATCTGGTAACCAGGGTACAGAAGGTGGTGCACAGCATGGAATACACCTCGGTTGACTTTATAGATTTGT
>JAUHYU010000145.1 GCA_030426345.1 Bacteroidia bacterium
CTTTTTGCCTGACACGTTGTTGCCAAAAACGATCAGTCTGCCAGAAAATATTGGCCTCTCTGCCAACTTCTCCTATCGAAAAAATTTCATGGATTTTGATGCCTTTTTGGCATCTGATTTTGGCAATGCAATCCTCAAGGCCAGCCAGGACAAAGACACTATCGCAGCAGACTTTGATCTCCACGACTTCGATGCCGGAAGTTTGTTGGCCGATACAACCTTCGGGAAAATCACTGCAAACGGACAATTCAAAGGGTTTGGCACGACCGAAAAAATGAACTCCTTTCAGGCAAAAGTAAATGTAGATGCTGCAGAGCTGATGAAAAGGCAATACAAAAACTTGCAAATCGACCTGGATGGAAATGGATCAGCGTACAATTTCAAAGCCGATATTCAGGATTCTGCACTAGTCTTTACAGTAAACGGACAGGCCACGGTCATGGATAGTTCCAAAAACATAACAGCCCAAATACAGCTAACACATGTCGATCTAAACAAAATGCAATTGATAGAAAAGCACCTGACACTCTCGGGCAACATCGACCTGCAATCGGACTTTCAGGATACAGACAACCTAGCAACAAATATTCGATTGACCAACTTGCTCATGGCCAATAAAAATCAAAACTATGACATCAAGGAAGTAAAATTCACCGCTGATATCAGGGATAGCTACACCAATTTTGATTTGGAATCAGATATTTTTTCTGCTGTACTCAGTGGCAACACCAAAATATCCGAGCTCAAAACCGCCTTCAACAACCACCTCGACAATTACATCCAAATACCCGATTCGCTTCTGGGCGAAAAGGAATTTCAGTTTGACTTTGATCTGAAACTCAAAAAGCCGGAATTTTTTACTGACTTTCTAGTCGATGGTTTGGAAGAGATTTCCATAGAAAATTTTCAGGCTAATTATAGCGGGAAAAAAGACCTTTTTGAAATTGATATCCGGATTCCGGAAGTGAAATATAAAAACATGCAAGTGGACGATGCTTCATTTATATTGACTTCTAACAAGGATACCGTCCGCTCCAATTTTAATGTGGCGCGGTTTTCATACGATTCGTCTATGGTGCAAAATGTTTCCCTCCATTCGAGTTTTTATAACCAAAAAGCGAAATTCTTATTTACAATCCTTGAGCAGCCTGACACTATAAAATATCGGGCAGAAGTGCAACTGGCGCATGAACAGGCGACATACAAATTGAGACTCAATCCGGACAATCTCATCATCGACAAGCAAATCTGGACTTCAAGTCAAGACAATTTTATTCAGATCAAGGATAAAAATATCTTAACCAACAATGCCAGTATTTCCAATGGAAAGCAAAAAGCATGGGCTACTTCCACTGGGGAAAACCTGAAATTCAACTTTGAAAATTTTTCTATTCTAAATGTTACAGATTTGCTGGAAAGCAAAAGACCGCAGCTAGCTGGGGAAATAAATGGCTTTGTTGATCTTCTAGATGCTTTTGGTCAAAACAGTATCAAAAGTGCCTTAAATATCCATGAACTTGTTTTTCACGAAAAACTGCTCGGCGAACTTAGTCTGGATTTGGATGTGCCAAACGGGGACAGCTTGATATTTGCCTCTAAATTAAAAAACAACGAAAACAATTTGTCTATCAGCGGGAAGACCCTTTTTAGCACTGAAAGTCCTCAAATAGAAGTCGAGTTGATTACCGATATCCGGCAAGCCGATGCCTTTTCTGGTTTGGTAGCATCTTATGTCCAAAGTTTGAATGGTGCCCTTCAAGGAAAAATGATGATTAATGGAAACCTGAAGCAACCTTTGTTCAATGGACAATTCGACTTCAACAACCTCGCCATGGCCATAAAGCCTTCCAATTCCATGATATCAACGAATGGCTCCATTTCTATAAAAAACAACCTGATCGAATTTGGCGATTTCCAATTGAAAGACAGTTTGAACCATCAGCTTGCCGTCAAAGGAAGTATCAATGCTCGGGATATTTACAATCCGGATTTCAATTTGTCGCTGACCTCGCCTGAATTTTTGGTCATCAATAGTCCCGCCGGGCAGGACAACTCGGTTGTAGGCAAGCTATCTCTAGGAATGGATGTGCAAATCAAAGGCAAACTATCTGCTATAGTGGTAAATTCCGACTTCAGTATTCACAAAAACACCGACATCATGTACATTATGCCAGGAAAGGATCTAGAACTGATCACGGATAAAAATATTGTCACCTTTACCGAATACAGCCAGCAGATTGACACCATAACGTCCGAAAATACGTTTGTTCCTGGTTCGTTTCTCCCGTCCTTGAATTCCTCTGATCTTACGGTCAACCTTTCCATCGATCCACAGGCGCGGTTCCGAGTATTTATCGATCCAAACTCGGGAGACATTACCGAATTCAAGCTCAATGGAAAACTCAACTACAAATACAACAATACACAGCGTGGCAGGCTGTCTGGCTTGGTGGAATTGACAGAGGGTTATTATGAATTGTCATTTTATGGTTTGGTCAAAAAAAAGTTTGTGTATGATCCAGGGAGCACGATTACTTGGGCAGGAGATATTATGGAAGGAGATATCAACCTGACCGCACGGTACGAAGTAAAAACCAATTCGGTGGGGCTGGTTTCCAACGAAATCAGTAGCTATGAAAAATCCATGTACAATCAACGTCTTCCCTATCAGGTTTTGTTACATATCAAACAGGAAATCTCCAATCCGATATTTTCTTTCAGCATCGAACTTCCTGATAAATATACCAGCGAACAGCCTATTTTAGAATCAAAACTCAACATGCTAAATCAAGAAAATTACGCTGCAGAGCTAAACAAACAAGTTTTTGCATTGCTTGTCGGTGGCACGTTCATCCCTGACAATCCGGATATCTCAGAAGCATCGGGTAGTCAAAGTTTTGCCACAACAGCAGCCAGAAACAGCGTCAATGCCCTGATGACACAACAACTCAATGCGCTTACAGGACAATTTATAAAAGGAGTGGATGTGGAAATGGGTGTCAACACTTTTGATGATTATACAACAGGACGAGCACAGTCCCAAACGCAACTGGATGTAAAAGTTTCCAAAAATCTGTTTAATGACCGGGTATCGGCAGAAGTAGAGAGCCATATCAATTTAGATGGCTCCACAACTTCTACAGGAAGTCAAACCACTGTGGGGCAGACAGAGTTTGCCGTGAGCTACCAACTGACCGAGTCAGGCAATTACCTGATCAGGGCATTTCGCGAAAATGCATGGGATATTTTTGATGGTGAAATTCAGAATTCCGGCATTGCCTTTATTTTTGTCAAAGAATTTGACCATTTCAAAAAAGAAAAAAATCCATTGGGCAACTCAGAAAAATCAATCGTACCGACAGACTCACTGCAGCGGACAAAATAAGCGCATTTGAAAAAAACGGAAAACAATACAGACCAAAACCACGTTCTCTGGAAATCAATATTATTCCATGGATTTTGCATGCTTTTTTTGGTTGTATTGATGTCTTCATGCACTGGGTTGGGCAAATTATCCGAAGGAGAAAAGTTGGTCAGCAAGGCTAAAATAAAGTATCTTGACAAAAAAAACATAAACAATTTTGGAAAACTGAATAGTCAACTTTATGAAGTAATGCTTCCCAAACCAAACACAAAATTTCTTTGGATGCGTCCCGGTGCAGCCATTTATAATTCTGTCAGAGAGCCAAAAAAGGAAAAGGGCTTTAGAAACTGGATGAAATACAAACTCGGTAGTGCCCCTGTTCTGTTCGATGAATCCATTTGTGAAAACATGAACGTTGCTTTTGAAAACCGCCTTTACCACAAGGGTTATTTCAATGCCAAGTCTGCTTACTCACTAGATCAAAAAGAAAAAACCGTTCAAATTGAATATCAAATCACTGCCAATCAGCCTTATATCATTGACACGGTAATTTTCCCACAGCCAAGTGACTCCATCTCTACAGCCATATTCCAATCCAGAAAAGAAACAGAAATCATTAAAGGAAAAAACTATGATCTGGATGTATTAAAACACGAACGGATTCGGATAGATCAGGAATTGAAAAATGAAGGCTATTATTATTTCGATCAGGATTATTTGATTTTTGAAGCGGATTCCACGGTTGGCGACCACAAGGTTAAACTCAATGTTTTGCTGAAATATGACAATCCTGAAAAATCCAATGAAGTTTTCAAGATCGGGAAAATATATGTAGCAGAGGATTTTCGCCTGTCGGACTATCACCCCGACACGACAATTCATGGAGAATACACGGTTTTGAGCATGGATAATTACATAAAGCCCAATGTACTGACCAATGGCATCTTTCTCTACCACGACAGCACTTATTCCAAGCAAGACCACAACTATACGCTGAGGTACCTACAAGGCTTGGGGGCTTATAAATACGTCAACACCAGATATACCGAATCGACAGAAAATCTTCAAACACTAGATGCCTATCTGACATTGAGCCCAAGTCAAAAAATGTCCGTCAGTGCTGAGCTCAATGCAATAAGCAAATCCAATAACTTTGCCGGCCCAGGCGTACGGCTCGGATTCAAAAGCAAAAACTTCTTTCGCGGGGCCGAGCTTTTTTCTGTCAATCTAAGTGGAAGGTTCGAAAAACAATACACCAAAGATGAACAGGGTGATACCGCCTACGAGCTGAGCATTGATGCCAATCTGGATATTCCAAAGACTTTCCCATTTAGAACAAAAAAAATAGCTCGGCCTTATGTTCCGTTTACCAGCATCAACGTGGGTACCGGGATTTATTCGAGGGTTTCCCTGTACAAATTCCACACCTACAACACGGGATTGGAATATTCATGGAAAAAGAACCAATATCTGACGCATAAATTCAAGCTGATCGATATAAGCGTGACCAACCTGCTCGATGCTTCTGACAGCTTTAAAGATTATCTTTTGCTCAACCCATCTATCCGCAAAAGTTTTGAAGAGCAGTTTATCATTGGTTCTTCCTACAACATGATCTACAACCATCTCGGAAACCCAAACAAGTCCCAATATTATGTTTCAGTTGGAGCAGATCCTTCTGGAAACCTTGTCGGGCTGGTACATCACCTCACTTCCAGTAAAGATAACAATGCTGAAAACCCCGCCACTATATTTGGAGCTCCTGTTTCACAATATTTCAGGTTTAGATTCGATGGGCGGTATTATTTCAAAATGGGCAAAGAACCGATCCTTGCCACAAGGATACAGGGTGGCATCGGTATTCCCTATGGAAATTCGACGGTTATGCCTTATGTAAAACAGTTTTATGCCGGGGGTACCAACAGCATTCGGGCGTTTCGTGCAAGGTCGTTGGGACCCGGCACCTATCAACCACCCGATAGCTTGAATAATGTGCTAATTGACCAAACAGGCGAAATAAAGCTCGAAGCAAACATGGAATATCGCTTTCCCATTTTGGGTTATTTAAAAGGGGCAGTTTTCACGGATATGGGCAATGTGTGGCTGGCAAGGGAAGATTCGTTGCGACCGGGTGGCAAATTTGAGGCAACTCAGTTTTATAAGGAGTTTGCCGTTGGTCTTGGAGTTGGTTTGCGCATAGATGTGGACTTGGTGGTATTGCGGTTTGATTGGGCATTTCCTGTGAGGAAACCATACCTACCCGAAGGCCAAAGATGGGTTTTTGATAAAATTGACCCGTTTGACAAACCCTGGCGCCGCGAAAATCTGATCTGGAATATTTCTATTGGCTATCCTTTTTGATCGTTACATATTGTACTTGCTCAACGCAACAAAGCCAAATTGTCCTATTTGGTTTTTAAGAAAAATTGATTTTTCTCTTAACTTACTATCAATCTAAATTAGCTGGTTTATTTATGTTCTTCTGAAGAAAAACTCAAAAATTAATTAGGCTGCAATAGTAAATCACTTTTTCAAAATATTGTGTAATGGAGAAACATCAACTTATTCAACTCGGTTCAAAAATTATTGCTCTTGAAGGTTCAGATTTTTTGTTTGAGGGATTAGTTAGGTCCAATAATATATCCGTTGATGGGAATATATTGCATTTAACAAATTTTGAAAGCCAGAAAATCACAGTCAGTAATGAAATATTAATACCCTTTGGCCTTAGTTTTAGAGAAATCAGGCTATCAAAAGTCACATCACCTATTATTGAAATCCAGGGAATAGAAAATACTATCATAAGTATTACACGTTGCAATATAAAGACAGGCGATTTTCTGAATTGTAAAAAAATAGAACTGAAGTTTTATGAAAGTGATACACACGGTGAGATGTATTTAAATTACAGCAAGACAGAATTTAGTAAAATATTGATAAATAACAGTAAGCCGAATAAAATGCCTGCATTTCATTTATTACCCCACAAAGAGGAAGATAAACTAGATTCAACTATTAATCATTTTGAAATAATTTCTGAAAATTTTCAAGAACCATGCGGTATAACATTCATACACATTAATCAATTTGTCATGAATAATATCCATTTGAAATCTTTACATATTTCAGGTTGCAAAATAGATAATATCCAACTGTTCAATGTAAAAGATGATCGTCAAAGTAAGAGCAAAATATGCTTTGATAATGTAGCTCCATTGAGCATTAAAAATAATATTCTTTCAATAGGGTATTGCGACTTAAAGCACAATTTAGAATTTAAAAATTCCGATTTAAGTGAATACAACATTGAACTGAAAGATAGTAACATAAAGAGTACCCAATTTAATAATACTAAACTACCTGTGAAGGTTAATCTAAAATATAATAACGTGGGTAGCAAAGATGATTTCTATAGGCAGCAACAAGAAACAATACTTCAACTCAAGCATATAGCAGAAAACCGTAAAGACAGTTATGCTGCCATGAAAATCAAAATCCTAGAACAAGCTGTAACTTTTAGGTTATTAAAATTCTGGAAAAATATACCTGATGGCATAGTACTTGGGTTAAGCTTTCTATCCAACTACTTTGGTAAATACTGGTTATTGTCAGCAATTTGGTATCTAGCGGTTGGCTTGTTCTTTTATACCTTACTAATTTTACTAAATCAACAAGATTTTAATCTTAACCTATTCGCTATATTCCTTAATCCTACACATCAAATTGCTGATGTTTTTGGTAAAATAGAAGGTTTATGTCCAGCTACTGGACTAATAGATTATTTTACTCGAATTTTATATGCTTATCTCATAGTACAGACAGTAACAGCATTCAGAAAGATTCTTAAATAAAATATCCGAGGCAGCACGACTTGTCTTAATTGAATATTTGTCATTAGTTAAAGGTTGGATTCACCACCTCCAGCCGTAAAGCCCGATACTATAAAAACACATGGAAAAAGCCTCTAAAATCCATGATTTAAGCGACCTGTCTGGACTTCACTTTTTTCTTCATTTGGATTATCAAAACCATCATAATTGCAAATAGCAAAAGTGTAAATCCCAAACCTACTCTAAGGCCAAATTCGTCAGCCAAATAGCCAATGACAGGCGGGCCAATAAAGAATCCTGAATATCCAATCGTGGTGGCCATCGCAATTCCGACGCTGGGCTCAACTCCAACAGCATTGCCGGCAGCTCCGTACACAATCGGCACAATCGTAGAAAGTCCAATCCCGACCAAAAAGAAGCCTACCAGGGTGATCCATTCATTTGTAAAAGACAGCGCCAGGATCATTCCGGTCAGAGCAAACACCCCATTCCA
>JAUHYU010000036.1 GCA_030426345.1 Bacteroidia bacterium
TCACACCCCTAAACCTCTCACAGAACCGTACGTGAACCTCTCGATTCATACGGCTCTTATTATACAGTCAAACTTACCCGAGATTAGCTATCAAACCAGTTGGTAACCCAATGACCAATGATAGAACAAGTTGGGATATGAATGGGTTATTCGCCTCAACCAAGCAACGGCTTTTACCTTGCTACCTTTGAAGCGCTTGAACTTGTTCAATATCCACCTGAGCATCCGATGGTGTAGGTAATAGAAAACTGGTTTCAGACTTCTACGACTAATCCTTCCATAATAGTTGATCCAGCCACGTATTTTCGGGTTCAGCATATTAGCCAAATCCTGTATTCCGCGTTGGCTCTTATTATGGAACGCCAGTTTCCTTAATTCCCCTACTATTCGTACTTTGGACTTGCGGCTCATCTTACAATCAAATTGTATATAGCTACCGCCTTTCCTTAGTTGGTTGAGCAGGGGTTGGAAACTGAACCCCAGAAAGTCAAACTGCACTGGATAGCCTTTTAGGTTTCTACCTTCTTTCTTACAATACACTATTTTCGTCTTCTCAGGATGGGCTCTTAGCCCACATGCCGACAGACGTTCTTTGAGTGATGTAAGAATATGAGAGGCTTCCTTATGGCTCTCACAATGGATAATCAGATCATCTGCATATCTCACCATCACTGCTGACTTATGATATATTTCTAACCATTTATCTATACAGTAATGTAAGTACAGGTTCGCCAGCAAGGGGCTTATTACACCTCCCTGTGGTGTGCCTTTGCCTTCTGAAGTTTTGATACTACCTTCTTCCATCTGAACTGGGGCTTCCAGCCATCTTCTGATGTACATCAACACCCATGGCTCCGACACATGACGTTCCAGCCCTTTGATCAGTAGGTCATGACGGACTTCTTCAAAGAAGTTCGCAATATCCAAGTCTATCGCCCATCTGTATTTGCGGACATTCTTCTGAACTTCCCTCACTGCCATGTGGGCACTTTTGTGAGGTCGGTATCCATAGGAATGTTCTACAAAGATGCACTCCAGCCTTGGTTCAAGATACCTCCTAATTACTTGTTGGGCTATCCTATCACTCACCGTAGGGATTCCCAGAGGACGTAACTTACCGCCCGTAGGGATATGCACCCGCTTTACAGCAGGTGCAAAGTAGCTCCCTGATGACAATCTGTTCCATAACTTGTACAGTTCTTTTGTGCGTTGACGGTCAAACATTTCCAGACTCTGCTGGTCTATGCCTGCACTTCCGCCATTACTCTTGACTTCCTTGTAAGCCTCCCAAACCATCTCTTTGGTTATCGGGATTGACTTTGTCCCTTCTTTAAAAATCATCCTTAATTTCTAAGTTGTCTCTAAATAAAAACTGCATAATTGAAGCCCTTCGCTCCATCATCATTACAATGATTTCATCACTACTACGGCTTCATCCGCCACCTATGCGCTCATTAGTAATCAACTCACAGGTACTTCCTGCTTGTGTTTTCCTTTTATCATAGCACATAGGCTTCCTGTGGTTCCGTTTTAAAGCCTGAATAGTACTCATGCCTCCTTAATGACGGGTGCCGCATAGTCAGTAATCAGGTGACCTCTATGCTTATCCCCAATCCCTCGATATGGACTGGGTTTTGACAACAACTGGTCTTTTCGCCACTTCATCGAAAGGTTTGCTCTCGCTCATCTTTACTATTCTTACCTGACTGTTCTAACAGCCTTTTCTCCTATCGCTTCACACACCTTCGTCACCTCCGGTACATCATAAGAGTGGTTTGGTGAGCCCTCCTGAAAGACCTCACCGGAGGGCCTCCCTCCATCTTTATAACAGCTTACACAGCACACATCGAGTAGCCCGACCTGAGTCCAAATGACTCAGGTTGAGGCTCTCACACCACCGTGCATACGGTTCTTGTACACGGCGGTTCGTAAAGCATAATGTACCGCTCTTTACACCGATACATCTTTCCGCTACTTTTAAGTATAGGCTATACCTAAGTATTCCTACACGAATTTTCACTTCACAATACGTTCGGCCCTTCCCTTTCTTGTGAGACCTCTACTTTATTTTAGTAGCTCGTTTCCTGATCGGTACTATGGCCTCTGCTGACTTCTCAAACCATAACACGATAGTTCGAGACCTCCCTCGGTAAGGTGAATATCCTTGTGTTTATGCCCGCTATACCAACCCTGCAAGCTGGCCCATCACTAAAAATGTCCGCTGGACATTTTCTAAACGTTCTGTCCTCATTTCGGTACTGACCTTCCTTTCTAAGATGAAAGAAAAGCTTTGGACTTCGGCAGCATGTGGTACCTCATTCGACCTAATGGCCTCGGTATGTAGTTCCTGTTCGTCAGTACAGATACCGCAATCCGGCTTACTTCACTCCATACCTCACGGTAAACGAGCTTGCCGCTTGCTTAGCTTCGGGTAACGACTCCCGCGCTTACGGGACTTTCACCCTTTGGAACACTCAATTCCATGAGCTATATTCACCATTCAAGGCACACACAATGTATAAAAATAATGCTTAGTTTAGTGTTTAATCAAAGGTTAGTGCTCTTTTGTTGTGTCTGATTTTCCTTCGGAAAATCCTCGCATACAAAACCGCACTATTCTTATTCATAAACGTTGTAACTAATATAGGTATACTAAAAAAAACATATTTTTTTGAAAAAATAGACAACTACTTATGAGAAATAAATGTGATATCAAAAGCTATTTTTATGCCATTGTTTTGTTAATGTGCTCAACTCAATGGATTTATGCTCAAAATCTTGAAATTACGCATGGTCCCTATCTTCAATACCTAACTTCCAATGAAGTAACTATTGGTTGGAGTACTTCTAAAAATTCTATATCATGGGTTGAATACTATAAAGAAGACGGATCAAATTTCTATCAAAAAGAAAGAGAGAAAATATTTAATGCATCTGATGGACTAAAAAATATAAGTGTACTACACAGTGTAACACTAAAAAACTTGAATCCTGCGACAAAATATGCCTATCGTATCTATTCAAAAGAAGTAAAAGATGATAGGAGTTTTGGCAAAACTGTGGCAACCCAAGTATACAAAAGAGAACCACTTTATTTTACAACACAGCCAATAAAAAAAGAACAAGTATCACTTGTAGTACTAAGCGATATGCATGAAAATACTGCAAAAGTAGGCAGCCTTTTGAAAGGAGTTGAATGGGACAAAACAGATTTTGTATTGTTAGATGGTGACTTTGTGGATACCTTTGAATCGGAATCAGATTTATACGAAGGGGTACTGGATACATGTGTTGATATATTTGCACAAAAGATACCGCTAGTTATTGTAAGAGGAAATCATGAAACAAGAGGTAGAAAGGCGCATGAACTAAAAAAATACTTTCATTTCCCAGAAAACAAATATTATTATACCTATTCAATAGGAACCACATTGTTTATTGTATTAGACTCAGGAGAGGATAAGGCTGATTCTGACATAGAATATAACGGATTGGCAGATTTTGATGCATATCGTAGCGAACAGGCAAAATGGTTATCAGAAGTTGTAAAATCAGATGCATTTAAAAATGCCGAACATAAAATAGCTTTTATGCATATTCCGCCCTATGATGACAACAGAGGGCAAGAATGGCATGGAGATCTTGAAGTAAGATTAAAGTTTGTGCCAATACTCAACAAGGCAGGCATCGATTTGATGGTCTCTGGCCATAGACACCATTATTCATTTCAAACTCCTAAGATTGAAGAAAACAATTTTCCCATTCTAATTGCAGACCATAAGACTCGATATAATCTCTTAATTGATAAAACAGGAATTAAAATTAAGGGAATTGATATCGATTCTAAAGAGGTGTTAAATATGTTCATTGAGAAATAGGATGAAGCTTCTGTTACCTCTGTAAATAACACTCCCAATTTCATGGAAAAAAGACCCTTTTTTCCATGAAATTTTATTGAGGGGAGTACGCCAACTGATAGGGGAAATAATGGATTGGGTGATTAAGTTTTATTCCATAACTTCGAAAGTCTCAAAATATAATAGAACTGAAATATGCATGTCATTCATTAGTAAGTTGGTTATTGATACCCCAACATAAAGCCTATCACACTCCCAAAGGATTAAAATGCCTCAAAATTCCATAAAGCCAACCCAAAAATTAGAAAGAATTCCATCACTGGATTTCCATCACACGGATATTTCTAAAGTAAACAGGGGCTCCGGCATGTTTTCCCTGGAAACCGATTTTGCCATGTGTGGGCAATTCGGCAGGAGGCGTACTGAGCCACGAAGGTGCTCTGCTGCCATCGGGGTTTGATTTGGCTTCGGTGAATTTTGTCATGTCAAATTCATTGACCTGCTCGCCATTGAGCAGCACATAGATCATACTGTCAATGCAGGTGATCGTGTATTTGTTCCATTCCCCTGGTTTTTTTACGGCAGATTTAGTCGCTGGCTTGCGGCCAAAGATGGCACCACACTGCCAACTTTTTGGTGTTTTAGCCAATTTTTCATTGAAATTGTCTGCAATCTGAATTTCTACAGAGTTAGCCAACCAATTGTCCAGATCGGAGCAATATACGATCACGCCGCTATTGGTACCATCAGCATTTTTGAACTCCAAATCCAAAACAAAATTATCATAATCTTTGTCCGTCCAAAGAAACTCATCTTCTGTAGCCGTAAATTCCCCATCTTCAAATGACCAAACTCCCTCGGGATAAATGGCATTGGACAAATCCGAAGTGAAAAGTGCCGGCCATGATCCTGAATCAGGATGGCTCGTAAGCGGATATTTTGGCTGCTGTTGGCACGAAATGAAAACTATGAATACGAGCGATGTAAGAATTGAAAGCTGAAGTTTCATGGAAAATAGGGGCTTTTTTATCAACAGATAAATATATTACTTGATCGATTCAAATCCTAAAAGACCTCCCACGGAAAGAGGATAAATAAAAAGGCCGGAGAGATTCCGGCCTTTTTTGTAGGTACGATAAAATTATTTTTTACTCCAAGGAGGAGTGATTCCGTTCATTCGGCTATAAGCGATCAATTGCCCGAGATGTTCATCGAAGTGGGACATCGCTATTAGTATGGCTGTGGTAGTCGTGTACTCGCCGGGATATGGAAATTCCACCTTATTTGCTAATGATCCATCATCCACATTTTTGATGGCGCTGATGATTAAATCAGTGGATTGTTTTAGGGCAGGTTCTATTTTATCCTTACTGTTTAAATCCTGTTCTAGCGTTTGCATATTTACACCCGCTGGTAAAGACGCTCCTAATTTTGTAGCAAAGAAATAATTCGCCTGAATAACGTGTTGAAATACCCCTGCAACTGACCGAACTCCATCCTCTGGACTCCAGTCGTATTTGTCAGAAGGAATGGCATCAGCAAGCTGCATTATCTTATCTGACGAATGTGTAATCATTCCTGCAGTTTCATTTTGTAATAGTTTTTGTGCAAATAAAGAAGCGCTTGCGAATAATGCACAGACAATAATGAGTGGTCTTTTCATGGTCGTAGTTGTTTGGTTAGTGATTTATTATGTTACCGAATATTATGCGATTATTATGTTTTCATTGCGACATTTGTGATATGTAATCATTTATGGTATGGATTCATTTTGGGAAAATGAAGGTTTTAAGTTAAATCTCGGATTGGATTAATTGATTAGATTCGTAATTATGTAATACCGTAAAATTAATTTTCAAATATGAAGCGAATTACGATTTGGATATTAGCTGGCTGCATGAGTGTGGCTTGCTCTGGATTGGTCAAAAAAGAGCAGCCGGTCCATGAATTTTCTGAAACAAAATATCGGGTCGTTGGCTATGTGGCCGGTTATCGTGATTTTGATTTTTCAAAAATACAGGCAGAAAAACTGACTCATATCAATTATGCATTCGCTAACGTAATTGGTGGGCAGGTGATGTTTGATACTACGGATATTGACAATACTTCGCTTAAAGATGATGATCTCAAAACCTTACAAAAGTTAAAGGAAGTAAATCCTGATTTGAAAATTTTGGTATCCGTAGGCGGTTGGGTTTGGTCAGGCAACTTTTCTGACGCTGCGCTAACGGAAGCTTCCAGAGTCAGGTTTGCCCAAAGCGCAGCAGATTTTGTCCATCAATATCAATTAGATGGAATTGATATCGACTGGGAATATCCAAACCAGGTCGGTGCCGGGAATATTCATAGAAAAGAAGATGTCCATAATTTCACCTTGCTGATGAAGGCGACACGCGAAGCACTTGATCAGCGTGCAAAACAAGAAGATAAGGGTCATTATCTACTTACCATTGCCACGGGTGCCGATACAGCATATGTCAATAATACGGAATTGGGCGAGGTGGCAAAGTATCTCGACTTTATGAATATCATGACTTATGATTTCTACAACGGACTGCACCACACTACCGGCCATCATGCCAATTTGTACCCATCTGACATGAATACTTCGAGGGTGAGCGATGTGTTGAGCTCTGTAAAGCTCCATGAAGAGGCTGGTGTGCCTTTAAGCAAAATCAATATTGGTGTGCCGTTTTATGGGCGACAATGGGATGGCGTAAAATCCATGGAAAATAATGGACTTTATCAGGAGGCAGAGTCTGTGGGGCAGATTATATTTTACCATACGATTGTACGGGATTTTCTGGATAATACTGATTCTACCAGATATTGGGATGCATCAGCCAAAGCACCATATTTGTGGAATGCAGATTCTGGCGTTTTTATTTCTTATGAAGATGCGGAATCGATAAAGTATAAAATGCAATATTTAAAGGAGAAAGGGATTTCCGGAGTCATGTTTTGGGAATACAGCGATGACTATGAAAGTCAATTGCTGGATGCTATTCATGAAAACCTGAATGAATAATTTCCACAGAAGACCAATATTATAGACTATGAAAAAACACCTCATTCTTGCTGCATTTTTTGCAATAAATGCCCAAATATCCATGGCACAGTCTATTAGTTTATTTAATGGAAAAAACCTAGACGGCTGGCATGTTGACGTCCCCGCAATGGACACCAGCAATGCCATCAACCCGTTTATCGTCCGAGATAGGATGTTGGTGAGTTTGGGTGAACCGCAGGGTCATTTGATTACAGATGCAGAATATGAAAACTTCCGACTTGAGGTGGAATATCGGTTTGCCGGGAAGCCGGGAAATTGTGGTGTTTTGGTATATGCGTCAACACCACGATCATTGTATAAAATGTTCCCAAAATCCATAGAAGTGCAAATGATGCATGAAAACGCTGGGGACTTCTGGTGTATTGTGGAAAATATTTTTGTCCCGGATATGGTAAGCCGACGCGGTCCGAAAGATGAATGGGGCATTACGGAAGGAAAAAAGAGGCGCATCCTAAACCTCACCGATGGATCTGAGCATAAAGTGGGAGCGTGGAATGCCATGACTATCGAATGTCTGGATCGGGAGATCAAGGTTTGGGTAAATGGTGATATGGTAAACCATGGATTTGACTGTACTGTGAACAAAGGCCAAATTGCCGTGCAGGCTGAAGGATCTGAGGTGGAATTTAGAAAGCTCGAATTGACGCCGATTTCTGAATTGACACAGGACTAGTAAATATTATACACATGAAATTATCTATTGTATTTATCATATTATCTATTGTTGGAATGAACCAAATATCTGCTCAAAGTGGACAGGGCGCTTCAATTTCGGAAGATTTGCCTTATCACCAGATTCCTGAATATCCTGAATCGTATTCTCCGGGAAGTGTAGCTGCGCGCATGGTTGATGCGTTGGGATATCGATTTTATTGGGCAACTCAAGGTCTTACCCAAGAGGATTTGGCCTTTAAACCAAGTGAAAAGGCTCGAAATTCCATGGAAACAATTACGCACATTTATGTACTTTCTTCGACGATGCTTTCTGGAATAAAGAGAGAAGTCAATTCCAAACCAAAAGAGTTGTCAACTTTTGAAGAAACGCGCAAAGCAACATTGGAAAATTTGCAATCTGCCAGCAACATCCTGAAAGGAGGGAAAGATGTGGAAAATTATAAATTGGTTTTCAAGAGGGGGGATCAGACAACCGAATACCCGTTTTGGAATTTGCTTAATGGACCACTTGCTGATGCCATTTATCACACGGGACAATTGGTGACTCTTCGGCGTTCATCTGGCAATCCTATGAACCCGGGTGTAAACGTAATGAGAGGTAAAACCAAAGAATAGCTGAATGGCTAATCTACCTCAAACTGCTCTTTGATAAATTCAAGAGTTCTTTTTTCAGCCCAACTTTGTTTTTGTCCCGGTCGCCAATATCCCATATGTCCGCCATTTTGCGGAGTTTCTAAATAGAAAAATGGATGATTTTTTGCCTGTTCAAATGGATAGCAGTCATCCGGAAACATCGGGTCATTAATGGAATTTACAAGTAGAGTCGGTCGCTTAATCCCATCAATATAGTTACTGGCACTGGCGTAGGAATAAAATTCTTCTACATTGGAAAAACCCGAAAGAGGTGCCGAATATCTACTGTCAAATTCATAAAATGAATTGATGGCATCAATACCCGAAGTTTCGATTATATCTGGAAATTGCTCAGCTTTGACCTTTATTTTATTTTTTAGTTTGCCCAAAAATCGATTGAGATAAAGTTTGTTGTCTGGATCAGAAAGTTGTTTGGCGCATGATCCAAGTTGGCAGGGTGTTGAAAATGCAATACCTCCAATGATCTCTTTGGGTAGATTTTTGCCATTTTCTCCTAAATACTTTATCGTTAGGCTTCCTCCCATGCTAAAACCAACCAACAGAATCTGCTTATATTCCATGGGTTTTGAGTGCATTATCACCTCTTCCAAATCCTCTGTGGCACCATGATGGTAGAGCTTTGGTGTCAAATTTATGTCCTGGCTACAGCTGCGGCAATTCCAAGAGCAAACATCCCATTGAGCGTTTTGCAAGGCGTGCGCCATGCCACGCATATAATACTTATCAGAATGCCCCTCTAATCCATGGGATAAAATGGCGATTCGATAATTTGAGTTTTGCAAATAATCCAAATCTAGAAAATCGCCATCTCGAGTGGTGATCCTGTGGCGCTGGTAGGGCAGGGGTTTCGGCTTGCGCAAAATCCCTGGAACGATCGTTTCGATGTGGTTGTTGTAGAGCCAAAAGGGTGCCTTGTATGTCGAATGTTTTATGACTGGCATTTGCTAAAAAAAGTACTTTAATTCCATGAATTTTTTGAAGGTTCAAAAATAACGAATTAGAATTTACTTGCCGGTAATTATCATTGTAGCACAAAAAAAGCGGCATATCAATTGATATGCCGCTTTTCGTATTTGATTTGCATTTTCTAATGAAGGAACAGCATTTCGCGGTATTTGACCAATGGCCAATCTTCATCACCTACAAACAATTCCAGTTTGTCCACATGATATCTGATTTTTTCAAAATACTTATGCTTGATATTCTTACAGTATTCAATGGATTTTTTGCGGCTATCTTCGATCTTGTTGATGCGTCTACGTTCATCGATCATTGCCAAAACCCCAGTTTTTACTCCTTCGCTGTGTTCGGTTATTTTTCTGATCACATTCAAGGTAGATTCGTTATCAAGACCGATTTCTTTGAGCCCTTTTGCGGCATCAATCAGTTTCATTTGATATTTAACTACAGTTGGGAGGATATGATTTAGTGCCAAATCACCCATAACCCGTGATTCGATTTGCACTTTCATAATATAATTTTCCCAAAGAATTTCATTTCTCGCCTCCAACTCTCTTTCTGACAATACATTATAGCAGCCAAATACTTCTTTGCTTTCTTTTGTCAGGAAGGCATCTAAAGCTTCTGGAGTATCCTTTATATTAGATAGTCCTCTCTTTTTGGCTTCTTTCACCCATTCGTCAGAATAGCCGTCGCCTTCGAATCGTACATTTTTGGATTCTTTAATGCACTTTCTCAATACATTAATGATGGCAAGACGTTTCTCTGTTCCTCCCGCGATCAAAGCATCTACTTCTTCTCTAAAATCATTCAACTGCTTGGCCACGATGGTGTTCAATACAGTCATTGGAATACCTGCGTTTTGGAAGCTTCCAACAGCTCTGAATTCAAATTTGTTACCGGTAAATGCAAATGGAGATGTTCTGTTTCTATCAGTATTATCGAGGATGATCTCCGGAATTTTATCGATTCCAAGTTTCATATACATATTATCGCCTTTCTCAATAGCAATATTGCCATTGTTCTCCAATTCGTCTAGAACAGCACTGAGTTGGGATCCAATAAATACGGAAATAATTGCAGGAGGGGCCTCATTGGCACCAAGCCTATAATCATTTCCTGCCGAAGCAATTGAGGCTCTTAATATATCTGAATATTTATGAACAGCTGCAATAGTATTGGCAAAGAAAGTCAAGAACATTAAATTTTCTCGAGCACTGCTTTTAGGCTGAAATAAATTTACACCCGTGCTGGTAATTAGTGACCAGTTGTTGTGCTTGCCAGAACCATTGATTTTGGCAAAAGGTTTTTCATGAAATAGGATTGCAAGGTCGTGGCGCTCAGCTACTCTTCCCATTACATCCATCATCATCATATTGTGATCTGTGGCAACATTCACTTCCTCAAATAACGGAGCTACTTCAAACTGGCTAGGAGCTACCTCGTTGTGACGGGTAGTTACCGGAATGCCAAGTTTATGGCATTCAAATTCGAAATCTTGCATGAATGCAAATACTCGTGACTGAATAGAACCAAAATAATGGTCATCCAATTGCTGTCCGCGTGCTGGGGGGTGACCGAAAACAGTTCTTCCGGACATTACCAAGTCAGGTCGAGCGTTGTATAATGCTTTATCTATGGCAAAATATTCTTGCTCACAACCCAATGATGCAGTAACACTTGTGATGTTTCTGTCAAAATATTTACAAACTTTGGTTGCTGCTTTGTCAACAGCCTCTAAGGCTTTTAGCAATGGTGCTTTTACATCCAGAGCTTCACCGGTGTAGGATACAAAGATAGTTGGTATGCATAATGTAGTTCCCCACTTAAACATTGGGGAACTAGGATCCCATGCCGTATAACCCCTTGCTTCGAATGTCTGACGAATTCCGCCAGATGGGAAAGATGATGCATCAGGTTCTTGCTGCACTAAAGCACTTCCTTTGAATTTTTCAATACCGCTAATGCTGTCGAAAAAGGAATCGTGTTTTTCAGCTGTTGAACCCGTCAATGGCTGAAACCAGTGAGTGTAGTGCGTCATGCCATTATCTAATGCCCATGATTTTACAGCAGCTGCAACAGCGTTGGCTACTTCAGGGTTTATTTTTTTTCCTTTAGCTATGCAATTTTTCACATCCTTAAATACATCCGGGGCTAGTGTAGATTGCATTTGTTTTAGATCATAACAGGTAGAGCCATAATAATCGGATACCTTATTAGATGGTAGTTCTGGAGTTTTAGAATGTCTTCTTCCTGCTTCCTGAACGGCGTTAAAACGAAGAATTGCCATAAAGTTTTTGTTTTTAATTATTAAGATTAATATTTGATTCAAAAATAGCACAAAATTTGCTTTTTGACACTAAAATGATGAAAAAAATAGCTTATAAAACCATAAATTTCAAATTATTGCAGTTTTATAGCCTGTTTTTGGTTTAAAATTGCCACAATTTCAAATAAAGCGTGTTTTATTGAAATAGTTTTTTTAGCGCGGATAACTTTTTATATATTTTTATACCTTTTACGGTAATATCTCTTGAATTCAGTTTGATTAGGGCAGTGAAAACCTAAAAATGTGAAAATGAGGTTTATTTGTGTGAGGTTCGCTACCAGTTATCGCTTTTTATTATTTTCTTCGGTTGGTCGGTTTCTTTGTGTGATATTGCTCGAGTCAGGCTCTTGATTAGGTCTTGAGAATAGTTGTAAACTTCTTTGCGATGCTTAGCCCATTCCTTTTTGTTCAATCTAGAAACCTCCTTTTCTAAGGGTGTGTATTTTCCTGAAATGGATTCAAATTTTCCATACCTATTTCTTTTGTAAGGGTTGAAGATAAAATTGGTAATGGTGTATCTGCATTTTTCATCTTTGAATTCAAGTATCATATCAAATTCCACTACACCACTTATGCTATTTTTTATGGATCCGAAATTATGCACAACTAGACTTCCTTTGTTGAACAAAGTATGTTGTTCATGGTTTTTATGTAGATTGTTTTGTGTTGAATTATGAATTTTGAGTTGCTGAATATATTTTTCTCCTTTTTTGAAGAGATCAGCTTGATCAACCCCAGAAACTATGATTACATCACTGAAAATATATTTTCCGGAATCATCAATGGGGAAAATGGGGTTTTGCGCAAATGCACAACTTGCGTTAAGGAGGAATACTATGAACAATGCTTTGCACATGAGATTAAAGTAAAAAGCTCTGCCCAATTGAATTGAACAGAGCTTTTAAAATTGATGTATTAATATTTAGAAAGCAAATACTGCGGCTAATAAGAACTGCGAAGCAGAACCAGTAGCTGCCATATCTTTATCCATGAATACGTCCTCATCTGAACTATCTAACCTGAATTCAGGAATAAATGTTAGAGGACCGGATTTGATTGGCAAGGTCAATGTAAATGCGTTGTATGACTCAGCGTCTTTCCATTTGAAGTTCTCATACCTCAAACCAAGTGAGACTGCATCAGAAAATGCGTATTGAGGATATATGGCAACACCTGTAAATCCGTCTTCAGAATCGTCATCAAATTTGGCAGATGCATTGGCAAAGTTAAGTCCAAGATAGAACGCGTCAGATATTTGATAACCTGTGGTAATGTCAAATTCCGTAACCTTACCAGGATCTCCAGTATAAAATGCCATTTCATGATCTCCAGTTATGAAGTTAAAATAGATATCCCAACCGTCGACTGGAGATACGGAAAGCTGAGCTCCAAAATCTGTAACTCCATTAAAATCCTGAAGGACATTCCAATCGTTAAATAAACCTACCATGATCCCTATATTATCTGTGATGGCGTAATCAGCTTTGATTCCGGCATTTTGGAAAGGTCCATTTGTAAATAGATATGATGTGGAATAGTTAAAGTTTCCAGCTGGTGAAATAACTTCATAACCCACAAATGTACCCATATAACCACCGGTAAGGGAAAGTTTATCGGTAAGTTCATAAGAAACATATAGGTTTTGGATATTCAATCCATAAACTGAAGATTCACTTCTAGGTCCAAAGGAAATCTCACCTACAAATGATGCTTTTCCAACAGTTTGTTCCAAAACAAGATCAACCATACCTAACGAAACAGAGTTTTGCTCGTTTGCAAAGCTGGTCCAGATGTTGGAGCCCCCATCTTCATCCATATATCCGGATAAGTCATATTTCCAATATGTATCAACGGATCCTGATATCTTTAGCCCACTTTCTTCTTCTTCACCTTGCGCTTTCGCGGCAAATGCAGTAACAGCTAGAGATAAAATAAACAATGATAATTTTTTCATTTCTATAAAATTTAAATTTGTAACTAATTCGATTTAGTATAGGGTTGGACGACCGTCCAACCCTGTTTTATTTATTCAACTACTATTGTATATCCTCTAATTCCATGCTCATGGCTGTCTAATCCATCCATCTCATGTTCCTTCGATACCCTTACTCCAATGGTTTTCTTTAATACAAAGAAGATAAGTAGTGCAACTGGGAATGCTACAGCACCATAGGCTAATACACCAATTAATTGAGTCATGAAAGTGTGATCAGGATTGGTAGAAAATATGCCTACCGCCAAAGTGCCCCAGATTCCACAAGTCAGGTGAACGGAAACCGCACCAACCACATCGTCTAGTTGGAGTTTGTCAAGCATGACTGCTGATATAACAACTAATACTCCAGCAACTGCACCTATGAAAAGAGCCGAGTTGATGGATACGGTGTCAGCTCCGGCCGTAATTCCTACCAAGCCAGCTAAAATGCCATTTAAAACCATGCCTAAGTCCATTCTTTTGAACCTGACGTAAGAAGCAAGAAATCCAAATAATCCTCCGGTGCAAGCAGCCAAAGATGTAGTAACCAATACATAAGATACCAAATCAGGATCAGCAGATAGGACAGATCCGCCATTGAACCCGAACCAACCTAACCAAAGTAGAAATACGCCGATTACGGCTAATGGAACAGAAGAACCGGGTTTATCGATTACCTTACCATTGTCATATTTACCAAGTCTAGATCCGATTATAATAATTCCAGCTAATGCACCCCATCCTCCTACAGAGTGAACCAAAGTAGATCCTGCAAAATCGTAAAAGTTCATGGCGTCTAACCAGCCACCGCCCCATTTCCAGCTTCCTAGAATTGGGTATACAAGACCTACATAGATTAAGGTGAATATCATGTAAGCAGAAAGTTTTACCCGCTCAGCTATAGCTCCTGATACGATTGTTGCTGCTGTTGCAGCAAACATACCTTGAAACAAGAAATCCGTCCAGTACGTGTACCCGCCACTGGCGTAGTCAATAGAGGCTCCACTTGTAGCAGGGTCATAGCCAATGCCAAATCCGGCAAATCCAAATATCCCATCTATTATGTTGAACTCACCTGGATACATAAGATTAAAGCCGCAAAAGCAATAAGTTACAAGTCCGATGATTGGTGTGATGGTGTTTTTGAATAAGATGTTTACAGTATTTTTAGATTGACCAAAACCTGCTTCCACACCTGCAAACCCCAAGTGCATAATAAATACGAGAGCTGTTGCCAGCATCATCCAAATATTGTTTGCGGTAAATAGCGAGACGGCTGCTGCGTCTGCTACTTCCGCTGTAGCCGTAGCCACGTCCAATAACAAAACGTCTGATATTAAAGGTGCGACCTTAAATCCGGATAAAAGCTCCGTGCCGGATATCAAACTTGTAATCATAGTTTCCATAGCGATAAAAGTTAATGTAAGCGATTAAATAATGGTTAAATAAAATTTTATAAATAACTAAATAATATAACTTATAAATGGTACTTGTTTTAATAACTAACTGTTCTGTCAAATCATTGACGATGTTGTATCCATTTGTTTCGTAACAAAAGTAGATGGTGTATTCAATATTTTAAAATTTATAAAAATAAATACACTTTGGTTAGTTAATGGCATGAATTATTGCTGAATATTGAATATGTGTCACGGTTATATAGTTAATTTTGTCAAATTATTATTAAAGCCATAATTGTGTTTGAGAACCTGTAAAAAAATAAAATGTATTATACATATAAATAATATGATTATATAAATATACATAAGCGCTATTGTATATAATAATGCACAAAATGTTAGTTGTGGGTAAAAAATATACTTAGATATAATATAAAAGTGAAATACAACTTATAATATGGTAAAAAATATGGCTATATGTGGTAAATATGTATTACGATCATGTTTTTAAGGTCAAAAAATGCTTATATATATTTCTGGGTTGAATAATGCTATTTTTTATAAATATTTATGTATTAACATATGTATATAACATAATAAAAGTAGAATATATCCAGATGTTAGGGTTCTATTTGATAGATGCGTATTTAGAAGGGTTTTAGAAAAGATGAGTCTGATGTAGTAGAAGCGATTTATCTAGGTGTTGATTGAAATATAGAATTATTTATTAGAATAATACAAAACCGTATCGCTTTTTGGATTGACGTTGTGTTTTTTTAATAGCCATGTATGATAATATAAAAATTAAGTCTTGGTTGTTATTAACGCTATTGGTAACTTATATATCCCTAATAAATTTGATTTGAGCTACACCTTAGTATGGTGTGGATAATTGTTTTTTTTAGGGTTTTCTAATGGAAATTCTATTTATATTAGGAAATTAAATCTTTAAATAATACAAAAATAAAACTGTATGGGGAACTTCGACACTATACAAAATTGTGAGCAGCATTTTTGCAAATGGATTAAAGTTCGTTTGCATGAACACGGAATCCATGCTGATTATCATGAGAATTTAACCGAATTGCTACATCATCATTCAGCACATTTAGATATAATGGAGCAACATATAAAGCCACTTAAAAGGTGGTGCAAGATTAAAAACGAATGCTATGAGCTGACTGGGGATTTGGATGACGTCGCTGCTTTTGATGAACCACAGATCAACGAATTGATGGAAAAAATAGCCTTTGAAGGACAAATATTGCTCTTGACAATGCAAGACAAAAAGTAATTGAGTCAGGTTGTTTCATGGATTTTAGAAGCTTTTTATTCAGTTCGTGCCACATAACTTTACTTATATGGTGGAATGCCCTATTTTGTGATTTTTTTACAGCAAAATAGCTGAACGCAAAATATATGGTGCTCAATTATATTTGGATTTCGTTTTTTCTTATTGCCTTCGTTGTTGGACTTGCACGACTTATTTTTTTAGGTGATGTAGACATTTTCCCAAATCTGTTCAGTTCAACTATGGAAATGGCAAAATTGGGCTTTGATATTTCTCTTGGCTTGACGGGAGCTATGACCCTTTGGTTAGGAATAATGAAAATTGGGGAAAACGGAGGAGTTGTTTCTATTTTTTATCGCTTAACAGGACCGCTGCTTAAAAAACTATTCCCGGATATTCCTGAAAACCACAAACTATTTGGGCCTTTGATCATGAATGTTTCAGCAAATATGCTGGGATTGGATAATGCCGCTACTCCAATGGGGATTAAAGCCATGGAAGGAATGCAGGAATTAAATAAGGACAGTGATAAGGCATCAAACTCCCAAATTATGTTCCTTGTTTTGAATACTTCGGGTTTGACCATACTTCCAATCAATGTAATGGTCATTAGATCTCAAATGGGAGCAAGTGATCCTTCTGATATTTTTATACCTACCTTATTAGCAACATTTTTCTCAACGTTGGTTGGGTTAGTGGTGGTCTCCATCTATCAGAAGATTAACCTCCTTAACAAAACAATACTACTTTATATTGGGTCATTGACAATATTGATAATTGTATTTATTTTATACTTGAATACATTACCTCAGCAAAAAATTGCTACAATTTCATCCGTTGCGTCGAATCTAACGCTCTTTTCTGTCATCATACTTTTTATTGTATTGGCAATTATTAAAAAAGTTAATGTGTACGAATCATTTATTGAAGGTGCGAAAGAGGGCTTCTCAATAGCTGTAAAAATCATTCCGTTTTTAGTTGCCATGCTAGTGGCTATTGGGGTTTTTCGTACATGTGGTGCATTGGACTATCTAGTAGATGGTGTGAGATACTTAGTTTCAGTCTTTGGAATAAATACTGATTTCGTGGATTCACTTCCTACGGCATTTGTAAGGCCACTAAGTGGAAGTGGTTCTCGCGGAATGATGGTTGAAACTATCAAAAATTTTGGTGTTGATTCATTTGCAGGCAGATTATCTTCGGTAATGCAGGGAACAACAGAGACCACATTATATGTAGTTGCGGTGTATTTTGGTGCAATAGGCGTGCGCAATACACGATATGCAATTACTTGTGGTTTAATAGCTGATTTTGCAGGTATAATAGCTGCGATTTTTCTAAGTTATTTATTTTTTCATTAAATTCTTACAATCATAAATCTCATAATTCCTCTGATTGTCCGTCTCCAATTTTAATTATAGAGACAATCTGTTATACTTGTTTTTTTTAATTATAAAAGGTTGTTGGATGTTGATGGTAGAGAAAAAACAGGATAAGGTGTATGATTTGGCAAAGGATCATTTTTTAGGTGATTTCCCGACCACCTTGCCAATAGAGAAAGCATATTTACATATAGGGATGTACATGGGGTGGGTGATTGATCATCATGGATATTCGGAGTATTTTGAAGATGAGGCTTCTACAGAAATCTATAGATTTCGGCGGAGAGAGATCGGATGTATTATTTTATCTGAAATTTGGAATGGCGCATTGAGTCATGAACTTTTCAGTACAGAAACCAATCTTTTTACTTTTTACTACTATGCCGGTGGTATTTTTAAAAGGGACTATATTGACGTCTTGGTTAAATCGCATAAGACAATCTATCATGTAGAAGATGATTGGAACAATTTTAATGCCATAAGCCAACGCATGAGCGAGCGTTTTCACGAATGGAAAAGGCTCGTTCGAAGTTGATCTATCCTTTATTTAAACTTATTTCGCAATTGTGCCAACTTGTCTTCCATGGATTCTGAGGCCTTTTTGTCTTGATTTTTGGGAGCACGCTTGTCACGCTTTTCTGATTTTTTGAATTTAGGCTTTTCACCAAATGGATCACTTTTTAGTGACAAGGAAATCCGCTTGCGCGGAATGTCCACGGCGATCACAGTAGCCTTCACTTGTTGTTGCACCTTGATGTGATCAGCCGGATTGTCGATAAACCTATCCGCTATGTGGCTGGTATGCACTAGGCCATCCTGATGCACGCCAATATCGACAAATGCCCCAAAATTAGTTACATTGGTAACTATTCCGTTAAGTGTCATCCCAACTTTCAGGTCTTCCATGGTATGGACTTGATCGTCAAACTCGACTTTTTCAAATGACTTCCTCGGGTCGCGGCCCGGTTTTTCCAACTCGCTCAGAATATCTTTTAAAGTAGGAAGTCCGATGGTGTCAGAAATGTATTTTTCCAGTTTTAATGAAGCTCTGAGGTCTTTTTCAGCGATCAAGGCATCAATGTTTGCATTGATATCCTTCGCCATCGACTTCACGATATTGTAACTTTCTGGGTGAACGGCACTATTGTCTAATGGATTTTTGGCACTTTTGATGCGTAAAAAACCAGCCGCTTGCTCAAATACTTTTTCACCCATTCGGGGAACTTTTTTTAAAGCTGTTCTGCTGGTAAATGGCCCATTTTCATTTCTGAATGTTACAATATTTTTAGCGAGAGCAGGGCCAAGGCCGGAAACGTAGCTGAGCAGTTCTTTGCTGGCGGTATTCACTTCCACGCCCACGGCATTCACACAGCTGATTACGATATCATCCAAACCTTGCTTCAGAGCATTTTGATCTACATCGTGCTGATATTGACCAACTCCTATGGATTTTGGATCGATCTTTACCAATTCAGCCAGAGGGTCCATGAGCCGTCTGCCGATGGAAACCGATCCACGAACCGTTAGGTCATAGTCCGCAAATTCTTCCCGCGCCACTTCTGATGCAGAATAGATTGATGCGCCACTTTCATTGACCATCACCACAAGTATTTCTTTTGGCAACCCTATGGATTTTACAAACTTTTCTGTCTCTCTCGCGGCAGTGCCATTGCCGATGGCAATAGCTTCGATTTGATATTTGGCACAAAGTGCCTGAATAGTGGCAGCAGATTTTACTGTGTTTTTCTGAGGTTCATTTGGAAAGATGGCCTCATTATGCAGCAATTTCCCTTGCTTATCGAGGCATACTATTTTACATCCCGTTCTGAATCCTGGGTCAACGGCTAAAATATTTTTTGCCCCAAGTGGAGCAGAAAGCAACAATTCCTTCAGATTATCCTTGAAAACAGTGATCGCATCAAGATCTGCTTTTTTCTTTGTTTCCAAACGCACCTCAGTTTCCATCGAGGGTTTTAGCAATCGCTTGTAGGCATCTTTGATTGCCAACTCAACTTGGGCAGATGATTCATTCGGACCTTTTAAATATTCTTTTTCGATTAGTGTGAAGACATCCTCTTCATTCGGGCTGATATCCAAGCTCAGGAACATTTCTTTTTCGCCTCGGCGCATAGCCAATAGCCTGTGTGAAGCAACTTTGCTGATGGGTTCTTCCCATTCAAAATAATCTTTGTATTTAGCTGCAGCTTCTTCTTTCCCTTTGATCACTTTTGATTTTATGATGCCATGGGAAATGAATACTTTTCTGACACACGCACGAATATCAGCGTCTTCATTGATCCGCTCTGCAATAATATCTCTAGCTCCTGCTAAGGCATCTTCCTCAGTTTCTACCCCTAATTCTTTGTTGATATATTTTTGTGCTTCGTCAGCAATACCCATGGATTTTTGAAGCATTATTGCATCAGCCAACGGCTCAAGGCCTTTTTCCTTGGCCATGGAGGCACGGGTTTTTCGCTTGGGTTTGTAGGGCAAATAAATGTCTTCGAGTGCCGTCATGGTTTGTGCGGCATTTATTTTTTTAGTCAGCTCGGGAGTCAGTTTGCCTTGTTCTTCAATAGATTTTAAAATGGCTTCACGCCGTTTGTCCAGTTCTTTTAGTTGTTCGACTCGATCACGAATTGCAGCGATTACGACTTCATCAAGGCTGCCCGTGGCTTCCTTTCTATACCGCGCGATAAATGGAACTGTGCCACCACCATCTATCAAAGTTGTTACTGCCTCTACTTGCTGCTCCCTGATGCCCAATTCTGCCGCTACGACATTTGAATAATTTTTTATCATTTATATTTGAACGTTAATTGATTTTATCCGTGAAATCCCTAAATGGAAAAATTAATTCGGGCAAAAATAGCATTTTGCTGCTGACAAAAAGAGATATGAAAAAGAAAAAATCCGGTAAACGGGAAATTATTGAATGGGCCATTTTTTTAGGCATTTTTGGAATTTTATTTGGCACAGGATTACATACACCGGTATTTGGGTTCATCCAGGGGCTTATCCTCAAAACCGGGATCATACAGCCCTCAATCGACGAAACACCCTCAGAACGTGCAGATTATAATTTTGCATTAGTAGATCAAGATGGAAATAAAGTGCCTTTTGACAACTTTCAAGAAAAGGCGGTCTTTGTGAACTTATGGGCGACTTGGTGTCCACCATGCATTGCAGAAATGCCGGACATCAATGATCTCTATAATGAAATGAATGACAAGGGAATTGAGTTTGTACTTATTTCGTTGGACGATGATTTTCAAAAAGCTAAAGATTTCGTCAAGAGAAAAGAATACGATTTCCCGGTTTATCAATTGGCCAGCTCGCTACCTGCAGTATACAGTAGCAATGCAATTCCCACTACTTATGTACTTTCACCGGAAGGAAATATAGTGGTAACAAAGTCGGGAATGGCCAAATACAACACGAAAAAATTCAGAAAATTTTTAGAAGAATTGGCTGCTCGCCAGTGACACTTCAAGACAAAGTAGAAAAAGGAAAAAACTATTTTATTTGCGAGATTTTATAATTCAAAGCCAATAAATTTCCTATTTGACATGCAGTTGCTTCCAAGTCTTTTCCGGTATTTTGCATGGCTTGTTCCAAGTTCATGGGGCCGTTGGTGATCGGGAAAACCGCATCAAAAACTGTATTTAATTCATATATGTTTTCTGCATGGCCTACGAGAATAATAGATGGTATTCCATGGGTTTTAGCCACATTAGCGGCACCTGCTGGGCCTTTGCCTTGTAGCGTTTGTTTGTCTACTTTTCCCTCTGTAGTGATTAAAAGGTCAGCATCTGACAATGCAGATTCAAAACCCATTTTATCCAACAGAAAGTCTACACCGCCAACCAGAGTGGTTGGAAAGAATGATTTTAATGCTACGGCAATTCCCCCGGCAGCTCCGGCTCCTTCCATTTGAGAAAAGTCGTTTCCGGTTTTTGATACTAAAATTTGATTGTAGCGTTTCATGGATTTTTCAAGCTTTTCAACCGCTTTAGGATCCGCTCCTTTTTGAGGACCAAAAACATGTGCAGACCCATGAATTCCAAGTAATGGATTATCTACATCACACAATATCACAAACTCAGTTTCATGGATTTTTGCGGCTTTTTCATCCAGGGAAATATGTGCTAGTGCTAATAATGGGTTAGTGTTAGTGGTAATATTTTTTCCTTCTGAGTCTAGTAATTTTGCGCCAAGCGCTTGTAAAATTCCCAACCCGCCATCGACACTAGCGCTGCCACCAAGGCCAAGAATTATCTTTTTAGCACCTTGATCGATCGCCGTTTTGATTAACTGTCCTGTTCCAAAAGTATTGGCTTTTAATGGATTTAAGAGGCTTTTTTCGACCAAACTAATGCCCGAGGCCTTTGCAACTTCTATCACAGCCGTTTGCCCATTTTCAATACTGACCCAAGAAGCGGATACTTTCTCGCCCAATGGCCCTTGCACAATTGTGTCGTGTATTTTTCCACCAAGGAAATGATGAAAAACTTCCAGCGTGTGATCGCCACCGTCGGCAATAGGGAACAATTCGCAGTTTACCGAAAGCTTGCTTTTTTGCAGTCCGTTTTGAATAGATTTAGCAACATCAAACGCGTTTAGGCTTCCTTTAAATGAATTTGGTGCAATGATTATTTTCATAAGAGAAGTTAAATATATAATAAAACCATGACCAATGCGAAAAGCCTGTTTGGAAATAGGACAAGCGGAAAAAACATTTGGATTGAGAAACTAGTGCTTTTTATAAGGTCTGTAGAAAATGATCTTTCCACTTTTCATATGCTCCATGTTGAATTCGCTAATCCCAACTTTTCTACCGCTAAAGCTTGTGTTTTGGTGGGCGAGTTGAAAGTGTCCAGAATCCATGACTTTATATATAATGGCTGTGTGATGAAGCATAGTTTCGGTATGGATTGAATTCCCTACCGTGTATTCCAGTTTTACGTTTTCCAATTGCATGATATCGCCGGGAAAGATTTGGTCTTTTTTGTATTTCAATGGTTTGCCAAAAATATAAATGCTTTTTTGGCTGCCGCGGTCGAGGTAAGCCCCTGCGTGATCTAGAGCCGCCGCCGCGAGATCCCAGCATTCCCCATAAGCAACTTTCTTACCAACCACAGTGTCCACGTATTCAATAATTTTTTCGTTCAAATCGGGAATGCCATAGCTCCACGAAACAAAAATGAACAATAAAGATAAATGGGCCATGGGAGAATAAATTGGTTATTGATGTATAAATCTACAAAAGATATCAACGTTGTTGGTATTGAAATAGTTAGTAATACAGTAAATTTATGTTTATAACCGCAAATAGATTTTATGATCAATTATAAAATATTGGTTCCTCTTTTGGTTGTTCTGCTATCGATGCTGGCATACATGCAATTTACTAGCAGTGGCCGGGAATATTCAAAGGAAATTGATTTTATAAATGGGGTAAGCTATGTGGCACCATCGCGTGGATTAACCGAAGTCCCATTTGAATCCGTGGTCAATTTACATGCCAACTGGGTAGCAGCGATGCCATTTGCCTTTATCGATGGAAATACTCCGAACGTGCGGTACAACCATGAAAGGCAATGGTGGGGAGAGCGGGCGGAAGGAATCGCTAAAACAATAGAACATGCCAAGAGTAATAAGTTGAAAGTAATGCTCAAACCTCATGTTTGGGTGAAGGGGCAAGGGTGGACTGGTGATTATAAATTGGCATCAGAGCAGGAGTGGGAAACATGGGAAAAAGACTATACGGATTATATACTGACGTATGCGCGAATAGCTGATTCTTTGCAGGTAGAAGCATTTTGTGTGGGACTTGAGTTCAAAAATGTGGTCATAGAAAGACCGGAGTTTTTCAAGGGCCTGATTAGCGAGGTGAGAAAGGTTTATGGCGGATTGGTCACTTATGCTGCCAATTGGGACAACTATCAAAATGTGTCGTTTTGGAAGAGTGTGGATTTTATAGGGATCAATGCCTATTTCCCACTTTCTCAGGAAGCAACACCGTCGGTAGCAACTTTGGAAACTGCCTGGGATGTGGAAAAGGGAAACCTTAGAAAACTAAGTAAAAAGTATCGAAAACCCATAGTATTTACCGAGTTCGGATACCGAAGCATGGATAAGGCGGCTGGCAATCAATGGGAATTGGAGCATCATAGAAAATATACTGGGCAATCAAACATGAAAGCACAGGAAAATGCCTATCAGGCCTTGTTTAAAACATTTTGGGAGGAATCATGGATTCGGGGAGGTTTTTTATGGAAATGGTACCCAAATCACGACGATAAGCTGAATGCAGACAACTCGGATTATACCCCTCAAAAAAAACCTGTTGAAAATATTATCCGAAAGTGGTATAAAATCCATGAACATCCCGCTCATATTGATTATTGATTTTATATTTGTCTTTAATTTTCTTGACTTGAGTATCCGCTCAAAACATTATCAATTATAATGACAAAAATTGGTCCTTTATCCAAATTTTTAATTTGGCGTAGAAATCATATCAGCGACGCTAGGTTCATGATGATGTTGAGCGTAATCGTTGGAATTGGAGCTGGTTTAGGAGCAGTTGTTATCAAGAATTCCGTCAGGTTAATCGAGCATTTACTCATGCAGGGATTCTCCGATGATATGCACAATTATTTGTATTTTATATATCCTGCCATCGGGATTTTTTTAGTGGTTTTGTTCACAAGGTTTGTATTAAAAAAGTCGGTTGGCCATGGAATTCCCAACGTTTTGTATGCCATTTCCAAAAACAGCAGTATCATAAAGGCTTACCAGATGTTTTCATCTATCATTACCAGTTCATTGACAGTTGGGTTTGGCGGGTCTGTGGGATTGGAGGGGCCGACTGTTTCTACAGGAGCCGCAATTGGTTCTAATGTCGGTAGGGTTTTGCGGCTTGATTACAGAAGGGTAACACTTTTGGTGGGTTGCGCATCTGCAGGGGCTATGTCGGCAATTTTCAAGTCACCCATCGCGGCAGTGATTTTTGCAATCGAAGTGTTGATGCTTGATCTCACCATGGCAGCATTGGTACCGTTGTTGATTTCTTCCGTTACTGCAGCGTTGGTGTCTTATGCATTGATGGGCCAGTTCTCAGTGTATGATTTTCACGTCACTGAGCAGTTCAATATGGGAAATATCCCGTTTTATATTCTTCTCGGGGTTTTGGCCGGATTCATCTCACTGAGCTTTACACGGATATATAATTTTGTGGAGGACACGTTCGACAAAGTGAAAACCTGGTACGCAAAGCTAATTTTAGGTGTAGCCGTTTTAGGTGTTTTATTGTTCTTTTTGCCATCACTTTATGGAGAAGGGTATGATGTAGTGAGTTCCAGCCTCAAAGGTGATTATTCCGAACTGTTTAAAAACAGCATGTTTTATAGCTTTCGCGAAAATGGTGTCGCCATCATTTTGATGTTTGTAGCAGTAATATTTTTCAAAAGTATCGCGACATCCGTGACATTTGGTGCTGGGGGCATAGGTGGAATTTTCGCACCGACTTTATTTATTGGAGCTAATACTGGCCTATTCCTTGGTGAAATCTTGCGGTATTTCGGATACGAGTCGGTCAAGTCTAGCAATTTTGCCCTGATTGGTATGTGTGGGCTTATCGCAGGTGTACTCCATGCTCCGCTCACGGCAATATTCTTGATAGCGGAATTAACGGGGGGATACCAGTTATTTGTGCCTCTCATGATTGTTTCCACAATTTCATATAGTACAATCAAGTATTTTACTAAAACTTCTGTCTATACCAGACAGCTGGCAAGAAAAGGAGAACTGTTTACCCATGACAAGGATAAAATGGTGATCTCACTGATGAATGTAAAGAATCTTCTGGAAGTTAATTTTAATACAGTGACTAAAGATGCCTCTCTTGGTGACTTAGTGAAGGTTATTACAAAATCAAAGAGGAATGTTTTTCCAGTAGTTGATGATAATGGGATTTTTCATGGTGTAGTTCATCTCAATGATATTCGCGATGTGATCTTCAAGCCGGAGTTGTATGACTCAGTGACTGTAGCCAGCCTGATGCAAGCACCTATGACCTCCGCAACTTTGAATGACTCAATGCAGGATATTGTGGAGAAATTCCAGAAAACGCCTCATTTTAATATTGTAGTATTGGAAAATGGCAAGTATGTCGGCTTTGTTTCCCGGGCCAATGTTTTTTCTAAATACAGGAAATTACTGAAGGAATTTTCGGAGGATTAGTGGCTGGAGACAAACTGCTCAATCTCAATTTCCCTTTCCCCACGCTGTAATTTCTCGGGTGTTCCAACATCAATCCAATATGATTTGTCATCAACATATCCCATGATCTTATGTGCCTTTGCCAACCTTAAATAGACGTCAACTATGGAAAAACAACCCTTTTCATGTATGAGATTGAAAATCGCAGGATCAATTACATGAAGGCATGAGAAGGCGATTTGTTCTAAATTGTTTTGACTTTTGGAAGTCAATATTTTTTCTTGAGTAAGCACGTTTTCCCATCCACATAAATTTACGTTTTTATCAAATAGAAAAAATCGGCTTCCCGGTCTATGCCTTACAAGCAATGTTGCCAAAGCCTTATTTTTTTGGTGATAGCGGTAAAACGCCTGTAAATCAATGTCTGTAAGCGTATCCACATTATGGACTAAGAATGGTTTTTTGTCATCAAAAAACCACGAAGCCTTTTTGAGCCCACCACCGGTATCCAAGAGTTCTTCGGTTTCATCAGAGATTTGTATGTTGATCCCGAAGTTGTTTTTCGACTTCAAGAAGTCGGTTATCATGTCTGCATAGTGGTGGACATTGACAATAATATCCTTAAATCCATGATTGATCAATCGCCGAATAACGATTTCCAAAAGCGGCGTGCCATGTATTTCCGCCATTGCTTTTGGCCGATCGTTGGTTATAGGCCTCAGCCTTGTGCCAAGGCCTGCAGCAAATATCATCGCTTTCATAGTTAAACTTTATCCTGTTCGCGATGGGTTAATTTTATAATGACTTTGTCATTATATTTTTCACGAAGATGTGTTGCCATTTGTTCTGCACAATACACCGACCTGTGTTGGCCACCTGTACATCCAAATGATATCTGCAAATATTTGAATTCTCTATTTAAATATTTGTCGGCAGTTTGTTCTATGATTTGGTATGCGTTGTTCAGGAATTCTGTGGCCTCACCTCTATTGTTCAAAAATTCAATAACTTCTTCATTCATTCCGTTTAGATACTTGTACTTTTCGTACCTGCCCGGATTGTGTAATCCTCGGCAATCGAATATAAAACCACCTCCATCTCCATGGGCATTTTCTGGAAGCCCTTTGTGAAATGAAAAGCTCTGGATATCAATTTGGAGGGGAACCAGTGTGTTAAATTCTCTTCTGTATTTTTGAAGTTCATTAGAGGTAGTAAGACTCAATAATACACTTTGTAGATATGGAAAACCCATGGGAAAAAGACCGTTTTTAAGGATGTTTTCCAACTGCTTGATGGCGTAGGGGATACTTTGTAAAAACTGAGTACGGCGCTCATAAAAGCCCCGAAACCCATAAGCGCCCATGGCCTGCATTAATCGGATCAGCACAAAGGATCGGTAGTATTTTATCCAATCATTTTTATCAAATTGGATGTGCCGAGACAGTTCTTCCAGATAGTGATCCAACAATAAATCCTTAACATCTGCCGGGATGTTGGCTTTAGAATCATATAAAATGGAAGCGACATCATATTGCAATGCTCCCTTGCGCCCACCTTGATAATCAATGAAATGTGGTTTGCCGTCTTTTATCATGATGTTTTTGGACTGAAAGTCACGATAAAGGAAATAGTCGCTATCAGCCTCAAGGAGATGATCCGTAAAACGCTGAAACTCATCTTCGAGCAGTTGCTCATCAAATGGGATTTTGGCTAATTTCAGAAAATAATATTTAAAGTAGCTTAAGTCCCACATCATAGATTGTCGGTCAAACGCATCCCTTGGATAGCATGCGTTATAATCTAATCCCTTTGATCCATTTATTTGAAAATGTGGCAACATGGCCATGGCGGATTTGTATGCATTGACTGCAGAACCAGGAAATACACCAACTTCCTTTCTCTTTTCTTGCAAAAAATCGAAAAGGCTAACGTCTCCCAAATCCGAAAGAAGATATGTTTTGCTATTTTGTCCCTCAGCAAGCACCTTCGGCACAGGAAGACCCTGTTGTGTGAAATGTTTGGTAAAACTAAGGAATGCTTTGTTTTCCTTAACGTCCTCATTATAAACACCAATGGCCGTCTTACTACTACTGATTAATCTGAAATATTGCCTGTAAGAACCAGATTGAGGTATGGTAATGACTTGGTTCGCCTTCTCCCCGCTCCAGAGTTCAAAAATGTTTTCTAGTTGTTCTTTGCTTTTCACTATTTAAAAAATTTTGGCCAAGATAATTCAATTTGAATTTGAAACCCGACCGTTAGAGGTAAATTTTATTCGTGGGATTGTGATAAAAGTCATGGTATGTCAAATAATATCAGTGGTTGTGCCCATATTTTCAATAGTTAAAATTATATTTAGGCCTTTTAAAATCAATAAATATTACTATGGCAAGATATGTTTACGATTGGCTCTTTTATGTGATTTTATGGGTTGCCGTGACTTTGTTTTTTAATTTTATTTTTATTTCCATCAGTTGGACAGTAGTTGAAGTTCTAGATGTTTCATCTCAGGTGCAAAGCAATTCCGTGTTTGGCTACATGATTTCCAACTTTCAATATTTGGAAGGCTTCATGTTTGGCTTTTTATTTGGAACCGCCACATTTGGAATTAACCTAGCTATAGATCGTACATCTATTCATAAATTTTCCTTTGGTAAAATTATCATTATCAAAACGCTGTTATACTTTTTTTCCGTCGCGTTAATTTTTGTTTTGATGTCAGGGATAATTCTGAATTCAGGTATGGCACCTTTTACTAAGGAACAATATCGCGAGTATATTTTGTCCAACCCTATGCCGTCTTCGTATATAGCTGCGATCATTGGTTATTTTGTCATATCGACCTTGTTGATAAATTATGTGGCGTTGGTAAGTAAGAAATTTGGACCGGGGCAGATGATCAATATCTTTTTCGGTAAGTACAACAGGCCAAAAACCGAAAACCGTATTTTCATGTTTTTGGACATGAAGGATTCAACAACAAATGCAGAAAAACTAGGACATATTATATTCAGTAAATTGCTTCAGCAATGCTTTCTGGATCTCAATAAGTTGGTTCCAGATTCAGGGGCGGAAATTTATCAGTACGTTGGGGATGAAGTAGTACTTACTTGGAATATCAAAAATTATAATTCTAATTTCATCAAACCTATGATGCTGTTTTTTGACTTTAAGGAGCGGCTTGAATTGAAGACCAATTATTATAAATCAAAGTTTGGTGTTGTTCCGGAGTTCAAAGCAGGAGTAAACGCTGGGGTAGTCACAGTAGCTGAGATCGGGGACATCAAAAAGGAAATCGCTTATCATGGAGATGTTGTAAATACCGCCTCTCGGTTGCGCGGTGCGTGCAATGAATTTAAAAAGGATCTGCTTGCTTCGGAATATGTGATAAAAAATATCAGTGAAGCACATGAATATAAAGTGAAGGAAATTGGAGAAGTGACTTTGAAGGGCAAGTTGCAAAGTATGAAGGTTTTTAGCGTAGAAGGTGAAACAAGAGGCTAATAGCCCAAGGAATATTTTTATATTATGCTGAATTTAAGTTTTTTTACATTCTGCAATAAAAGCATGGATTTTGAGGCCTTTTTCTGTATTGAAAACACCGGCATGCTTTGTGAAGGCTGATGCACTTAAATTGAGAATTTCAAAAATTAATAAATAATGGAGATGTTAAGAATATTTGTTTTATGCATTTGTCTTGGATTGGTGTATACTACCGGGATATCGCAAGCCTTGCGATACAACGTAGCGGAAGGATCGTCCATGACAGTGTCCGGCACCTCAACGCTCCATGATTGGACATGCGAGGTTAAAACCATAGAAGGTTATGTTGAGTTGGGGGAGAAAGCTATTTCTGAAGGGAAAGTGGCTAAAGGAGAAATGATCGATAATGTAACGATCACGATTCCGGTAAAAAGCATTGAAAGCCCAAGAGGTGCGACTATGGATAAAAAAATGCACAATGCGCTGAAGATGGAAACCAATCCTGAAGTGACTTTTGAATTGAAGAACAATAAAATTGGTTCCGTAAGCGGAAATACTTTCAGCGTGAATGCAAATGGAAATTTGACAGTGGCAGGAAAAACCAATCAAGTAGAATTACCCGTGGCAGGTGAATTGACGTCAGACGGGAAATTAAAGTTTTCCGGAGAATACAAATTTAACATGACCACTTATGATATGAAGCCACCATCAGCAATGTACGGACAAATAGTGACAGGCGAAGATGTGGTAATCAATTTTGAACTAGTTGTATCTCAATAGAATATTTATGAAATCACTAAAATACATATTGACAATTTCGCTGTCGTTAGCCTTCAGTTTGTCTTGTTCGGTTACCAAAAAAGCTGATACTAAAACCAGTAGTCCCGAAGCTCCCGCTGAGGCCCCAAAGGCCGAAGTAGTCAAGAAAAAGTATACAGAATCCATACCTTCTACAGATGTCTCATTTGACATGTTGGCGATACCCGAAGGTTCGTTTTTGCTGGGGAGCCCGGAAAGTGAAGCCAACAGGGACGCAGATGAAGGGCCGCAAGTAGAAGTAGCTATTGATGGCTTTTGGATGATGGAAAAGGAAGCAACTTGGGATTTATTCGAGTTGTTTATCGATACCGAAAAAAGTGCTTTGGTAGGCTACAGTTCAGATGATAGCAAGATTCAGGCCGATGCAGTAACAAGACCTAGTACACCTTACCTGGATCCAAGTTTTGGAATGGGAAAAAGAAATTATCCAGCAATTTCTATGACACAATTTGCCGCATTGAATTTTTGCAAATGGCTATCGGAGGTCACCGGGAGATTGTATAGACTACCGACTGAGGCAGAATGGGAATATGCCTGTAAAGCGGGAACAACAACAGCTTATTCTTTTGGAGATGATGTCGAACTGTTGAAAGAATATGGTTGGTATTGGGACAATAGTGATGATAGTTATCACGAAGTAGGCCAGAAAAAGCCTAATCCATGGGGATTGTATGATATGCATGGTAATGTAGCTGAGTGGACAATGGATCAGTATCAGGAAGATTATTATTCCACTATTACAAAAGGTGCTAAAAATCCATGGAGAATACCTGATAGTTTGCACCCAAGGTCAGTAAGGGGAGGCTCCTGGGATGATGATCCTGAGGCGCTCAGATCTTCGGGCAGGCTGATGTCAGACAGAAAGTGGCAGAAGCGGGATCCGCAAATCCCGAAAAGTTTTTGGTGGAATACTGATGCGTCATTTTTAGGATTTCGGCTGGTAAGTCCAGCTCTGGAAATGTCTAAAGAAGAAATAGAAGAATTTTTCAATCTAGCATTGGATGAATAAAATTAACCTTAATTAATAATCAATATTAAAACCTGAAATATGAAAAACAAGCAGATTGACAGACGGAACTTTATGAAGGGGGCAGCACTCACTACCAGTGGGATTATGATGGCTGGACTTCCCGTAGGAGCAAGTGCTTTTGTAAATCCTAAGGCCAAAAAGTTAAAACTGGCATTGGTCGGTTGTGGTGGTCGTGGAACCGGGGCTGCTGTTCAAGCTCTGACCGCAGATGCAGATGTAGAACTTGTTGCGATGGCTGATGCTTTTCGCGACCGATTGGATAGTAGTCTCAATAGCATTATGAATTCTGAACACCTTTCGGCAGACAGAAAGAAAAATATAAAGGTTGACGAAGAGAATAAGTTTGTTGGATTTGATGCTTTCAAAGATGCCATCAAAGAAGCTGATGTTGTGATTTTGGCGACACCTCCTGGATTTAGGCCATATCACTTAGAAGAATGTGTGAACAATAATAAACATGTTTTTTGTGAGAAACCAATTGGTACGGATGCTGCGGGTGTTAGAAAGGCCCTTTCTCTAGTAAAGGTGGCCGAAAGCAAAAAATTGAATATTGTGGTTGGTCTTCAGCGACATTATCAAAACAGCTATCGTGAAGTGATGAAGCGGGTGAAAGATGGAGCTATTGGTGATATCACTTCGGGTCAAGTGTATTGGAATGGTGCAGGTGTTTGGGTTCGGGAGAGAAAACCGGAATACACTGAGATGCAGTATCAGATGCGTAACTGGTATTATTTCAACTGGCTCTGTGGCGACCATATAGTAGAACAACATATCCATAATATTGATGTATATAACTGGGCCAAAGATGCGTATCCAGTTTCAGCACAAGGGATGGGAGGAAGACAAGTAAGAACAGGTAAGGAATACGGTGAAATTTTTGACCACCATTATGTAGAATTCACCTATGCCGATGGATCAATACTAAATAGCCAATGTAGGCATATTAAAGGTTGTGCAAATAGTGTGTCAGAAACTCTAATTGGAACAAAAGGAAAAGTTGTTACCGCTGGCAGTCGAGGAACGATTACTGATTTGAAGGGAGGAAGCATATACAATCACAGAGGCAAAGATGATCCAAATCCATATCAGGTTGAGCATAACGAACTGTTTGCTTCAATAAGAAATGGAGGAGCAATTAACAATTTGGAATATGGAGCGATGTCTACTATGACTTCAATCCTAGGAAGATATGCAACATATTCTGGAATTGTTGTGAAAATGGAAGATGCACTTGCCTCGGAGGTTCAATTGATGCCCGAAGCACCTTCTTGGGACGATAATCCTCCGGTGATGCCTGGAAGCGATGGATTTTACCCAATCGCTGTTCCTGGTAAATCGATAGTATTTTAAATCAAATTATTAACATATTTTAAATCCCGGGACAAAGAATCGCAAGGCTCAATGTTTCGGGATTTTTTTATACCTAATTGAAATAGATCCAAAATAAACCCATAATAACATGAAGAGAAGAAATTTTTTGAAAAAGGGAGCATTGGCCACTGGTGTCGCTTCCACTTTTACCGTTGGCTCAGCTCTTGCCGCTGATGACAAAAAAAAGAAAAAAAGGAAAAACAAAAAAGCTGAATTTAAATTGAAATACGCACCTCATTTCGGGATGTTTAAAAATTCTGCAGGTGATGATCCAATTGACCAGCTAAAATTTATGGCTGAGAGAGGCTTTACTGCTTTGGAAGATAATGGTATGATGAAGCGAGATGTAGCTATGCAGACTAAAATTGGCGAAACAATGGCACAGCTCGGCATGACAATGGGGGTATTCGTTGTCGATAAAGGCGGCAATATGGCCAATACCCTTGCCGCAGGAAAGCAGGAAAATGTCGATATTTTTCTTGATGGATGTAGAAGGGCAGTAGATGTTGCCAAGCGAGTCAATGCTAAATGGATGACAGTAGTGCCAGGTGGGTTTGAAAGACATCTACCATTGGACATACAGCATGCCAATGTGATTGAGGCACTGCGTCGGGGTGCAGAAATTTTGGAACCTCATGGACTTGTGATGGTTTTAGAGCCACTTTCTGACTCACCTGACCTTTATCTCCGTACTTCTGCCCAGACATATATGATATGCAAGTCTGTAGCCAGTCCGTCCTGTAAAATATTGTATGATATCTATCATATGCAAAAAAATGAAGGGCATATAATTCACAATATTGATCTTACCTGGGATGAAATTGACTATTTTCAAATCGGTGATAATCCAGGGCGCAAAGAACCTACAACTGGTGAAATCAACTATCGGAACGTATTCAAGCATATCCATGACAGAGGCTTTAAAGGCATCATGGGCATGGAACATGGAAATTCAGAAGAAGGGTTAGAAGGGGAAGAAATGGTGATTGAAGCCTATATTGAGAGCGATGATTTTTAGAGAAACACGCCTCTAAATAGATACAAGCACATAGTGCTTGTATCTTTAAATGACAATACCTACTAAAAAAATCAATCCAATCATTATCCAAAAAATTAGATTGTCTTTCTTTTTCGTTTTACCAAAAACCATGGTATTGAAACTGTATTTGTACAACTTTTGATATTGAGTTTTCATGTGATAAATACTTTGTGTTACGCTAATGTTAACGCAATATTAAGAAAATTATTACTCAATTAATATTTATTCGATGCAAAAAGTGCGTCTGATGTAAGGAAACGCATAAAATAGAGGCAAATGTAAATAATCCTTAGGATCAAATTTTTGATCAATTTCCTTTCTACAATGTTAATGTCGGCTATTTTCATTAAAACCCACATATTGTCAACTGACATTTAAAACGGCCAAAAGCTAATGAAGTAAGTTCTTTACGTCCTTTGCGAAAAGATTTCGCCCAAAATTCAAGAATTTTAAACTTTCGTAAAAACCAAACAACTTTAGATTTCGATATGCTATGTCGTCATTAAATCCAATTGATGTAAATGCACCATTAGGAAAAAATAATGCAGCTCATTTGTTGCGTAGGACAACCTTTGGCCCCTCAAGAGCAGACATTGATACCTTTGCTTCGTACAGTATTAATCAAGCATTGACCGTTTTGTTTGAGATAAAACCTCCTGCAGACCCCCCTCTTGACGAGCTTACGGGACAACCATGGGTCAATCCCAAACCAACTGAAAGCAATAGTACTGGAGGTGAATTAATGTTTATGACTTTTGCATGGTGGCTGGATATTATGAGAACTTCCGGTAATTCTATAACAGACCGGATTGCATGGTTTTATCATACACATTTTACCACTATTTCTTCTAGGATTGATAGGGGCACAGCTATTTACTATCAAATCAAATTATTCAGGCATTATGCTCTTGGGAATTTCAAAGAGCTATGTAAGAAAATTTGCTATGATAAC
This sequence comes from Bacteroidia bacterium, assembly GCA_030426345.1. Lineage (GTDB taxonomy): Bacteria > Bacteroidota > Bacteroidia > Cytophagales > Cyclobacteriaceae > JAAUQL01. The sequence continues at coordinate 34,514 of JAUHYU010000036.1, forward strand.
GCAATGCTTGTCCACTTGGATGGAAGACTAAATGATGTAGGGCGACCGAATGAGAATTTTGCCCGTGAATTTTTCGAGCTTTATACCATCGGAAAAGGCGAACAAGTAGGACCTGATGATTATTCTACATTCACAGAACACGATGTCATTGAATCTTCTAAAGTTTTGTCCGGTTATAATCTGGATTTGGATTATAGCAATATAGATCCCGATACAGGAGTGGCCATGGGTGTGCTGCGGGGTAGTGGAAATATTGCTACTAATCATGATGCATCTATAAAGACTTTTAGCCCAAGATTCCAGGGGACTGTAATTCAGCCAAATGAATTGATTGATGATAAGGCAACTAAGGAAGCCGCACTAGACGAATTGGATCAATTGGTTAATATGATATTTAACCAGGAAGCAGCTGCAAAAAATATCTGTAGAAAGCTGTATAGATTCTTTGTTTACTACGAGATCACTGATGAAATCGAGAATGACATCATTGGCCCACTGGCGCAGACCTTCATGGACAATGACTATGAAATGACCCCGGTGTTGGAGCGACTTTTTAGAAGCACTCACTTTTTTGATGCGGACAATGGTACTGAAACTGATGACAACAGGGGTGGGATTATCAAATCTCCTTTGGAAATTGTGCTTGGGTCTTTGCGATTTTTCAACGTACAGCTCCCGGATCAAAGCATGGATTTAAGTGCCTTTTATGAAGCTAATTTAGATTTGGTTTTCGGCAAGCTAAGAAATGAGGGTTTAGAATTTTATGAGCCTTTTGAAGTGGCTGGCTATAAAGCCTATCATCAGGCCCCTGCGTATAACCGAAATTGGATCACTGCCAATAATCTAGCCAGAAGGTATCAAATTTCCACGGACTTGTTGTTGGGGTATAAGGATGAAAGTGATAATGTGTTGTATAAACTCAATATTCTTTCCTACTGTCAGGTTGAGGGCATAGACCTAAATTCTCCGAGTGCGATTGTTTCTTATTTTGTGGATTATCTGCTTCCCGAAGACATCACCACTGAACGGTTTGATTATTTCAAAACTACTTTGCTGATAGATGTAGATGAAGCAGATTGGGTGTCAACCATTATTGATGGAGAAGATTTTCAGGTGGCATTTCATTTAGAAAATCTGATCAACTCATTAATTCAATCGCCAGAATACCAACTATTTTAACCAACCAAAAAATGAGAAGAAGAGGTTTTCTGAAAAAATTACCAATGGCGGCAGGAGCATCCTTTATGCTCAACAATCTGCCGCTGAGTACCTTTGCCAAGTCATCGCCATTTCAACGGTTGGCGGCAACCAGTAATAACGACAAGGTGCTTATATTGATTCAATTACACGGAGGAAATGACGGATTAAATACCGTAATTCCCATAGATCAATATGCCGAATATTATCAATTGAGACCCAACCTTGCCATTCCTGAAAATGGAAAGAGGAAATATATTACGCTTGACAGCACGTTACCCGCCTCGGATCAGGTTGGTTTGCACCCGGATTTGTATCATATGAAAGACCTCTATGATCAAGGGAAAATGAATATTGTGCAAAATGTAGCTTATGAAAATGTAAATGGATCGCATTTCAGAAGTCGAGATATTTGGTTTATGGGAGGTGATTACGATGAATATTTACCGTCAGGATGGATGGGGAGATATCTTGATCATCAATATCCCGGATATCCGGAGTCCTACCCAAGTACAGAAATGCCAGATCCACTTGCGATAGAAGTTGGTAATGGAGTTTCACTGGCTTTTCACCGAAATAATGGTATTCCTGCCGCTATTTCTATACAAAACCCGGAGCAATTTTATGATCTTATCAACAGCGTAGGAGGCGCACCGCCGGAGTCGATCGCTAATGCTCACTACGGACAAGAACTGCAGTGGATCATGGATATCGAGGAGAAATCTAACCAGTATGCCGGTAGGCTCAAGGAAGTATATGAAAAAGGCAGCAATAGTCAAAAAGTTACTTATCCGGATCTCTACCCACTTAATGCACCATCGGGTAGGATAAAAAACAGATTGGCTCCACAATTAAAAATGATTGCAAGACTGCTTAGCGGTGGAGTGAAAACAAAAATATTTTTGGCACGGCTTGGAGGCTTTGATACACATGCTGAGCAAGTGGAGTCCTATGATGCTACTATGGGTACTCATGCAGCTTTGCTGTACCACATTTCTTCAGCGATGAAGGCTTTTCAGGATGACCTAAAAGAATTGGGCTTGGAAGAGCGTGTGATGACTATGACATTCTCTGAATTTGGCCGTAGGGCTTATTCTAATGGAAGCTATGGTAGCGACCATGGTACTGCAGCTCCTATGTTTGTTTTTGGGAAAAATGTGAAGCCGGGCGTGACAGGTACCAATGCTGATCTCAGCAACTTAAACAATGGAAACCTTGTTCATCAGTTTGATTACCGGCAGGTATTTACTGCTGCGGTGGTCGATTGGATGCAGGCAGATAGCGATGCCGTAAATGCCACGCTATTTGGAAACTGGGTTGATTCCAGGCTGCCTATCGTTGGTAATGGCATCACTGGAACAGATGAGGAATTCATGGAAAAGAGGAATTTTTTGGAGGATTGCTACCCGAACCCCGTCAAGGATAGGACGGTTTTTAGCTTTAGAATCAGTTCCAAATCCATAGTGAAGCTGGAGCTTTTGGATGTGCAGGGCAAAGTGATCGCTACTATTCTCAATGAACAAAGAGAGGAAGGATTGCACCATGTTACTTATGGGTTATCATCACTCCGTGCAGGCACATATCTCTATAGAATCCATACAAAATCCATGAAGACGACCAAGAAACTGGTCAAGAAGTAATCAATGATATTCATGGATTTTTAGGACTTTTGTTGATGCTAACTCAACACTTGCCTGTATTTTCATTTTTTGAGACTCGATGTTTTCAACACTGATATTTCCAATATGACGTGTTTAAATTTCCATCTTATGTTGTGCTTCAAAGGTCGATTCTGTACTTTTCGAAAGTTTTTTGGATGCTATTGTCCTAATCTAAATTATAGAAAAAATATTAATATTTAAATCATGAAAAGAAACCTGAAATTAGCCTGGTCGCTGGGTTTTGCCCTACTAATCGCGCTGCCAACAATGGCACAAAAGGTAAATAAGCTTTCCAAAAAGGAAAAAAAGGAAGGATGGACATTGTTGTTTAATGGCAAAAACTTCGATGGATGGAGACAGTGCAACGGCACAGAAATGCCCAAGAATTGGGAAATTGAAGACAAAGCGATGAAAGTATTTACCGCCCCGGACAAGAAAAAGGGCCGTGGATCAGGTGGTGATATATTATATCCCGGTAAGAAATTCAGTAATTTTGAATTATCAATTGATTGGAAAACCAGCCCCGAAGGTAACTCTGGAATTTTCTATTATATCCAGGAAGTTCCCGGAAAGCCAATCTATTATGCAGCTCCGGAAATCCAGGTGTTGGACAACAAAGATGCTTCTGACAACAAAATAGATAGCCATCTGGCAGGGTCACTTTACGATATGATCGCAGCTGATCCTAATACCGTAAATCCTGCTGGATCATGGAATACAGTGGTCGTAAAAGTGAAAGACGGGCACGTAACACACACCATGAATGGAAAAAAAGTTGTGGAATATACGCTTTGGACTCCGGAATGGGATGAAATGGTGAAGAATAGCAAGTTTAAAAACTTTCAGGGCTGGACTGATGGCATCGCCAAGGAAGGATATATTGGACTACAGGATCATGGACATGCGATTTGGTTTAGAAACGTAAAAATCAGGGAGCTGTAATTTTAGCTTTTGACATATCATTAAACGAAAAGGGTGGAAATATTTCCACCCTTTTTTGTTTTGAAGTGTTTTCATCCACCTTTAAGGAAGTCAGGCACAGCCCATTGTGAGATTTAGAAAGGTAAAAGCCACCAAAATCCATGAAATAATCTGTCTTGGCAATATTGCTAAAAAAGGTTATTTTTAACTTAGCAAGCTCATGACTTATACCAGGTTTAGCGCACTTGTGCGCTAAACAATTCTTAAAAACTTAAACTACCCTATAATGAAAACGCAACGCACATTCGGCCAGCTTATCATGGTGGCTATCCTTTGTTTTTACTTTTTCGCCTGTAGCGAAGATGACCCTCCACCCGATGGTGATGGGAAGTTGATTGTGGAAGATGGTATTACAGCTGATGAATTCGAACGATACCAGGGAGAGATTGGCTTTATACTCAACACCCGCAGTGTGGCAAAAAAAGGATATGTACCGAGCAAAGCGATGCTGATGATAGATGCCAGCAGTGGCGACTATTCCCAGACTATCGACCTGGCCCCTATCTCCTTTATGGGGCAGGTGAAATTACCTGTGGAAAACCTTGATGAGGCAGCTGTACAGGAATTGACCTCGGGGGTTCCGGTTTCGGTAACACTGCTGGATGAGGATGGCAACGAGATCATTGCGGGACAAAGCCTCAGTTCGGTTTCTTTTCTGGCAAATCCTCCACCACAAAACATAAATGCCGCTAAACTTGAAGAAACCGAGGCATCTGCTGCTGTCTACTTAAAGGAGGATACTGACTATTTCATACAACAAGTACAGGAAGATGGTACAGTGATGGACAAAGCCATATTTGGAACATCAGATTCTCCTTCATTGAACATAACAGGGGATGAGAATTCATTTGTAGGGGATCAACCCCTACTCACTTGGAATTTCACTCCCGTCAAGGATAAGCCCAATACTTATAAAATTCTACAACCTTCAACAGGTTTGCCAGTTGTATCTTTTAATTTTAATTTTGGTGTAATTGATGCTCCTGCAGTAAAAGGAGTTATCGCCAACGGTTCTGCTGAAGAATTTACCTTTGAAAAGGTAAATGATGGCGTCTACCAAATCCGAAACAAAGGAAAAAAACTGATACGTTATGGTAGTTTGGGGCTAACGTACAAAGAATCTGGCGAGAAAGTTTATTTTCGAATAATTGCCAAAGATATTTCCTGGACTGCACAATCCATTGGCACCACCCTGATCAGTCCTATCCTGCCAGAGGCACAAATAGCTTTCGGTTATAATAGTACCTTAAAAAATTGTGGAAGTGGGGAACTGTCCCAAACTGTGGGAGCGGATTTCAGCGAAGAGCGGACCAATACAGTTGGCTGGGAAGAATCTCTTTCACTCGCTGCCAGTACTACAGTCAGTTTATCTGCGACTGTTGGTGTAGAATTCGATGCCACTTTTTTTGGCACAGGTGCCACTTATACAGGATCTGTTACCACCGGATTGGAGACAACGGTATCAGCGACCAGCCAAAGAGCAGAGTATGCATCTCAATCCGTCAGTCAAATGGAAAGTTATTTTTCTTCCCGTACCATAACTGTTCCTTCCGGGAAAGCGTCTCTAGTCTACGATGCTTACCAGTTTTACGACAATGTTCGTGTGGATTATGTGCAGCGAATCCGCTTGTCTGGCATTGATGAAAATGGAGAGTCTTTAAGTGGGGAGGAGATCAAGAGTTTAATGGCCTTCAGCCGGTTTAATGGGGTGGTCAATGCAGTTGAGTCAGAATCGGTGGTATTCAACATAAAAGGTAATTCTGTGCTTGACAGGTTTATTGAAACCCAAAGCAGCGTGGAGGATGTCCCTTCAGCATGTAATTAGTTAGACAGGAACTCTTTCTGAGCTGGAGTGGTGAGGGTTTTGACAGAACTTCATTGGCGTCCGAGTTTCTTTTTAGATAAAATCATATAAAAATCCATGGATTTTTATATGATTTTCATGGGTGTTGGGGGTAGTGTGAAGAGAATGAAACCAAACAGCCTATCTTGGTAATATTGACAACTAAGGCTATTTTTAACTTAGAAAGTGGATGCGATGTGCCAAGTAAAAGGCAAAGAGTGTATTTCATGATTGTTGAAGCACATTCATTAAAACAGAGAAACCATGAAAAAAATCTTGTATTTATCCGTCTTCACCTTTCTTATCAATATAATATTTTTCAGTTGCCAACAATCAGGAGACCCGGAAACAATATTAACCGGAACTGTAAAGGGATTTGAAGCTGACAGCCTGAAAATTACCTATTATAAGAATAATGATCTTTGGGAAGATCCTGAAAAGTTATGGATTCCATTAGACCCTGTCGGACAATTCACAGCAACCTTACCGGTAAATTCACTGAAAGAATTTAGAATTATGCAGAGTTGGGTCGTTCTTAAAACCGGCTGGCAAACTACCATGAATGTTTATTTGAATGAAGAAGGTGGAGTGGATTCTACCAATTTCGGTGGAGATGGTGCAGAGGAGAATGAGGTATACAATAACAACCTGTCACTGATTTTCGATGCCTACAATCATACGAATAAAGCGCCAGAAGAATTTATTGCTTTCTTGGATTCCATCGATCGAGTCATGAAAGCTGATGTTGAAAGCTTAATCGATACAGACCAAGAATTTGTTAAAATGCTGCATAATGATATAGCTTATTATAAAATGGGATGCTGGGAATCTTATGCAGTAGAAAAATATGATTTCGCCGAGATAGAAAGACCTGATTCGCTGGATCAGTATGCCAGCCAATTTGATTATTTATTGGTGTTTGATAATGCTGAATTGCTTAATTCTCGTTTTTATAGAGATAGACTGGAAGATCATTTTAAGAATATGGTAAGAGATAGCATTGATTTTGATGTATTGCTTAAAGCAAATATGGGCGATCAGGAAAAAGCAAAAGAAGATTACAATCTTAAATCTTTCAATCTGATGCTTGACTTGGCAGACAGCATTATTTCCAACTTGAAAATTAAAAGTTACATATATTGCAATGCATTTTATTATGCATTACTGCGCAATATAAATCTACAATTGATCGAATCTATCAAACAAAATTATGCAGGTCGTTTCTTGGAGGTAGTAACAGACACAACAAGGATTAATTTTTTTGCGAGTAAAATTGACCGCCTTGAAAAATATTCATCGGGTATGCCTGCCCCTGTTTTTAGTTATCCTGATACCACTGGCAGTCAGGTAAGTCTTAGCGATTTTAAAGGAAAATATGTGTATATGGATGTTTGGGCAACCTGGTGTGGCCCATGTATAGCGGAAATTCCAAAGCTAAAAGAGCTAGAAGAAGAGTTTGGCGATGAAATAGCTTTTGTAAGTATTTCAGTTGATAGCGAAAAAGAAATCTGGCATCATTTTGTAAGAGAAAAGGAGCTAACCGGAATCCAAATTCTTTCTCAGGGAGGTAGTAAGGCAGAGATAATGGATCTATTCATGATTCAGGCTATACCTAGATTTATAATGATTGATCCTGATGGTAACCTTGTAGATGCGGATGCGGGCAAACCCTCCTTTGATAAGACCAGAAAGCTCTTTGAAGAATGGACAAGCCGCGAGGTAGTTGATGCTGAACCGATTTAATTTATTGATGTGCGTTGGTTCAGCAGATGAATTGAGCAAACCAAGTTGTACATTGGGTATTAATTGTTTTGCTACATTTACATTTCAATCACCAATCCTTGTTTTTATATTATTATTTCCAAAATGAAAGAGATGCGAAACACGATTTTTCTTTTATTGGCAATCGGGCATTTTCTTTTATCCTGCCAGCCTACAAAGCCGGCGCCCAACATTGTCATCATCCTGGCCGATGATCTGGGCTATGGAGATCCGCAAGTGTATAATTCCGAATCTAAAATACCTACGCCCAATATTGATAATCTGGCAAAGCAAGGCATGCGGTTTACCGATGCGCATACGCCAAGTAGCGTGTGCACTCCTACAAGGTACGGTTTGCTCACGGGTAGATTTGCATGGCGAACCGAGCTGAAAAAAAGTGTACTATGGATGTGGGACAAGCCGTTGATCGCCCCAGATCGACTTACTTTTCCCAAAATGTTGAAAACCAAAAATTATACAACGGCTTGTATAGGTAAGTGGCATCTGGGCTGGCGATGGCCTGCAAATGCAGGGGAAGGCTACATGAACGATACGATTCCGATAGGGGATTATGGATTGAAAGGCAGGAACGGGCTATGGAAATTCATTGACTTTACAAAGCCTTTAGGAGGTGGGCCGCTGGAGGCAGGATTTGATTATTATTTTGGCGATGACGTACCGAACTTTGCGCCCTATACTTTTTTTGAGAATAATACATTGGTCAAAACTCCAGACCTGAACAAACCCAACGATATGTACGGAGGCCTAGGGCCAATGGCCGAAGGCTGGAAATTGGAGGAGGTAATGCCGGAAATCACCAAACGTGCAGTGTCTTATATTGAAGAGCAATCGCAGAAGGATCAGCCTTTCTTCCTTTATTTTGCGCTCACAGCACCACATACGCCCATTGCGCCAACAGACGATTTCAAGGGAAAAAGTGAGGCAGGTTTATATGGAGATTTTGTCCATGAAGTGGATTGGTCTGTTGGGCAGATTGTCGAGGCGTTGAAGAAATCTGGCAAACTGGAAAATACGCTGCTGATATTTACTTCAGACAATGGTTCCCCGCAGCGCGATGGCACCAACAAGGGTGGGGCGATTGCTTCTGTTAAAAAGTACGGACACGATCCAAGCCGTCCCTGGCGTGGTATGAAAGCTGATATCTGGGAGGGTGGGCATCGCGTGCCATTTATTGCTTCATGGCCTGGGAAAATTGAGGAGGGTGCTATAAGTGATCAGGTCATTTGCCTCACGGATGTTATGTCATCCGTTGCGTCGATTTTAGGTATCGAAAAGGGGTCAAAATCCATGGAAGACAGCTATGATATTTCGCCAATTTTGTTTGGTACTGACCAGCCCGTTCGCGAAAATATTGTTCATCATTCCATAGATGGAACTTTTGCCATTCGGCAAGGGCCTTGGAAATTGATCTTGGGAAAGGACTCCGGTGGATTTAGCAGGAATTTAAAAATAGATGGAATACCCGTTGATGCAGATGGACAACTGTATGATTTATCCAATGACCCCGGCGAGCTTAATAACCTGTATGCCCAGCATCCTGAAATAGTCATGGATTTAACAGGTATTTTGGATCAATATAAAAGCAGCGGAAGGAGTAACTTATGAGATTGAAGAATTTTGTTTTTCTTATGGTCATGGGAATTTCATGCATTTGTGAGGCACAGGTGAAGCCGGGTCTCGTAGATGCAAAGCTTGTTCGGATGGTGGAGAGCCAAGTTTTGGTTGGTACTTCTGTCCTGAACAACGACGGGTATTTTGTGTGGGGCGGAAGCGTGATTGAGGGAGAAGATGGGAGGTTCCACATGTTTTATTCCAGATGGCCATCCGGGCCGGAACATGCGAAGTTTGCAGATGGCTGGTTGTTGGATTCTGAAATTGCCTATGCTGTTTCCGATTTTCCCGACAGGGATTTTAAGTTTGTACAAGTAATATTACAAGGCAGGATTCACGAGGGGAGACCCAATGCCTGGGATGCACAAAGTGTCCACAATCCCCACATTAAAAAGTTTCATGGAAAATACTACCTTTATCATACCGGTTCCAGAGATCCCGGAGAGCAACCGGACAAGACTCCAGGAGCGAGCTTAAACAAAAGGAGCAGGATTCAGCAAAACCAGAAAATAGGGGTTGTAGAATTTGAAAGCATTGATGATTTACTCGCGGGAAGTTTTACCCGACCGGATAAACCGCTTTTGATCCCACGCACAAGGGTGAAAAAAGAAAATGTGCTCAATCCATCTCCTGCTGGCGTTGATCCTTTGCCTGATAACCTGATCGTGGTCAATCCATCTGTGGTTTACAGGCCTTCGGACAAAAAATACCTACTCTACTTCAAGGGAAATTTATATGATCCTTATTGGAAAGGAGCTCATGGAGTGGCGCTATCCGACGCTCCCGATGGGCCTTTTGTACCTCTTGATAAATTTATATTTGATTTGAAAGGCGCTGATGGGAAATTGGCTTCCGCCGAAGATCCGTATGTTTGGTATAATGATACAGAAAAGAAGTTCTATGCTGTTTTTAAAGATTTTACCGGGAAAATAACAGGCAGTGTGCCCGGCCTTGCCATAATGTATTCTGATGATGGAGAAGATTGGCTTACTATGGAAAATCCAATGTTTATGCCATTGCAGCTTGCGCTGAAAGACGGGATGCATTTAAACGTTGATCGCCTGGAACGCCCACAATTATTGATAAGTGCCCATGGAATTCCGATGGTTTT
>JAUHYU010000037.1 GCA_030426345.1 Bacteroidia bacterium
TCTTTCAGGTTCAGGTGAATAGATAAGTTGCTTAGGTCGTTTTGAAATGACCCACCCCTACGACTAAGCGGAAGTGCATATTTACTGGCAAAAACATTTCCATATACCAACAAATCATTGCGTTTTTGAGAAACATATGTAAGCTTTTGCATGACTTCTGCTGGTGGCTCACCTATTACATTGCTCGCTTCCAGTGTGCCGAGGGTTGCAGTAGCGGTGCCACCAATCGCCGATACAGCTTTTTGTCCGTCACCATCAATTAAAGCAGATAGTCCAGTAATCCCACCAAGGGAAGCAGTTACAATAGCTCGGTTTTTCTTGCCTTTTTTGGCCTTTTTATATTCTTTTTCAAAGACTTTTTCCTTTTCATTTAACTGAATGATCATATCCCAGGCGCGTTCCAATACAGTTCGGTATTGATCATATAATATGCGGTCTTTTTCAAGAAGGTTTTCGGTGTCTTGCACAATCACAGAAACGGACTTTTCAGTTCTGTTGCTTTCTTTGTCAACCACAAAAAAACTAATGGTGAACTCTTCTTTTTTATCCTTTTCCTTTATAAAATCAAAACCGGGAGTCCAGCTAAATTCATACTGCCAATTACTTTTTTCGACAAGGGCATTATCTTCTATAGCGCTGTTTTCAGAAACAAATCCAAACGAATTTAAGTCGTCTTCCCCGTTGGGGTCTGTTATGAAAAAATTAAGGTGTAATTCTTCATCCTCCTTTATTTCAAAAGTTTCTTTATTGGGGATAATGGCAATTAACGGGGGTAAATCTGCCTGAGATACCTCTATAAATATCTGTCCCATGGTTTTGGCGCCTTCCGGTAAGTCTTCTACGATAAAGGAAAGGTACATCGGGTTTTTACTGAGAAAATTGAATTGCTTCTTAGATGGCTCCCAGGTGATTTCTCCTTTTTCACTAAGCTTCCCGCCTTGTGGCAGTTCTTTCAATACAGGCTTGAAAATGATTGAATCTCCATCAGGGTCATAGATCAATCCTTTTTTATTCAGTTGATATTTGTTTTTGTTGTTGAATTGAACATAGAAAGTAGGCAATTCATGTACGACAGGAGGTCGATTTACGTGATGAATATAAAGCGGAATGGTTGCAAAGCCATTGTTGCCGGCATCATCAAAAGCCTTTATGTTTAGGAAAATAGTTTTGGTTTTTTCTTGAATTGAGGTAAAGTCATAATCCGGAATCCAATTGAAATTGCCATATTGGTCAAGGTTTGCCATTAGCTCACTTGGCTCAATCAGTTCAAATTTGTACTTTCCAGAGCCACCGGCCGCTTCAAGTTGAAATGAAAAAGAACCCCCTTCATTTACTTCATCCCAATTATCCGATGTTGGAAGATGAATTGATATTGGCACAACAATCTTGTCATCTTCTTTCTCTGAATTGATTGGGGTGATATTTTCCTTAATTGTAGCTGTCTTTTCCTCTACTTTCAATTCTCCTTGACCTATCACCCTTATCTGTCCGACTACTACATTTTCGGTAGTAGTAGATTCAGCTATGAAGTCTATGAGGAATGCATGGTTTTTTAATGCATTAAATTGTTCTGTGGAGGGAGACCATGCAAGTATTCCATCTATTGACAGTTGCAACCCTTCAGGAAGTTCTGTGGATGAATTAAATTGAAAATCCTCTTCATATTTTTTGAAAGCAGGATGACTTTTGATGTCAAAGGAATTTAACTGACCATGTTCTACCATGAACATCATCGATACTTTTTCAAGGGTATCAAGTTTCGATGGTTTATGTCTTAAGTTATTGATGTATCCAAAAGAAATACTCTGTATCGAAAACAGTGCTATCCAGAGAAAAACAAAATTTTTAATGTAAGGATGAAACTTGATAATTTGCATTTGATCTGATTAATAAAAAGTGCCCTTCTAAATAATACCTTGATCTGAATATTTCACAAAAGTAAGAAGAGATTATTTAACAAAAGATTTTGGTGTTAATTTTTCGTTATCGTTTTTCATGATCTATGAAATACAACGAATTTTACGAAGATTATTATTTAGCAATAGGTAAATATTATATTGAAAAATTGACCTTGGCTAATGATCAACTTTAGTGATTAGAATAGTGCATCTTATTATAAAAAAGGCTCCAAACAAATTGTTCGGAGCCTTTTAATGTTTAAACTAATTCCCTAATCCTATTCAGGGAATTATACCGAATTACTTGTCGTCTATTTTTTCTTCTTCAGACGGTTTTTCATCGCTTTCTTCTTTCTTAGCTTTTGGAGCAGCTTTCTTCTTAGGTTTTGCCGCCTTTTTTTCCTCAGCTTTGACTTCTTCCGCAACATCTTCTTTCACTTCTTTTGCTTCTACAGCAGAAGCTTCAGTTTTAGTTGCTGGTTTTTCCTTAGCGACTTCAGCCTTTGCTTCTGTTGCTTTTTTTGTAGCAGCTTTCGTTGATGCTTTTTTGTCACCTTCCATTTGCTCCTTCAAAGCAGACAATGCAGATAAGTCACCTAAAGTATCTCTTTCAATATCATTGTTGATTTTTGATACCGCACTACGTGCTCCAGGTGATTTCTTCTTAACAGGCTTTGGCTTTTCCTCAGTATGCATAGCTGTATGCGAAAGGACAATTCTCTTTTCATCTTTTGAGAATTCCATTACTTTGAAATCCAAGGTTTCACCAGCATTTGCTGTAGTGTCATCTTCTTTCACAAGATTTTTAGTAGTCGCAAAACCCTCAATGCCATAAGGAAGTTCTAAAACAGCACCTTTATCATTTTTGCTGATGATGGTACACTTATGCTCAGATCCTCTTGTGAATACTGACTCGAAAGTATCCCATGGATTTTCTTCTAATTGTTTATGCCCAAGAGCAAGTCTCCTGTTATCGATGTCAAGCTCAAGTACCTGCACATCTAGTTCTTCTCCAACTTTTACAAATTCAGAAGGATGTTTGATTTTTTTAGTCCAGCTAAGGTCTGAAACGTGAACCAAACCATCGATACCTTCTTCCAATTCTATAAACAAACCAAAGTTGGTAAGATTTCTCACGATGCCGGAGTGCTTGGTGCCTACTGCATATTTAGTAAGTAAATCTTGCTTAGTCCATGGATCTTCAGTCAATTGCTTGATGCCGAGTGACATTTTTCGATCTTCTCTGTCAAGTGTAAGCACCACAGCCTCTAGTACATCACCAATCTTGATGAAGTCAGATGGATTTCTAAGGTGCTGTGACCATGACATTTCAGAAACGTGGATCAAACCTTCCACACCAGGCATAATCTCTAGGAATGCACCATAGTCAGCTACATTAACGATTTTGCCTTTTACTTTCGATCCTATTTCCATGGTTTCAGCGAGGGCATCCCATGGATGTGGGGTAAGTTGCTTCATGCCAAGTGAAATACGCTTCTTATCGTCGTCAAAGTCAAGTACAACTACATTGACTTTTTCATCTAAGTTAAGTACTTCTTCTGGATGGTTAATTCTACCCCATGAAATATCAGTGATGTGCAATAATCCATCGACACCTCCAAGGTCAATAAATACTCCGAAGTTAGTCATGTTTTTGATGACACCTTCCAGCACTTGTCCTTTTTCGAGGTTGTTTAGGATTTCTATTTTTTGTTTTTCAAGGTCTTTTTCGATCAGGATTTTATGCGAAACAACTACGTTGTCATTTGCATAGTTGATCTTGACGACCTTCACTTCCATTTTCTTATTCACAAAAATGTCAAAGTCTCGAATTGGTTTTACGTCAATTTGTGATCCTGGCAAGAAGGCTTCTACACCAAATATATCTACGATCAAACCACCCTTGGTTCTGCGCTTTACAAATCCATCGATTACTTTGTCGTCTTCAAAAGATGCCTGAATATTTTCCCAAGCCTGAACGATTTTTGCTTTTCTTCGTGAAAGGATCAACTGGCCCTGAGAGTTTTCCTGCTCTTCTAGGTAAACTTCTACTTTGTCCCCAATTTTCATATCAGGAAAATCCCTGAATTCATTTAAAGGAACAAGTCCGTCAGATTTAAACCCAATATTAAGAATTACGTCTCTGTCGGTAATACCTACAACCACACCTTCAACAACTTCTTTTTCGCTGACAGTTGTTAATGTTCCCTCGATCAGGTCTTCTAATTTTTTTCTTTCCTCTTCAGAATAGTCTTCACCAAAGCTTTTTGATCCTAAATCATCCCAATCAAAATCATCAACTGGTTCTGTAGCCATTGTTGGCTTGACTTCTTTTTTCGACTCAGGAACAACTGCTTTTTCTTCAGCTACCGGAGCTTCTTCAGCTTTTTCAACCGCTTCAGCAGCATTATCTGTTGCTTCTACTTGTGCAGTTTCTTCCACCTCAACCTGAGGCGCATCTTTTTTAATTTCTTCGTTTGAATTACTCATACTAGATTCCCCTTTATTACCTCGACATTCTCGGGGAAAGAATGGCGATTTACAATTGATTAAAGAATAATTTCGATGTAATCGAAACCCGTTTACTCAAACGGATTGCAAAGGTAATAATATTAATTGGAAAAATAGTGTAGTGATCCTAAAATCGGAAGGTGTTAGATTTGATGATTAAATTTGAAGAAAACTTTGCCCCATTCTGCGACGAGGCAAAGTTGCAAGCAGAAAGTGAAAGATAAATTAATAAGGGAGCAACATAAAAAAAACAGAGGATAATCCCTCTGTTTTATTACCTTTTTAGTATAGACAAAATCAATTTATAAATATCATTTTGACCCGAATCCATGCCAATTTTTCACTCTGACAGGTTGAGGTGCGGGAGACTTTGGAGCCATTACTTTACCAAGAAAATCAATCTCTTGATTAATCCGATCCAATACCATCATTATTTTCTTTGCTTTTTCTTTATTCATCATAATTGATTTTGAAGTCATATAGGTAAACTCCAAACTCCAAAAAAGGTTGTAATTTCCATGAAATTTTTAGGATACGACTATACCCAATGGATTCGAAAAGGCTGCTTCCGCTTTTTTCAATTCCATACTTATCTGCTGCAATTCTGTTATTCTGTCTGAATCTTTTTCTTTTTTCAGTTCATCGAGGTTGAGCGCGATTAATTTTTTTATCTTATGAAATTTTAACCTTAATATATTACTATAAACCGAACTTGTAAGCACATCCTTTTCTTTGGGTACGTAAATTTGGTAGCGCTCCCAATTTTCACTTATTTCATGTCTTTCGGACGTCAGGTTGATTACTTCTTGTTGTATCTTTTTATCCGGGTGGTTATTGAAAAAATGAATATCTACAATATTTCCCTTTTGTATTTCTGTTTTAAAGATTTCTAAAATCTGATTGTACAACGGGTTGATAAATTCTATCTGATCGAGTTCTTCAAGATAATGTTCTACCAGATTATATTTGTCTTCTATTTCGTTGAACCCATAATTAATCAATATGCGGATTGTTTCTTTTTCTTGAAACTCAACGGAGTCTTGAACCTCTTTTTGCTGAGCCTCTTCAATTTCTTTAACTAGCTCAGTTGGCCGGGTATTGTAGGCTTCCTTTTGCTGTTCCCGTTTGCGGTTGATGAGTATTTTGTTGAGCTCAGCGTATAGTAGTTGTTCTTCCAGCTTTAATAGACTGCTGGTTTCTTTGATGTATAGAGCCCTTTGTACCTGATTAGGAATGATAGATATACTAGAGATGATCTGGTTTATGGTTTCGGCTTTTTTTACCGGATCATTTTCATCACCATCTGAAAGCAATCTTGTCTTGAAGTGGATAAAATCTTCATAATTTTCTTTTAAAAAGACCTGAAAATCCATGGATCCTAACTTTCTTGAATAGCTGTCAGGATCTTCTCCATCTGGGAAAATGATCACTTTCACGTTCATCCCCTCCTTCAAAATCATATCTATGCCGCGAAGGGAGGCTCTAATTCCAGCGGCATCTCCATCAAATAGCACAGTTATATTTTTGGTGTGGCGATGTATGAGTTTGATCTGTTGCTCTGTAAGCGAGGTCCCGGAGGAGGAAACGACATTTTCTACCCCACTTTGATGCAGGCTGATTACATCAGTGTAGCCTTCTACGAGATAGCAATTGTTCAAGTGTCGGATCGCCCTACTGGCTTGAAAAAGGCCATAAAGTACATTGCTTTTGTGGTAGACCTCTGTCTCAGGGCTATTTAGGTATTTGGGTTGATTTTTGACATTAGTCAACATCCTTGCCCCAAAGGCGATCACTTTTCCTGTGGTATTATGTACTGGAAAAATCACCCTACCTCGAAAACGATCATATTGACGGTCTTCTTTTTTGATAATCAAGCCGGCCTTTTCGAGCAAGTCGGGATTGTAGCCCTTGGATTTAGCTTCATTTTCTAGAGCATTCCATTGCTCTTGACTATGTCCTAGTTCAAATTTCTGAATTGTTTCATCAGTAAAGCCCCTTTCCTTAAAATAGGACAGGCCAATATTTTTTCCTTCTTCAGTCTCCCAAAGTGTAGTTTTGAAAAATTCCTTTGCAAAATTTAAGATGATGAAGAGACTTTCGCGTTCATTTTGCTGTTGGATAGCCTCTGGAGTTTGCTCTTCTTCTTCGATTTCTACACCGTACTTCTTTGCTAGGTATTTGAGTGCTTCGGTATAACTAAGCCCATCGTATTCCATGATAAAGGTGATAGCATCTCCTTGCTTACCTGAGCTGAAGTCTTTGAAATTTTGATTTCTTGGAAAGACAATAAACGAAGGGGTTTTTTCATCCGTAAAGGGGCTATTGCCCTTATAATGTTGTCCGGTTCTTTTGAGCGTAACAAAATCGCCAATCACATCGACAATGTCTATGCGATCCTTGATGTTATCTACCGTTGTCTTACTAATATTCAAAATGCATTGATTTCCAAAAGTTCAAAATTACACAAGGTTTTGGAGAAAGAAACCTTTTTGAGAAAAGCAGAGATAAATTAACGATATTTGTGGTTTAGGATAGCGGTTAGTATTAAATCTAACCAAAATTAATATTTTTGGTTAATCAATAAGAATATAACTTTTGCGATGTTAGTTAAGAAAGATGATGTGTTGCGGGTGCTCTCAACAGTAATCGACCCGGATTTGGGAAAGGATTTAGTTACACTAGGTATGATCCGTGATTTGGAGATTTCTGAAGAAAAGATAGCTTTTTCCGTAGTTCTTACTACTCCTGCTTGTCCTCTCAAAGAAATTCTCAGAAACGATTGTTTACAGGCTTTGGGCACACTTGACTTATCTGATGTTAAGATTGATATTAACATGACTTCTTCTGTTACGAGTACAAGAGATAATTTACCTCTTTTGCCAAATGTTAAAAACCTGATTGCTGTCGCGTCAGGGAAGGGCGGTGTTGGCAAATCTACAGTAACTTCTAATTTGGCGGTGGCTCTTGCCAAAACGGGTGCAAAAGTTGGTGTGATCGATGCTGATATTTTTGGGCCTTCGATGCCAACCATGTTTGGTTGTGAAAACGAACAACCTTCTGTTAAAAAGGTTGGCGATAAAAGCGTGATTATTCCAATAGAAAAATATGGTGTGAAGTTGATATCCATTGGTTTTTTAGCCGGTGGTGACGATGCGATAGTTTGGCGTGGGCCAATGGCCAGTTCGGCGTTAAAGCAGTTTATAGGTGATACAGATTGGGGTGAGTTGGATTATTTGCTGTTTGACTTACCTCCAGGAACTAGCGACATCCATCTTACTTTGGTGCAGACCATTCCGGTTACGGGTGCAATAGTTGTTACCACACCACAAAAAGTTGCCCTTGCAGATGCATCTAAGGGACTTTCGATGTTTCTTCAGCCTCAGATAAATGTACCTATTTTGGGCGTTGTGGAAAATATGTCATATTTCACACCCATGGAATTGCCGGATCATAAATATCATATATTTGGAAAAGACGGGGGTAAGCGTCTCGCACAAAAAAATGAAGTTCCGTTTTTGGGTGAAATTCCATTGGTGCAGAGTATTCGCGAAAGCGGAGATGAAGGGGTGCCTGTAGTATTGAAAGATGAAATTTCTGCCAATGCATTTATGTCCTTGGCACAAAATTTGGCACAGCAAGTGGCAATACGAAATGCGAGCATGAAAAAAACAAACATAGTAGAAGTAAATCAATAAATATGAAAGACGATACTTCAGCGAAAACCATTCACCAAAAAGTAGAAATTGCTTTGGAGAGTATCAGGCCTTATTTAGAGGCTGATGGAGGGGATGTTAAGATATTGGATATTAATGAGGATGGGGTGGTAAAGCTAGAATTGCTTGGAGCGTGTGGTTCTTGCCCCATGTCGACCATGACGCTGAAAGCCGGAGTTGAAGAAACTATAAAGCGGATAGTGCCGGAAATAACAGGGGTAGAAGCCATCAATATTACTACAGCGGATGACCCAAACGCCAAGCTCCCAAATAATTTTAATTGATTTATTAGCTGATTTTACCTCTTTAACTCTCCAAATCTGAATAATTTGATCCGCATCCAATACTTTTATACATATATATTGGTAGTCCTGATGGTCTGTGTCGGGTCAGGAGTCCTTGCTCAAGAAAGATGTAATGCAGTAGAAGCAGAACAGTATAGGAAAAACAAATACAAGTTTCTTCCGGATAACCTGCAGTTTGAACAATGGATGTCTAAGAAAATCATGGAACGCAGAAGCAAACTCATTCCCTATGGTACAAATGAAGTTGGCGATCCCGATAAAATTGCTGTTGTAGTTCATGTTATTCACAATGGAGAGCCTTATGGAGAAGGAATTAATATCACGGATGAGCAGATATATTCTCAGATTGAAGTGCTGAATGAAGATTATCAGCGAAAAAATGCAGATACAATTCATACACAGCCCGAATTCCTTGACTTGGCGTCGAAGTTGAATATTGAGTTTGTCCTCGCCAGACAAACGATTGACGGCAACCCAACCACGGGAATAATAAGACAAAAGGGAACAAAGGATTCTTATAATATTAGTATTTCCGACCGAGAATTGCTTTCCAATATCAGTCACTGGGATCCTAATGTATACCTTAATATTTGGGTGACAGACTTGAGAAGCCCTTATATTGGACTGGCACAATTTCCTGATTATAATTATCCGGGATTGGATACAGAAACGGACAAGGATAATGAGGCCACAGATGGCATGGTGATAGATTATCAAGCTTTTGGCTCAGTAATAAAAGTACCGGGTTTAGACTTAAATTCATCCTACAATTTGGGAAGAACATCGACACACGAAATTGCTCATTTTCTAGGGTTGAAACATGTTTGGGGGGATCAGACAGGCACCTCGGGGTGTTCTGTAGATGATTTTGTAAGTGATACACCAATGTCTTCCAAGGATTATTCTGGTTCTTGTACCCCTACAGATCATTTAACTTGTGGTTCCAATGACATGTTTGAGAATTTTTTATACTACACCAATGATGCTTGTATGAATATTTTTACAGCTGGTCAGGTTGAAAGGATGCAGGTTATTCTCGAAAATGCACCTCGACGTACTTCATTGCTCAATTCGATTGGAACTGAATATTCTGATAATGAATACGTGGATTTGGCCATCAATTCCATTAAATCTCCTGGCAAAGTGATTTGTACGAGAGAAGCACTGCCTATCATAGAAGTGAAGAATAATGGAACGGTTCCCATTAAAGAATTTAGTTTGAAATATGTATTGAATGGGGCTGAGCAAAGTTATGAGTATAATGGCGATACAATTCAAAGTGGCGAATTGGTTGATTTAGAGTTAAATCAGATCACCCTTTCTTCCGGTATGAATAAAATGGAAATTGAATTAGAGAACGTCATAGGGGATATAAATGGTGTTAACAATAAAATAAACCATGTTTTTTCCATGGATGATCAGACTGATTTCATTCCACTGCGTGAGCAGTTCGAATCTGCGGATTTGGACTTAACCAATTGGATAACAATCAATGAAGATGAAGATATTGGATGGGAGATTGAAAGTGCACCGATGGAATCTCAAGGTAATACTGCCGCTTATATCAATCTATATAATTATGAATCAAGACAACAGCAGGATTGGTTAATAAGCCCTATGCTTGATTTTTCACAGGTTCGGCAGGCAAGTATTTCTTTTAAAACCTCTTACGCCAAAAATCTTCAATTTAGCGACCAACTACAGGTGCTGGCCTCCAAAAATTGCGGTGTGGATTTTAATGATATTTTGAATACTTATTCCAGTGATGACTTGTCAGTGGAAAATTTGGAGGATTTTTGGGAGCCTTCAGGTTCGGCGGATTGGAAATCCTTTAGTCTTGATTTACAGGAATATGCCGGTGAAGAACAAGTGAGGTTGGCGTTTTTAGTAACGAATGATTTTGGAGGTAATTTATATTTAGACGATATCGAATTTTTTGCGACATCTGAAGATATGGTGGTGAAGACAGACCCCAATGATTTTGTTATTTTTCCAAATCCTACAGTGAGTAGATTGGCAAAACTGGCGTTTAATACTGGTGAGCGTCAGGAAATAACAGTTTACATTTATGACAGCTTAGGGAAATTGGTTGTTTTAAGCTCATTTCCCAATACCCTCAACCAAATTTATGATTTTGATCTGACAGGGCTGAGGGCGGGGGTGTATATCGTAAAAGCTTTGGGAGATCAATTTTCAAGCTCCAAAAAACTGGTGTTGCAAGAGTAGTCTTAGTAGGATGTAATATTTATTTATTTCTGCAAGCTGATAATATCCCGCAGCTTAGTATTTTTGAGCCACTTTTTCCCAGAATAATAAATATAGCCATGGCTGAAAAACTTAACGTAGCTTTATTGTATGGAGGCAGATCGGTAGAACATGAGATTTCCGTTAGGTCTGCAAAGAACGTTGCGACATACATCGACAGAGAATCCTTTAATGTCACCTTGATTGGGATCAGTAAAACCGGTTCATGGTTTTTGAATGCTTTTATAGATGATAAAATCGAATCTGGCACTCCGATATCCATACAGTTAGATGCTCACTCCCAATATTTTATAAAAAGAAGTGACGATACCCATATTAAAGTAGATGTGGTATTTCCAATATTGCATGGCACCGATGGCGAAGATGGGAGCATCCAAGGCCTCTTCAAATCCATGAATTTGCCGGTCGTTGGTTCGGGGGTGCTGGGATCTGCGATATCTATGGACAAGATCATTTCCAAGAAAATTTTGAAGGAAGGTGGGGTTCCTGTCGCTAATTATTTGGCTTTTAATCGTTCGCAAAAAGAGGAAATTACTTTTGAAAAGGTTGTGAACGAGCTGGGATTGCCATTTATGGTGAAGTCTGCGGCTTTGGGTTCATCTGTTGGCGTGTCAATGGTGAAATCAGAGAATGATTTTAAAACTGCATTGGAAGATAGTTTTAGATACGATCAGAATATTATCTTGGAGGAGTTTGTGAAAGGGCGGGAATTGGAATGTGCGGTGATTGGAAACGAACAGCTAAAGGCATCCTTTCCCGGAGAGATCATCATGATCAAAGATTATGATTTCTACACCTATGAAGCCAAATATGAGGATGAAGATGCGATTGAGATTAAGCTGCCTGCTGAGGTTGATGCTGAGACAACCGAAAAAATCCGTCAAAATTCCATGAAAGCGTATCAAGCATTGCGTTGCGAAGATTTTGCACGGGTCGATTTGTTTTTAAAAGAAGATGGAAGTATTATCGTTAATGAAATTAACACCATTCCTGGTTTCACAAGTGCGAGCATGTTTCCCATGATGTGGCAGCAGATGGGAATGACTTATACAGAATTGATTTCAGAGTTGATACATTTATGCTTGCAGCGGTTTAATACCTCCAAAGATTTGGAGACTGATTACGATGTAGGGAATTAAATCAAAAAGCAGGGAATAATTTTTAGTAAATTTGCACCTTTAAGATCGACGAATAGAGATATAGGTAAATAGTGATATGCCAAACAAGATAACAGAGATATTCAAAGAGAAATCATGGAAAGCTCTTCTCATCCATATAGGATTAATGGTTGGAGTAGTTATAGCGATGGTGCTCATGTTCTTTTTTATGTACCTTCCGTCATCTACACGGCATGGGGAGACTGTGACCGTGCCAAATCTGGAAGGGATGTCTCTAAATGAAATGGATGATTTTCTAAGGAAAAGGCAATTGAACTATGAAGTATCTGATAGCGGTTATTCTTCAGATTATCCTCCATTGTCAATTCTAAAGCAATACCCACTTTCCGGCTCACACGTAAAGGAAAATAGGAAGATTTATTTGACCGTGAAAGCGAATCAACCACAGTCAGTTCAAATGCCAAACCTCATAGACGGGTCTCTGAAAAATGCAGAATTGGTGTTGAAAAGTTATGGATTGGTCAGAGGAAAAATCCGATACAAGCCTGATTTGGCATCCAACGCGGTATTGGATCAATTATTTGAAGGAAAATCTGTCAAGCCAAAAGAGCTTATTAAAAAGGGATCTAAGATTGACTTGGTCGTGGGTGATGGCTTGGGCAATCGCATATTTTCTGTGCCGAGGTTTATAGGGTTGGCAATTGATGAGGCGGATGTCTCCATCAAAGGAAGTGGGCTGAATACGGGAAGTGTGATTATCAAAGTGCTGAATGAGGAAAAGTTAAAGGAGCTAGTTGATATTGCCAAGGAGTTGGAAATTGATACCGCATCTATCACGGAGTCGGGTCATGTTTTCCAGCAGAGGCCGGAAATCGGCAATGATATCCGGCTTGGGCAGCAAGTAGATCTTTGGGTGGTAAGCAAAAATGAAGAAGATAGCCTTGAGGTTGTAGAGCAATGGATGAATAAAAATATTTCGGATCTTCCGGGAAATAGTTCAGATGAGGAGTAGCACTCTTTACCTTCTCATATATATCACTTTCCTTTTTGGATTGTGCAGCTTGGCCCAAGCTCAAATATCCTTTCGGCCTATTGGAGAGGCTACTGAAGCTGCCAATTCCAATCTAAGAACAACCTCTGAAATACGAGACAGCACACAACTCACATTGCCATTTTGGGACGATTTTTCCAAAACTTCTTATCTACCTGACTCATCTCATTGGTTTGTGGAAGGCGGCACCTCCAATGTGTCTTCCAGTTTGGGAATAAACCCTCCTACAGTAAATGTTGCTGTGTTTGATGGATGGAATGCCAATGGAACTCCATATAGTTCTTTGCAGTTGGGGGAAGGTGCAGGAGATAGCCTTGTGAGTAAATTCATTGATTTAACAAACCTCAATCCGGCATGGAGACCGTCAGTTTACTTGAGTTTTTTTTGGCAAAAGGAAGGTAGGGGGGATGCTCCTGATGACCGGGATTCAATTCGTTTGCAAATTATGAACTCAGACAAAGATTGGGTAACAATATGGAGTAAGACCGGGGAGGAACAAACAGTCACGGATGTCTTTGTGCAAGAGATAATTCAAGTCAGTGATGCATCATTTTTCCATGAATATTTTCAGTTTCGTTTCCAGTCGTTTGGTAGGCTGTCAGGTGGATTTGATACATGGAATATTGACTATATTTACATGAATTATGATCGATCTCCTACGGATACTGTTTATGAAGATCGGGCACTGACCTCCCAACCTACCTCTTGGCTTACGCAATACTCTGCGATGCCTTATCGCCACTTTATCAATAATTTATCAGAAAATCTTGCGCCCACTAAAGTTGGAGTAAATAATCTGGATAATCAGGTACAGCCGATCGAGTATTATGCATTGATCCAAGACACCACCATGATTTTTGATGAAATGAACCAGGGCACCCCATTAAACCTTGCCCCGTCTGCCACGGCAGAAATCACTTCAGAATCCATAGATCCCAATGCTTTCGAAGTAAATACGGATTCCTTGTCGCTGATGTTAGAAACGAAATTATTTATCAATTCTGGCGATTCGGCCAATTGGTTTGGTAAATATGATTTGAGGGTTAACGACACAACCACGAGTACAATATTGCTTGATAAAGAGTTGGCTTACGATGATGGTACGGCAGAATGGGCAGCAGGACTTTCGCAACAAGCTGGGATGCTGGCTTATCGGTTTGTCGTGCCAAATATTGATGCAATTACAGAAGTCAAATTCTATTTCCCTGATTTTGCTCCATCTTCGGCAGGTAAAACATTTACTATTATTATTTGGGATGATATTTATGAATATCGGCAAGGTCGGCTACTGACTGAGCAGCATATAGTGCAAAAATCTATAACTCTGAATCAGTTTACGACTTATTCCCTTGGTAGACCAGTAGCAGTGGCTGATACTTTTTATATAGGATACGAGCAATCAGTTGATGATTTTTTTCCGGTTGGTTTGGATAAATACGGCAAGACGCAACCGGGAAATGTTTTCATAAACCTTGATGGTGTATGGGAGCCATCCAATGTTATTGACGGGAATTTGATGATTCGTCCGGTTTTTGATTTTAACAAAGCGGTGGGGTTTGAGGATGAGTTGTTTAATGATATTTCTATTTTTCCTAACCCGACTACAGGAGTTTTTAAAATTCGTGGAGGTTTTGATAAGGCCATGATTTTGGATGTATTAGGGAATTCATTAATGACTATTGGTGGCAATGAAGTGGAAACCGAAGTGAAGCTAGGCCAGCAAAGAAAAGGCATTTATTTTGTGAAAGTAGAAAAAGTTAGAAAATATAAAACATATAAAATTGTCTTGCATTAAGATATTTGAGACAAATTATGAAGGAGTTTGAAAAGGACTAATAAACATGTTATTCTTAGCATTTTTAATTTATTACAAACATATTTGCCGTCGAATTTTTTTCAGAATACATAAATACCGTAGCGCATGGCTTCAATAATCCCAGGAATAACCGCAGTAGGTGGTTATGTGCCTGATTATGTACTTACAAATCATGAATTAGAGCAATTAGTCGATACCAATGATGAGTGGATAACGACAAGGACAGGTATCAAGGAAAGAAGGATACTAAAAGGTGAGAATCAAGGCACATCTGTGATGGCGGTAAAAGCATTGAAGCAATTACTAGAAAAGAGCAATACTGATCCTAAAGAGCTTGATGCGGTAATTGTAGCTACGGTTACTCCTGATTATTTTTTTCCTACCACAGCTAACCTGATTGCCACAGAAGTCGGTGCTGTCAACGCGTTTGGATTTGATATGATGGCGGCTTGTTCTGGTTTTATTTATGCTTTGGAGACAGGGGCTAATTATATCCGTTCTGGAAATTATAAAAAAGTGGCAGTGATTGGAGCGGACAAAATGTCGAGTATTACCAATTATAAAGATCGCAACAGTTGCATTTTATTTGGAGATGGAGCTGCCGGAGTAATGCTAGAACCTAATGAAGAGGGGTTGGGTATTTACGATACAATTTTGAAAAGTGATACCGTCGGTAAGGAACTCATATATCTTAAAGGTGGGGGATCAGTTAACCCATCAACTCACGAATCCATCGATGCTGGTTTGCACAATTTTTATCAGGATGGTAAAAGTGTTTTCAAATATGCAGTGACGTATATGGCAGATGTTGCAGCAGAAATCATGGAAAGGAACAACCTTACTGGAGATGATATAGCTTATCTGGTGCCTCATCAGGCCAATAAGAGAATTATTGATGCTACGGCCAACAGGATGGGGGTTGGGCCGGAAAAGGTCATGATGAACATTCAGCGGTATGGCAATACCACAGGGGCTACTATTCCTCTTTGTTTATTTGACTTTGAAAAAAATCTGAAAAAAGGAGACAATCTTGTATTGGCAGCTTTTGGTGGAGGTTTTACATGGGGATCTATGTATCTCAAATGGGCCTACTAAGCTTTTTGACCAATATATTCTTCAATATTTTTACAAACGATATCAATAAGGTTTGTGCGGGCTTCTATACTCGCCCAAGCAATGTGTGGGGTCAGAACTAATTTTTCAGGATGCTTCACGTGCAGTAATGGATTTTGAGCCATAATTGGCTCATGATCAAATACGTCGATGCAAGCACCTGCAATTTGATGGCTATCAATGGCTTCGGCCAAAGCTTCTTCATCCACAATTCCTCCCCTCCCTACATTTACGATGATTGCTGCAGATTTCATTTGGGCAAATTGCTTTACAGAAATCATGTTTTGTGTATGTTCATTTAATGGAGCATGAATGGAGATGATATCGGAGTTAGATAGTAATTCGTCCAAACTAGCCTGCTTGTATTCCTGATTTGTATTTCTGCCTGACGTAGAATAATAAACCACATTTGCACCAAATCCCTCTGCGATTTTAGCGGCGGTTTTCCCAATGTTTCCCAAGCCAATAATCCCAAAAGTTTTCTCATTCAGTTCTGTAATTGCAGGTCCAAAATGAGTAAAAATTGGACTTTGAGTGTATTGTCCGGATTTCACATACTGATCGTAATAATTGAGTTGATGGAATAATTGCAGTATCGCAGCAAAGGTATGTTGCGCCACGCTGTGAGAACTATAGCCAACGGCATTTTTTACAGAGATGTCTTTTTCCTTTGCAGCATCTAGGTCGACATTATTGGCGCCGGTGGCACTGATACAAATTAGCTTGAGAAAGGGGCTGGAATCCATGGTTTCTTTATTGATCACCACCTTGTTGGTGATGATGATTTCAGCATCTGCCACTCGGGAATTTATTTCTTCTGGCGAAGTAGTTTCATAAGAAATGACTTCACCGTATTTATCCATTTCATGGAGATTGGGTACTTTTCCCAATGTTTTGGCATCTAAGATCACGATTTTCCTCATGCCCAAAAGTAATATTTCAGCAGGAAAAAGGGCTTAAAATCCATAGATTTTTTCTCATTTAGAAATTGAAGGTTATAATAATAAATTAGGTAGATGCGGATGGATTTATGTGTAGATTACTTCCCACATTTTTCATTGTAAATATCCAAGGCCTCTTGATCATAATCTTTGATGATTTCCATGTCTTCACAGAACTTTTCTATATTTTCTAATTTGAGATATGCGTTGGCCCTGTTGAAATAATAATCTAACTGAGAAGGATGACCTTCAATTGCTTTGGCAAAATGGTTGATTGCCTTTTCATATTTGCCTTTCTCTAAGAGACCATTTCCACGGATAAATGAAGCGTAGGCAGATTTAATCTTTGCTACGCTAACTACTCCAAAGTATATTGTTGCAGTCTGTTTCATCTCAATAGATTCACCATTCTTACTGGCAGGAATCAATCTGGGCATGTCTAAATGCAGTCGGATAGCCTCCTTATCAAACTTTTCTCCTAAACTTTGCAACACAGTAATGTTTTCAATTTGCCCATTTCTGTCAACTGTAAATTCTAATTTTACATTATCACCAAACCTATTTAGTGGTAGCTTATCATTAATTGTTTTTTTGTTTTTCTTTATATACGCTTCAAATTGTTTTTGGCCTCCTGGAAATTCTGGTTGAATAATCGATGTCCGATCCCCCAGTCCAAAAGTTTGTCGATCAGAACCACTGCCAATAGCTAGTCGATTAGGACCAACACCAAGTGCAACTACATCTATTTCAGGAAGTAATTCAGGATGATTAGCAGGAAGAGAATTATTGAAAGTCTTTTTGTTTCCAAGTGAAAATGTGATAGGTAATATCAAAGGTTCATCAAAAGGATAGGGTGTGTCCCATTTTGGGGCTTTGCTTAATATCCTTAAGACCTCTTCATCACATCCTGCACCTATTCCCTTTATTATTTCAGCATCTGCTATTAAGCCGTCTTTTTGAACTGTAAATTTTACAAACACTTTGCCTTCTATTCCCATTCTGCGAGCTTGCTGAGGATATCTAAGTTCAGTCCCTGTGGATTTATAAAACTTGACAAGTTCACTTTGTACATTGGTAATTTTTTCATTATATGTTCGAAGATCACCAGGAGTGCCGACATAATTAATCCTTAATGAAAATAATTGATTACAAGGCATATTATTTTGAATGGCAGGTTTCCAACCATTTAATCCTGAAATTGAATTGATGATCACTTCATTGTTGATAATAGTATCTGGGCTTATTTCGATTCTATCAATTGACCCGTTGGTATTAATCCTGAACTCAAGTTCTGCTTCAAAATTATTTCTTTGAAAAGTATTGTCTAAAGTTATGAGATTGCCCAAATCGTTGTAGAATTCGTCCCAACCACCATGGTATGCTGCGTTTTGTTCTATTATTTTTTGGTTATTTGGTTGCTCAATATTTGATGGATTTGGAGAGCTTTTGGTAGTGTCGGGATAGTCATTCAGAAGTAAGGTGCTCAAACCCAGTTTACTTGGATTTAACTTAATACTGAATTTATCAACTTTTGGAAGTTTGATTTTGCCCGTTTCATATCCAACATGATAAATCACCAATTCGTCATTTCCCTTGGCCAGTTCAACTCGAAAAAAACCATGTGGGTTAGTAAACGTCTTCCTGATAGATCCATCAACAACAACGGCAGCATTGTAAATTGGTTCCTGACTTTCCGAGTCTATTACTTTACAGGTAATAGTTCTAGTTTGAGCCAGACAAAAAAAAGGTTGGAAAAATAATATTAATACTAATGCATTTAATGTTTTCATAAAATCGCAAGCGTCTTTGCTTCTGGCTGATCCTTATGCAAAAAAAACCTGTCGGGGCCTTTTTCATTCGCATCAATAGATTTTTAGTCCATTAATTCCTTACCAAGATTTATTTTCCAATAATAGCTAATAAAAAAATGATCTAAAATTTAGAATTTATCTTTCTTGGCATTGGGGTATTGTGTATTGCCGTATTGGATAGAATTATAATACTTTAGTTTTTTTTTGCCAGCCCGACTATTGAAAGAATGCTGTGCCTGACAGCCTGAAAAAATATACAATGCGGTTAAAATAAAAAGTGTAAAAATATGTTTCATTATCCCCATGATTGAAAGAATAAAAGTAATGGATGGATCAGTCTGAAATTGTTAAAAAAAGTGTTGAATAGCATCTGGGTTATATTTTGATTGGACTTTGCTGATTTTCTTCTGCTAGCTGGAGGGAATAAATGAAAATATTAGCTGCACGACACTGTGCTAAGAAATTTAAGTGGATTAAAAAACCTTTCGATCTTTAATGGTATATTTATAACTAGGGCAATGGAAAATGAACTACATAGCAATCTTGATATAAAAAATATTTGAATGAAGGCACTAATGTTAGGAGTGGTTTTATTGTGTAGTAGCATACTTCATGCTCAGGAGACAGCAGTGGATGCAGATAGTCTGATGTTGGAGCAAGCCACCGATTTTCAATTGTTTGCGGCACCTTTCTTCAATGTCAATCAATTTGTAGAAACAGGATCTACTTTTGTTGGTGCGCGTTTTGGGTTGGTTTTCCGGGAACGCTTGGAGGTAAGTGCTTCATATACCATCAGCGTGGATGATTTTAACCAACAGATTATTTTTCCATCGAGGCATTCTTTCGACCAAAAGAACATCGGTGTATATGCACAATATTCATTTTTGAATAAAAAAATCAGGCCGCTTGTTGGACTCGGCATGGAGTATGGCATGGTTACATGGGAACCTGACTATGATTCCAACGATTCCTTTTTAGATAATGTCTTTATATATTCCATGTATGCCGGGGCTAGTTGGGAGTTGCATAGGACGTTGACTATTCAAGCAGATATCGGGTATAATGTCGGCAGTGATGTAGAACTAATAGGTTTGGAACAAAGTGATTATAATGGAATCAGAGGGGATATTTTGCTTAAATTCCGTTTTCTTAATTTCTAAATAAATGATGAAAAGGGCCATATATAGCAGTTTTTGCATCTTGATGTTTTGTGCTTGTCAGGAAGAAAACCCAACAATTGATAGTTTTTTGGAATATGACAACCCTTTCCGTGAGTCAATTGATGCCGGGAAATTGAATGAGTTGAATGTGGAGATCAAAAACGGCAGTTTTGGAGATATTCACAGCTTGATGATTTTGAGAAACGATAAAATAATTTTTGAAAATTACTATGCAGACTATACGAGAGAGGATCTTCATCCGATTGGTGCATCTACTCAAAGTATCGTATCTACGCTTGTTGGCGTAATGCTGAAGGAGCATCCCGAAGTTACACTTCGGGATAAAATTATTGATCATTTATCCAATTACGCATCTCATTTTGATGATATTCCCCAAAAGGATCAAATAGAAATAAGGCACTTGCTGTCAAATACTTCGGGATTTTGGTGGGAGGAATGGGGAAAGCCTGCGGACGATGTCAGCAATGATGCCTATGCCATGTCGATCAGTAGCGATTGGGTCGGTGCAGTATTGTCAACTCCAATGATAAGGGAACCGGGGTATGAGTTTAACTTCAATAGTGGGAATGGAGTGCTGATGGCACCACTTATGGAAGAAATCACAGGCATGGAACTGGAGCAATATGCCACTGAAAAACTTTTTAATCCTTTGGGTATTACGGAATGGACTTGGGAGAAGGTTCCGCAAAATATGGTCAATGCATCTTGGGGATTGCATCTAAAACCCATGGACTTAGCAAAGATCGGATACCTGTTTTTACAAGAAGGAAAATGGGGAGATCAACAAATTTTTAAAGAAGACTGGCTTGCTACCTCCTCCAGGCCACGCGCCAGCGTCACAGGTTATTATAATTATAACTACTTCTGGTGGAGTTTTACCAATAATGCCAATGCTGTTTTTCGTTTAGAAGAAAATGATGTCTTTTTTTCATGGGGAGATGGCGGGCAATTTTTATTCATTATTCCACATCTTGACATGGTCGTGGTCACTACTGCCAACAATACTCCTGAAGATGAAACGTTAGCGGTTGTGATGCTCAGGGATTATATTTTGGAGTCAACTAACGATATTTACCCTTAAAATCCATGGATTTTTCATCTTTTCAAAAGTGATATTGTAACTTTGTTGAAACACAGTAAAAGAAATCCGGAACTAAAAGTACCAATGCGAAATATCCTGTTTTTTGTTTTATTATGGATGATTTCATGTAGTCCAAAATTTAAGATCCAGACGGATACTCCATTTCCCGGTGATTTTAAAAGTTATAACTCGTTTAAGTTTTACAATCCTAAAAATATGCCGGCGTCTAATTTTTCATTTGTAGAGGAAGACCGAAAAGTAATTTTTGATGCTGTGGCAGAGGAAATGAAAGTTCGGGGGTACAAAAGCGTTCAGGATGCAGACCTCATGATTAAAATCCAGGGAGGCACGAAAAGCTCGATCGAGATTCAGAATGATAACAATTATTATCCTTACGATAATGCGTATAGATACAATCGATATGGCAGATACAACGACTATTACAATCGGCCAGCGGATCAATCGAAGAAAGAGTCTACGATTATCATCGACCTGATTGATATCAAATCTGACAAGATCGTGTGGCAGGGAGTGGGGATAGGTTCACTGGGTAAGAAGGAATCGCTCACGCCAATAAAGCTTCAGGAAGCCATCACTAATATTTTTCTTAGTTATCCGCACAGAGCCGGCAATGCAAATTAGTGCTTTGATTTCTATTCGATCTTATATGAACAAACTGTACTTCTTAGTTGCTTTTTGGGCGATTCCATCATTTAGTTTTGCTGATTTTGTCAACCCTGTTCTTGCAGAGCAATGTGAAACCATTCTTGAGGTATATGTCAATGATGATCATATATTAGTCCAGCTTGAAATTGGATCGGGCGATTACCCATGGTTTTCTGACATTATTCCAGAGCAATATTATAAAGAAGGTTTTAGTGAGGCTGATAAACTATCCCGATGGAGGCACTTTATGCAGCATCAGTTGGTTTTACAAGCCGGAGGGCGAGTGCTTTTGGGTAAAGTACAAATGGTTGAAGAAAGGGATTGGGTACCACAAACTAGCTCGAACTTAGATACATCTACTGTCAAGAGGAAGGTGATCTATGCTGAGGTTGAGTATCCTTTTGATGGGAAAAAGCATCAAATTTCCATGACGCCGCCCATCCCCCGAAAGGAAGAAGCCGGTCAGCCTAATATTGGCTTTGTGGCCTATCATAAATCCATGCCCGTCAATGATCTGTATGTGATCAAGCAAAAGGAAACATTGCAATTGAATCTGGAAGACCCCTGGTATTCGCATTTTACCAACCCTAATATTGGCAGGCACCATAGTTCATCATTCATGTCTTTTTTGTATGTGGAGCCGTATGAGGTCCGGCACGAGGTGTTAGTTAGAGTGAAAAATCTGGGGGGGTGGATGGATTTGAAGTATAATTTGAATGATAAAATACCAGTCGAAGATCAGGAGGCATTAAAACAAAAAATAGCAGAAATGTTATCTCATCACAATCTTGTTACAATTGATAGTGTCGAGCGCAAGCCAATTCTGGATAGGGTCAATTTCGTGGAGACGAATATTTCGGGAGTTCAGATCATCGAAAACCCCAAACCTTTGCCATACGTTTCGGCGATGGTGGGGGTGATATTTGCGTATCCTGATAAGGGGATGCCAAAAGAGGTGAAAATCCATTGGGACATGTTCAATGATAAAATCAAACTGATCCCTTGCACCACGATAGATCCGGCAGGGCCATGGCCGCATGAGCTGCAACCATCCGATAGCATCTTGACTTGGACTAATTTTTTGAAGCATTATAAAATGCCAAACATTACAGAACAAAAGGTAGATGAGTTGAAAATCCATGTGCCGCTGTTTTCAATCCTGTTTTTTTCGATGTTGATATTTATGCTGTATCGACATCAATGGAGTTTGAATGCCCTTCCGAGATGGAGAAAATTTTTGTTCGTGCTGTATTTAATTTTGGGAATCATTTCCTATCCGATTGGGGGAAATACAACGATTCCGTTTCTAACGAAGAAAAATTATACAACACCTGAAGCCAAAGCTTTAGTCCTTCAATTGCTCAAGAATACCTATCGGGCTTTTGAATTTAGGGAAGAAAGCGATGTGTATGATAAATTGGCTTTGTGCATTGATGGGCCGTTGTTGCAGCAGATTTATTTGCAAACCCGAAAAAGCATGGTCGTGGAAAATCAGGGTGGGATAGAAGCAAAAGTTAACGAGGTGGTGTTGTCCACAATTGAGAAAATGCCTGAAAAATCCATGGGTCTGCGATATAAATGCCAGTGGATCGCGAAAGGCGAAGTTGGCCACTGGGGACATAAACACAACCGGGTAAACCAATATGAGGCAATCATCGATATAAGACCAGTTGACGGAGTTTGGAAAATGGTCAGTATGGAAATGATAGACGAAGTGAGGCTGTAAATATGATATCTCTTTCCAACATATCGTTTCATTATCCGCAGTCAAATTTTAGATTGCAATTAGATGAATTGAGTTTTCACTCTGGCACCAAAACAGCTGTGGTGGGGCCAAGCGGTTTTGGAAAAACAACCCTGCTGCATCTGATTTCAGGGATTTACATTCCTCAAAATGGAGAGGTAGAAGTTCATGGAAAAAAGGTGCATTTGATGAGCGATGCAGAGCGCAGGACTTTTAGACTTACGAATATGGGATTTGTATTTCAGGATTTCAAACTACTGGAATATCTCAATGTGATGGATAATATTCTGTTGCCTTACAGGATAAACAAGGTGCTAAAGCTCGAAAAAGCATTGAAAAACCATGTTTTTGAAATTGCCTCCATGCTGTCTATCGAGGACAAACTTGCCAGAAATCCAGGGAATCTTTCTCAGGGAGAACGCCAGCGGGTAGCTATTTGCCGAGCACTACTTACCAACCCATCGATTATTTTAGCTGATGAACCAACGGGAAATCTCGATCCTGAAAACAAGCAGAATATCATGCGCATTCTTTTTGATTATGTGTCAAAAAAGGATGCAACTTTAGTTGCCGTTACGCACGATCATGAACTGTTAGATGGGTTTGATCATGTAGTGGATTTTAAGGAAATTTATACCTCTGCATAAATGCGACAAAGTTTATATCTGGCATTTACTTATTTGAAATTTCACAAAGTAAGGTCTTTGGTACTTATTTTTTCGATTGGTCTGATTTTGTATTTGCCTGCAGGACTCAAAAAATTGATCTCAGAAAGCGAAGCACTCATGCTTCATCGCGCAGAGACAACCCCGCTCATCATTGGTGCAAAGGGTAGCTCCACAGATTTAGCGATTAATACACTTTATTTCCATCAGGAAAGTACCGATCCGATTCCAAAGAAAATGCTGGGAGACGTAAATGCTACGGGACTTGGTTATGGGATTCCCTTGGTTTCGATGTTCAAGGCACGCAATTTTCCTATTGTAGGAACAGATTCTGAGTATTTTCATTTTCGGCAGCTGAGCCTTGCCGCCGGCAGATGGATGGGTTATATCGGGGAGTGCGTGATTGGTAGCGAGGTGGCGTCAGATTTGAAGATTAGCGTTGGCGACAGTCTGGTTTCTTCTCCTGAAAATTATTTTGATCTAGCTGGCATTTATCCATTGAAGATGAATGTGGTAGGGGTGATGGCTTCCTCTGATTCTCCTGATGACAAAGCCGTTTTTGTTGATGTGAAAACCAATTGGGTAATTATGGGATTGGGTCATGGACATGAAGATGTCGCACAAATCATCGATCCGACCATCATCACGAAGCGCGATACAAATGAAGTACAGGCCGGGGCAAAGCTCAGGATGCAAAATGCAATTAGCGTGGACAATCTGGATAGTTTTCATTTTCATGGAAATATGGAGGATTATCCATTGAATGCGTTGATTTTTGTACCCAAGGATCAAAAGTCTGAGACAATATTTCGTGGCCGGTTTGCGTCAGGCGATCTGCCAAACCAAGTGATCGTACCCAAAGAAGTGATCGATGGATTGTTGCAAAGGATATTCAAAATTAAGCAGTTGCTCAATGCCGTTTTTTTATTAGTTGGGGTAGCGACATTTTCCATACTTTCATTGATCTTTGCGCTTTCTATCCGCTTGCGCAAAGATGAAATTTATACCATGTTTACCATCGGGTCGGGAAGGTGGAAAGTTGCAGAAATTATATTGTTGGAAATGGTCTTGCTTTTTGTGGGGAGTATGGTTTTTGTAGGCTTACTTTATGGAATGACGGGTATTTTTGTTGAAAAATTTATAAATACGTTTATTATATAAATTGATTTAGAATGAAGGTTTTTTTGCATATTTTGGTTTTGTTAGTGGTGGTTTCCTGTGGCGCCAAAAAGGATAAGTCTGAGGTTGTCGGGGATAAGCCGGTGGTGGCAGTAGTCAACTACCCATTATCTTATTTTGCCAAATCAATTGGTGGCGAAGATGTGGAGGTTTACCTGCCGGAACTGTCAGGTGATCCGGCCTATTGGAAGCCAACCGAAGAACATATTGTATTATATCAAAATGCGGATTTAATACTGACCAACGGGGCAAGTTATGCGAAATGGCTCGAAAAGGTGAGCTTGCCGACATCTAAAATAGTTTCGTCACTTCATGGCCATGAAGATCAGGTTTTGGAGACTGACGACGGACTGGTACATAGCCACGGGAATGAAGGAATGCATAGCCATAAAGGAACGGCCATCACCACCTGGCTCGATTTTAAGCTAGCTATTACTCAGGCAAAAACCGTCAGGGATGCCTTGATCAATCTGATTCCTGCCAAGAAAGATGAATTTAAAAAAAGGTATGAAAAGCTGGAAAATGATCTGATTACCATTGACAACAAGATGACCAACCTTGCGGGTAAGATCGGGCATACAGAACTCATCGTCTCGCATCCCATATACCAATATCTGGCAAAGGAATATGGTCTGAAATTGCTCAGTATGCACTTGGAGCCTGACGAAGCTCCATCGCCTGAGCAGTGGGAAAGGCTGGAAAATCTATCAAAAAACCATGAAATTATTCTTTGGGAGGATATGCCTTTAGATGAGGTCGCTCAGAAACTTCGAGAACTTGGTATTACCCCTCTAGTTTTTCATGCGTGTGGGAATAAACCTGAATCAGGAAATTTTATTAGCGTGATGGAGGAAAATATAAATCAATTGGAAGATGCTTTTTTGAAAAGCCAGAAGAATTGATTCATGGATTTTGAAGGCTTTTGTGTCCAATTAAAAAGTTTGGTTTATAATAAAGAATTAAACAATTTTGGCGTTTATAGCAGAACCAATCGATAGATATTTGCAAAGCTTGAAATATTATATTTTTATCATAGCCATTTTTATTTCTGTGCCGTCTTGGGCGCAGGAGACTGAATATACTGCCACAGGAGAGTACCAGGGTAAAAATATTTACGTCCAGAATCCGTTGTCTCCCGACAAGGTTAATTTTTGTACGTCGTCCGTATACTTAAATGAAAAGTTGATTATCACCTCGCCAAAAACCTCTGCCTATGAAATTAACCTTTCTCATCTGGACCGGGGAGGTGCTGTTTTTATAAAAATAGTACACAAACAAGGTTGCAAGCCGAAGATCATCAACCCGCAGGTCATTCGCGGAAAAAACAAGTTTCAATTTCTCAATGTTAGCGCAGATGCTATATCCGTTTATTGGACTACTGTGGGCGAGCAACACAATGGCAAGTTTTATTTAGAGCATTACCTATATAGAAAATGGATGAAGGAAGCGGAGGTGGCTGGCAAGGGGTCTTTTGAGTCGAACCAATATAGCCTAAAACCTGATCTGCATACCGGCGACAATAAGTACAGGATTATCTATGAACAACCGGATGGAAAAGTGTTTTTCAGCAGGGTTTTTGAATATTTCAATGATGCAGAACCAGTCAGTTTTTTCCCTACAAAAGTTGTAGATAAAATAACCCTTTCGAAAAGTACTAATTATTCAGTTGTTGATTCTTACGGAAATAAAGTGGCTGTAGGAAAAGGAAAAGAGATAACGCTTAATAACCTAAAAGCCGGTTTGTACTTTTTGTACATCGA
This sequence comes from Bacteroidia bacterium, assembly GCA_030426345.1. Lineage (GTDB taxonomy): Bacteria > Bacteroidota > Bacteroidia > Cytophagales > Cyclobacteriaceae > JAAUQL01. Next base: position 26,819 of record JAUHYU010000037.1, read on the forward strand.
CAATCGCGAAGAAAAATTCGTAAAGAAATAAGCTACACAGCATTTACTTCAGAAGCTACCAATTCGCCTACCATTATGCCAGTGGCATTTACTTCCAATAGTGAAACATCACACAATTGATTGATGAGTTCAGGGGAATATTTGATCGAAACTCGTAAATAATTGTCTGTATATCCATGGATTTTACCCCCTTCTATGTCTTTTTCAAATAGAACCTTTCGGGAAGTTCCGGCAAACTGATTGTAGAAAAATCTTCTTTTTTTCTCGGAAAGCGAACGGAGCATTTTGGATCTTTTGGCGCGTTCCTTCTGTGGCACTACATCCTCCATTTCATTGGCCAATGTATTGGCGCGCTCTGAGTAAGTGAAGACATGCAGATAGGCAATATCCAGTTCATTCAGATAGTTGTAAGTGTCCATGAAATCTGCCTCTGTTTCTCCGGGATACCCAGCGATGACATCTACCCCGATACAACAATCCGGAATGGCTTGGCGAATAAAGCCTACGCGCTCTGTATACAATTCCCGTTGATAGCGGCGTTTCATGGATTTTAGAACCTGATTACTGCCAGATTGGAGTGGAATGTGGAAGTGGGGCATGAACTTGTGGGAAGAAGCTGTAAACCGAATAATTTCTTCAGTGAGTAAGTTTGGCTCTATAGAAGATATTCTTATTCGGTCGATTCCCTCCACATGATCCAATTCCTTGATTAAGTCGATAAACTTATCTTCTCTTTTTCCATTTCGAATACCAAAATCTCCGGTATTTACGCCTGTCAGCACAATTTCTTTCACCTCGTTTTGAGCAATCGCCCTTACAGAGTTAAGTACATTTTCTATGGTATCACTGCGACTTTTTCCTCGAGCTAAAGGGATTGTGCAAAATGTACATGAATAGTCGCAGCCATCCTGCACTTTAAGAAAGGTGCGCGTGCGGTCATTGAGCGAATATGCATTATTGAAAGTAGTTGCTTCTGCAATGTCTTGTGCAAAAACCTGAGTTTTAGGATGCTTCTCAAAACCGTCTAGTAACTCCAAAAGTTTAAATTTCTCTGAAGCACCGAGCACGGCATCTACTCCCGGGATTTCGGCAATTTCATCTGGCTTCAATTGGGCGTAACATCCAATTATAATAATATACGGATCTTGGCTAATTTTTTTGGCATCCTTAACTATCTGGCGGCATTTTTTATCAGCATTGTCAGTAACAGAACAGGTGTTAATAACGAAAATATCAGGAGCATCTTCAAATTCTACTTTTTGAAATCCATGCTGCTGAAACATTCGGATAATCGAAGATGTCTCCGAAAAATTGAGCTTGCAACCCAATGTATAAAATGCCACTTTTTTCATGAAAGATGATTTCAGATAAATAGTTGGTGAAGATAATTAATCAGGGATACCCTGCCTTATAATATGTTTCTGATACTGCAACGGTTGCAAAATTAGCTATTTCTATTTTAGAATATAAGTAGGGAGCTCATTTTCCGCATGTAATAATAGTTTTTCAATGGAGGAAAGATACTGAAGGTACAGAAAAAGCTGAAGATAAAGCACATATCAAAAAACGGAGCTGTTTGGAAAATGATTGAGTTATCATCAATTTATATCATAATAATAAATTTTACTGTTTATGAAGTATGCACACTTGTTATTGTTTTTTGTTTTCTCCCCGTTTATTTCAGACGGACAACATACCGTCATTGAAGAAGGGGTTGGAGTTGGCCAGCTCAAGATAGGACAGACGTATAAGGAGGTAGAAGATATCCTGGGGTTTGCCGGAAACCTCAAGACGTATGACGATTACCTCGCCGAAGAACTTTTTAATGAATCTCCGGAAATTGCCCTGGAATGTGCTTTGGGGTTTGACTACTATGTCAAGTACGAACACTTGCTTACTTTACCAATTTCCTATGTTTTTTTTAAGGATAATATCGTTTCACAAATCAAGATTTCCAGTTTTCCTGCGTATTATTTTCCAGTTGCAAAAGATGCGCAAACCAAAACTGGATTGAATTTCTGGGCTAGCAATAAGGAAGTCATAGACGTGTATGGGGATCCTGAGTTGAAGGTGGTTTATGATGGCCTGATTCTGGATGCTTATTTTTACTTTGAAAACGGGATTACCATCAATTTGAGAGAGAATGATTACAGGTCTGCACACATCTACACTAAACCTGATCAGGGAATTATAGAAAATTTCAGAAAAGCATTTTAAAAAAAAAATTCCCCTAATTTTATTCAGGTCTTCATCTTTAAAAGGAGACGCAGCTCTACCTTTTGGTTGAGTTGGATAAGGAATACTATTAAATGAGTGGCCACTGTCCTGTGATAAAAAAAAGCACTTACAATTTGACATTGTAAGTGTTTGATTATCAGTGTGGGCGCTGAGGGATTCGAACCCCCGACCCCCTCGGTGTAAACGAGGTGCTCTGAACCAACTGAGCTAAGCGCCCTTGTCATTTTAACAGCATTTCGCTGTTGATTTTGATTTGGGATTGCAAAGGTAGAATAGAAATCTGATAATGCAAATTCTTTCCTCATAAAAACATCTATAAGGGATTTTTTGGATTAATTATTGCTTTTCTTTGTTCAGTGGAATCGCTATCCTAATATTAAGTCATTGAAAACTAAATGAATAGCAAAAGGATCATAAAAAAGACGCTTTTGATAATTACAATCTCTCTTGGATTGTTAATAGGCTCAGGTGTTGCTTTTTCTATTTTTTATAAGGATGAAATAATCACATATTTTTTACAAGAAACCAATAAGCACATATCTACTCCGATTGAAGTCGAGCAAATTGAAGTTTCTGTATTCAATTACTTTCCAAATATTTCCATTAACCTTCATGGTGTTACAATATTCAACAAGGATAAAAAGGGGTATTTGGGAAAGGCAAAGAGGATTAGTGCCTCTTTTAGTCCATTGGATATTATTGATGAGAACTATACAATCAGCGGATTGCATTTTTCTGATGTGGATTTAAAACTCCACATTGATGAAAAGGGCGAACCTAATTATCTTTTTTACAAGCAAGACTCAACATCCACCGGCACGAACTTTATCACCTTGAAGAATGTGACTGGGGAAAGGCTAAACATTGACTATCTGGATGAGAAATCAGATTATCATGTTGCTTTGTTCGTGAAAAAGGCGGCATCCCAAATAGTACAACACGATAAGGTAATTTATATTTCAGGTACGGCAGATTTGGTTTCTGATGAGATTAAGGTAGGCGAAAGGCGTTTTTTTAACAATAAAGTGATCGGGGTAGATACAGAATTGGAATGGAACCTGAATGATAAAACGTATCATTTTAAGTCTGGTAATTTGCAAGTTGACAAAGGGGAGTTTGATGTGACAGGGATTGTTGATGTTAAACAGCGAAATATTGACTTGGCCGTAAAAGGCATAAATACCTCTTTCCAATCTATTAATTCGTTGCTTTCAAATGATTTTTCACAATCTTTTAAAGATTATAGGAGTAGGGGAGATGTGTATTTTTCCGGTAAGGTAAAGGGAAATTATGGGGACAGTGCGAACCCCGAGGTTACGATAGAGTTTGGGGCTGAAAATGCTTCATTTTTCCATCCAGAGTACAAAAAACAAATCAAAAATGTAAACTTCTCAGGTTATTTTTCTACGGGGAGTACCAACAAACGCGAAAATTACCAATTGGACTTGAAAGATTTTTCCTGCACACTGGAAGATAAGTCGCTTGTTGGTAGTATGAAACTGCACGATTTTGTCAACTACAATATTGACTTTGCATTGAAAGGAGAAGCTAGTGTAAATACGCTCATACTGCTATTTCCGGAAAAGGTAAAGGCAGCCCATGGAAATGTTGTCATGGATATTCATGCCTTTGGAAGTCTTAAAAACCCAAAACTGGGCAAGGGGTTTAATGCAGAAGGGGAGATAGAGTTTAGAAATATCAGCTTTGTGATGGAAGGTGAAAAACTGCCATTTAATAAAATAAGCGGCTCCATCATGTTGCGGAAGAATGATCTCGCCGTTAGCAACTTTGTGGGTGAAGTAGGCAATAGTAATTTCAAAATCAATGGATTTGTAAAGGATTTTTCAAACACAATTTTTACGAAAAGGCGCGTGTATAAAATGCAGGCAGACCTGCAATCTTCGCATTTGGATTTTGATGAGTTGCTTAAGAGTAATTTTGCTTCGAGGGATACATTGTCCGCCAAGTCAGGAAAATATTCTTTTGGTATCTCTCCTGATATTTCCTTGGATTTCAACTGTGATATTGATGAATTAAGATTCGAACGATTTTTTGGAAGGTCAATAAAGGGTCAAATAGCCATCAACAATCGGATAGCCGTGCTGAAAAATATTTCATTTGCTTCGATGGGTGGGCAAATAAAAGTGAGTGGTTCTGTCAATAATAAGAATGACAACCTAATAGAGACGATTGCTGAGGCCAGTTTTCAACAAATTAACATAGACAGTGCTTTCTATGTTTTTAAGAATTTTAAACAAGATTGGCTAGTTGATAAAAATCTAAAAGGACAGGTAGATGCTGATATTAATCTGTACATGAATTTTGACAAAAATCTTGTACTCAATAGCAAATCGCTTGTCGCGGATATCAATACTTCAATCAAAAATGGAGAGCTTAATAATTTTGAACCCATGATGCAACTGTCAAAGTTTGTGGAAGAGGAAAGCCTCGCGAATATGCGTTTTTCGCAGATGACCAATAAAATAAGGATTGAAAATCGAACGATCTATTTACCAGAGATGGAGATCAAATCAAATGTTTCAAATATCCTGATCAGTGGGCAACATACATTTGACAAAGTGATAGACTACCATCTACGCGTACCGCTTAAAAGTTTTATTCGGATTTCTAAAAAGAAAGGATACAGCGATAATGCTAGAAACGGAATGAATTTGCTTTTAAAAATTACGGGAACCACTTCTGATTATCGAATATCCTATGATACGAAAGCATTAAAAGAAAATATCAAAAAGGATTTTCTAGATGAAGGAAAGGAATGGAGGAATATCAAAAATAAAGATGCCATCGAAAAAGAAAATGCGCCCGAGTTGGAAGAAGAATTTTTTGACTTTTAGTAATAGATTCCTTTTTCTAGATAGTTATTTACATAGTCTGCCACACCTTGTTCTAGCGAATGGAATTGATATGTAAATCCAATCGATCTTAGCTTGCTCATATTGGCCTCAGTAAAATACTGGTACTTGTCCCTGATGTCTTCCGGCGTGTCAATAAAAGAGATGTTTTCATGGATTTTGAGTGCTTTAAATGTTGCTCTGGTCAGGTCAAGGAAGGTACGGGCTTGTCCTGACCCCAAGTTGTAGATTCCTGAATTCTTGCGGTGATGCATCAAGAAAATGCAAGCTTCTAACAGGTCTTTTATATAGATAAAATCCCGCTTTTGTTCTCCATTTTTAAAATCAGGGTTGTGGGATCTGAAAAGCTTCATTCCTCCGGTTTTCTGGATTTGGTTGAAGGCGTGCATGACCACCGAGGCCATTCTGTCTTTGTGGTATTCGTTGGGCCCATAGACGTTGAAGAATTTTAAACCTGCCCAAAAAAATGGAGCATGAGATTGTTGGAGTGCCCACTTATCAAATTCATTTTTGGATTCCCCATAGGTATTGAGCGGGACGAGTCGGTCGATGGATTTTTCGTCGTCATTATATCCAAATTCGCCAAGTCCATACGTGGCAGCAGATGAGGCGTAAATAAATGGAATTTGATAATCGCTGCATTTCCCCCATAATTTCTTGGAGTAATTGGTGTTGAGTTTCCACATCAAATCTTTGTCAAATTCGGCGGTATCTGTTCTGGCTCCAATATGAAAAAGACATTCCACTTCTTCATAGTTGCTATCAAGCCAAGGTATAAATTCATCTCGATCTACTTTTTCGATGATTTGTTTTCCTTCCAGATTTTTACTCTTGGTGGGATTGTCAAATTTATCGACGGCAATAATCGCATTGAAATTGTCTGTATTCAATCTGCTGATTAGGCAACTTCCTATGAATCCTGCAGCACCGGTCACTATTATCATCCTCGTCGCTTTTTGCTGCAATTTAGCAAAACCCAAGCCTTTATGAATCATGATGTTTCGATATATATCAGATAAACAGAACTAATTTCTTCTTATTTTTGCGGCGTAATTAAAAGGAAGAGTGATGATCTACATCAGCAGGGATGCTCATTTTTGTGCTGCGCATAAGTTGTACAATGAAAAATGGAGCAAAGAAAAGAACGAAGAAGTATTCGGTGCTTGTGCCAATGAAAACTGGCATGGACATAATTTTGATATGACTGTGACGGTAAAAGGAAGGGTTGATCCGGAAACGGGCTTTGTTATGAATTTCAAGGACCTAAACAGAATTATTAAAGAAGAGATTCACGACAAAGTCGATCACAAGAATCTCAATCTTGATGTGGATTTTATGAAAGGAAAATTGGCAAGCTGTGAAAATTTGGTCATGGAATTTTGGGCCATTTTAGCACCAAAAATCCATGAAGTCACATCAGGAAAGGCAAGCCTGCATTGCATCAAACTCAAAGAGACCAATAAGAATTATGCTGAGTATTATGGAGAATAATTCCTAGCCAAAAAAGCCCCCAAAATCCATGAAGTACTATCTTATTGCCGGAGAACGATCCGGAGATTTGCACGGATCCAACCTGATCAAAGCATTGAAAAAGGAAGATCTGGATGCGACTTTTAGGGGATTTGGTGGGGATTACATGAAAGAGGCTGGAGCCGATATCGCAGTGCATTATCAGGAAATGGCAGTGATGGGAATTATAGAAGTGCTCAAAAGTATCTTTAAGCTGCAAAAAAAATTATCATTCTGCCATCAAGACATCCAACAATTCAAACCTGATGCGGTAATTTTTATTGATTTCGCAGGCTTTAATTTGCGAATTGCTAAAAAAATCAAAAGACTTCCCTGTAAAAAGTTTTATTATATCGCACCAAAGATTTGGGCTTGGAACCAGAAAAGGGCGTATTCCATCAAAAAATATATTGACAAGGCATTCGTGATTTTGCCTTTTGAAGAAAAGTTTTATGCCGGATATAATGTAAATGCCAAGTATGTAGGCAATCCTGTGATGGATGAAATCAATAATTTTCAGCTTGATCCGAATTTCTTTATCAAGCATAAAATAATTGATACGGATGGAATTGTGGCACTTTTACCAGGCAGTAGGAAGCAGGAGCTATTGCTGCTATTACCTCAAATGATTGAATTGTCACGCGCTTTTCCCACGAAAACGTTTGGGTTGTCAATGGTGAAAAACTTGCCACAAACACTTTACGAAGAAGCCCTAAGGGAACCAAATATTGTTCCTGTTTACGAGGACAATTACAACCTACTCTTGAATTCTGATGCGGCTGTCGTAACTTCTGGTACGGCTACTTTGGAAACAGCTCTTTTTGATGTGCCGCAAGTGGTTGTTTATCGAACGAGCAAAATAAATTACAAATTGGGAATGTTAGTTGTAAAGGTGGATTTTATTTCATTAGTCAACCTGATCATGAATAAGGAAATTGTCAAAGAGCTTATTCAGGACGATCTGACAACCCACGCAATAGCCAACGAACTTGGTCAAATCTTGGAAAATTCTACACGCAGGAATGACATTCTTATGGAATACAAAAAACTCAGAAGTCTCCTTAGTGACGGCAACGCATCTAAAAATACAGCCAAAGAAATAGTAGAAATGCTTGTTGTTAATGAGTAAGTAGAAGTCCCCAAAAGCCCAGAAAATATTGGGTCAAACTATACCATCGCGGAATCATTTTTTTAATCACGAACTTTGCAAATACAAGACGAATAGATAAATGGATTCTTTTCTAAATGCAAGTAGTGGGAGGCGTAATTTCTGTCATGAAGCCTCAAACCAATATATCCTTTACTACATGTCCATGCACATCTGTCAGTCTAAACCTTCTTCCCTGATGTTTAAACGTAAATTTTTCATGATCCAATCCCATCAGATGAAGCAGGGTAGCTTGGAAATCATGCACATGCACTGGGTCTTTAATAATATTATAGCCTAATTCATCGGTTTCCCCGTAGCTGATTCCGGGCTTGATGCCACCTCCTGCCATCCACATTGTAAAGCAATATGGATGATGGTCGCGCCCGTAGTTATCATCCGTTAGTTTTCCTTGGCAATAATTTGTTCGGCCAAATTCGCCACCCCAAATTACAAGCGTATCATCCAAAAGCCCACGTTGCTTAAGGTCTTTCACTAAGGCGGCTGAAGGTTGATCTATATCTCTGCTCTGTTTTGTGAGGTGATCTGGCAAGTGATCGTGCTGGTCCCATCCCTGATGATATAATTGTATAAACCTGACATCACGCTCTGCCAGTCTTCTGGCCAACAGACAATTGGCAGCATAGGAGCCAGGGATTCGGGATTCTGGGCCATACATCTCGAATATGCTGTCGGGCTCCTGGCTGATGTCCATTGTTTCAGGAACTGAAGATTGCATCCTATAAGCCATTTCATACTGGGCGATTCTGGAAAAAACTTCAGGGTTACCTTCTTTTTCAAGGTATTTTTGGTTGAGTAATTTTAAATGGTCCAATACGCCTCTGCGATTCATTTGGCTTATTCCAGATGGATTGTTTAAAAATAATACCGGATCTTTCCCACTTCTGAATTGCACACCTTGATGCAGTGATTGTAAAAAGCCACTGCCCCAAAGTCGGGATTGCAATGGTTGTGCTCCGTCAGTTCTTCCACTTCCTTTTGACAACAATACTGAAAAGGTCGGAAGGTTTTCATTGATGCTCCCCAATCCGTAAGAAAGCCATGACCCTATGCTTGGTCGACCACTTTGCTGAGAACCGGTTTGAAAAAAGGATAAAGCTGGATCATGATTGATCGCATCGGTATGCATTGATTTTACAACGCATATATCATCCGCAATTCCCGATGTATAAGGCAATAGATCGCTTATCCATGTTCCGTTTTTCCCATATTGATTGAAACCCGTAAAGGACTTTACCATGGGTTTAGGCTCTGCAGCCGTAAAATCGGTCACCCTTTTTCCCATACTCACAGATTCAGGCAATTCTTGTTTGTGCAAGCGCTCCAACTCAGGTTTGTAGTCAAACATTTCCAATTGCGAAGGGCCTCCTGCCTGAAACATATAAATGATCCTTTTGGCTTTGGGTGCAAAATGCGGAATAATTCCGGATGAACCATTTGGCCCGGATGACATATCAAAAGATGACATTGCCAATGCTCCCAAGCCAAGGCTTGCTTTCTCCAAAAAGTGTCGACGGGTTACGTTCAGTATGCTATCCATATATCCGTGCTTTTTTATAATTCTCGTTTTTAGAATAGATCATCCTTATCATTAATTTTTTTGAAGGCTTTCACTTAAATTGATAATGGCATTGGCCACAACTCCATAGGCAGCGAACTCAGGGATATCGACATTTTCCTGACCATTGAATTCTCCAATGTGCAAAAACTCTTCCGCCCTCTCCGGATATTTCCGAAATTCGTCAAGCTCATCATTGAACAAACTTTCCAGGATATTTAGCTCTTCCATATCAGGTTTTCTGGAAGTAGCCCAGCGAAATGCATATTCAATACGTTGCTTCGAATTGTTTCCACCCTCCTTCATCATCCGATACCCCAGTGCCTCAGATGCCTCTACAAACTGAGGATCATTGAGCAAAACCAAAGCCTGTAGAGGTGTATTTGTACTTTGCCTTTTGACAGTACATTGGTTGCGGCTTGCAGCATCAAAAATAGACATTGCAGGCGGAGGTTGGATCCGCTTCCAATAGGTATATAAGCTGCGGCGATACCGGTCTTTTCCTTGAGCGACCATGTATTTTCTTTTGTACCTGCCTCCCGATGATATTTGAGTCCACAAGCCTTCAGGTTGGTACGGTTTGACACTGGGGCCACCAATTTGTTTATTCATGAGTCCACTCATTGCTAGTGCCTGGTCTCGAAGCATTTCAGCAGTTAGTCGCTGCTGTGTTCCTCGGCTCAGCCATCGATTTTCGGGATCAAATGCCAGAGCGGCATTATCGGTTTTAGAGGCCTGTTGGTAGGTCGCAGATGCCACCATTGTTTTAAGTAATTTTTTCACATCCCAGCCAGATTCCATGAAATCAACAGCCAACCAGTCTAGCAGGGCAGGATGAGTTGGTAGTTCTCCCTGGCTTCCAAAATCATCCGGTGTGTTTACCAATCCTCTTCCAAAAATCATCTGCCAGTATCTGTTCACCACTACACGCGCTGTGAGTGGGTTTTCTGGATTGAATAACCATTGAGCCAAACCAAGGCGATTTCTTGGTAGATCAGGACCAAAATCGGAAATGCTTTCAGGTGTTCCAAATGAGACCAATTCGCCATGGGAATCGTACAATCCCCTTTCTAGAATGTAGGTTGGGCGGAGCGTGTCCTTTTCCTTCATGATCATTACAGGCTGAACCATGGCTTCCATTTCTTCCTTCCAGTTGTCCAGGTACAGAGAGTCTTTGTCCTGTGTGCTTCCATTGGAATATTCTGCCTTGACCTGTTCATTGATAATATTGCGGATGCTCGCAACTTCCTCCTCAGGCAATTCCAAATAAGGAGCAGACTGTTGATTGTGATGGATGTTTTTTGCAAAAGATTCAGTGACGCCTTTCTCTGGGACCTGATTGAAAAAGGCAGAAAGCTGGTAATAATTTTTTTGTGATATGGGATCATATTTATGATCGTGACATTGGGCGCACTCCACGGTGAGTCCCATAAATGCTTTCCCAAAAGTATTGGTGCGGTCGATAACATACGATACCCTGAATTCTTCGTCATGTGCCCCGCACTCTTGTGTGGTTCGGTTGTTCCGATTAAAAGCAGTGGCCAATTGTTGCTTGTAAGTAGGATCAGGGAACAGGTCACCAGCCAGTTGCCAGGTGACAAATTGGTCGTAGCTCATGTTTTCATTAAAAGCTTTGATTACCCAATCGCGCCATGGCCACATATTTCGCTCTAGATCATGATGGATGCCATTTGTTTCTGCATAGCGGGCCAAATCGATCCACTCGGTCGCCATTCTCTCCCCAAAAGCTTCTGACGCCAGATATTTATCTGCCAACTTCTCAAAGGCATCGCTTGAATCATCAGCCAAAAAAGCATCAATGGTTTCCAAATCAGGAGGTAGGCCTGTCAGATCAAAACTTAATCTGCGCAGTAGTTTTTCCTTTGTTGCCTTCACAGACGACTTTACTTTCAATTCTTCCAATCTGTCCAAAACAAAGTAGTCAATGCTATTTTTTGGCCAATCGGTTAGTTTCACTTTTGGTGGAGGGCTTTTTTCAGGCCGAATAAACGACCAATGTGGTTTCCATTCTGCGCCTTGTTCAATCCATTTTTTTAAAAGCGCAATTTCATAATTTGACAAACTTAGGTTTGACTCCGGAGGCGGCATTTTTTGCTCGGCATCCTCGCTTATTATTCTTTTGAACAATTCACTTTTTTCCAGATCACCCGGTTTGATTACAAATATGTCTTCTAAAGTATCCAGCAGATTGTATGCAAAATCTTCGTCATCTAGCCTTAAATCGGCTTTCCTTGCATTGACGTCAGGACCGTGACAAGCATAACAACGATCAGAAAGAATGGGCTTTATATGGAAGTTAAAATCAACTACTTCTGGAAGTGCCTGTGAAAAGTTGTTTTGTTCGTTGCTATCGCAGCTGATGATAAGAGGAGCGGCCAGGCAGATGAACGTTAGTGCACATCTCGTTCTATCAGATACCATCTGATATATATTGGTAATTAATGATAGCATTCTTTTTACAAACATGTGCCGACTTAGGGATTTCAATACTTAAGCAATGTAATTTTATTTTGTAATAATTCCGTCGTTGTAACAGGGTTACTGAGGAATTCTGCTTGAATTGGGGTCAAGAATTAAATGATGCTAAATTTTGGAATAAAACTTCAATTATCATATTCACAGTCAAGGAAATATTGGCGCATTCTGGTTCAATTATTTGATTAGACCTTGGCTGCTTTTAGGCAAAGAATACAGTCAAAAAGCCCATAAAATCCATGATTTTTAAGAAGGGCATTTGATGTTAGGTATAAAATACAAAAGCCCTTTCAGAATGAACTGAAAGGGCTTTTGCGGTCTGGACGAGACTCGAACTCGCGACCTCCTGCGTGACAGGCAGGCATTCTAACCAACTGAACTACCAAACCGTTTTGAAAGCATTAACCTAAATATTGATTAGATTTTTTGCTTTTTGCAATCACTCTTTTGGTAATTGCGATGCAAATGTAGATGCAATTTTTAATTGATGCAAGGATTAATTTGAATTAATTTAGAAGTTAATATGAAGCAAAGGGAAATGCATTTTATACAAAATTTCTCAATGCCTAAATTCATGGAAACATATTGCCGAAAATGATAAATGTTATACATTTGCTTCATAAATTTAGAAGAGAATGCTTTTAGACTTTGAAAAACCAATTACCGAATTGGAGGAGAAAATCACTGGTATGAAGACCCTAGCACAGCAAAGCGGTGTGGATGTATCTAAGGCAGTGGATTCGCTAGAGAAAAAATTGCAAAAGTTAAAAGAAGAAACATACAAGAATCTGACTCGATGGCAACGGGTGCAACTTTCGCGACATCAGGATCGGCCATACACACTCGACTATATTTATGAGATCACAGACGAGTTTGTAGAACTTCACGGTGATAGAAATGTAGGTGATGATAGGGCCATGGTTGGTGGTTTTGGTGCGATTGGTGAGCAAACAGTTATGTTTGTAGGTCAGCAAAAGGGGCGAAATACCAAGCAGCGACAAGAAAGGAATTTTGGCATGGCCAATCCTGAAGGTTATCGCAAGGCACTCCGTTTGTTTAATCTAGCGGAAAAGTTTAAAAAACCCATCGTAACATTTATTGATACCCCTGGCGCATATCCAGGTCTTGAAGCGGAATCGCGCGGTCAAGCGGAAGCTATTGCTAGAAATATGAGAGATATGTCTATGCTTTCTGTGCCAGTTATTTGCATTGTGATAGGAGAGGGGGCTTCAGGCGGAGCGATTGGGATTGGCTTGGGCGATAAGGTTTTTATGTTGGAAAATACATGGTATTCCGTGATATCTCCAGAGAATTGCTCAGCAATATTGTGGAGAAGTTGGGATTACAAGGAACAAGCTGCTGAGGCAATGAAAGTAACGGCAGAAGATATGGCAGGCTTTGGGTTGGTAGATGGCATCATCAAGGAACCTTTGGGAGGTGCGCATACCAATATGAAATGGCAGGCAACACAAATCAAAAAAACCATTCTCAAATCTATAAAAGAACTGCAATCTTTAGATACTGAACTTATGATAGAAAACAGGATCAATAAATTCTGTGGCATGGGAGTGGTTCAAGAATAGTGAAATAATATCAAAAGAAACAGACCACCATGACTGAAGTTGTTATGGTGGTTTTTTAATTTTAGGGCAAAAATGATGTAAATATGCAATTACACAGCATTCATACCGGTCTGTTTAAGTTGGATGGCGGGGCCATGTTTGGCGTGGTTCCAAAGGCTATCTGGCAAAGAACTAATCCGGCAGACGAAAATAACATGTGTACGTGGGCGATGCGCAGCCTGCTGATTGAAGATGGAGATAGGTTGATCCTTATCGACAACGGAATGGGTGATAAGCAAGATGAAAAGTTTTTTGGATACTACTATAGGCATGGTGGCTATTCACTGGAAGGTTCGTTAAAAAATGCCGGATTTTCCATGAATGATATTACGGATGTGTTCTTGACTCATTTGCATTTTGACCATTGTGGCGGAGGTGTAATGTGGAAAGATCGGGAGAAAAAAATAACTGAAACTGCTTTTTCCAACGCTACATATTGGAGCAATGCCGATCATTGGCAATGGGCGATTCAACCCAATGCGAGGGAAAAGGCCAGTTTTCTAAAAGAAAATTTATTACCAATGGAAGAAAGTGGACAATTAAAACTAATTAATTCCATGGATTCCAGCCCCTTTTCTCAGTTTGATATCTTGAACGTCGATGGGCATACAGAGAAGATGATGATTCCACACATTAAATACAAAGATCAAACGATCGTGTTTGCAGCAGATTTGATTCCGTCGGTAGGGCATCTTCCTTTACCTTATGTGATGGGCTACGACACCAGGCCATTGCTAACATTGGATGAAAAAGCATCATTTCTCCATGAAGCTACCGAGCAAAAGATGGTTTTGTTTTTTGAGCATGACTCAGTTAATGAGTGTTGTACTTTGAAAATGACCGAGAAAGGCCCACGCCTCGACCGTGCATTTGATCTTAATGAAATATTGTAAGTGACAATGAAGAAAATCGGGATATCGCTCTCTGGTGGAGGCTCGCGGGGTATTATGCATATTGGTATCTTAAAAGCGTTGGATGAAGCAGGGGTGAAAATTAGCATGGTTTCAGGTACGAGTGCCGGGGCGATCGTCGGGGCATTGTATTGTAGTGGTTATTCACCTGATTCGATCATGGACATCATTCGGGAAACGAAACTTATCAGCTATGTGCGTCCTGCCGTAAGCTTTTCAGGATTGTTAAATCTCGAAACTGTAGAGTCCAAATTTCAAAAATACCTCAAAGAACACACATTTGAATCTTTGGAAACTCCATTGGTCATAGCTGCCACAAACATAGTTCGTGGATCTGTGGCCTATTTGAAGGACGGTCCGTTGATCAAATCAATGCTGGCTTCGTGCGCCGTTCCGATCATTTTCAAACCCATTCAAATAAACGGAGCAACCTATATTGATGGAGGGGTGCTGAACAATATGCCTATAGAGCCGCTAGAGGGTAACTGTGATTTTGTTATTGGGAGCAATTGCAATGCGATATCAGACGATTATACCCCCGGCAATATGCGCTCACTGATCGAACGGACGCTTTTGCTCACCATGAACTTGAACACACGCACCAAGCAGCATAAATGTGATGTGTTTTTAGAACCTGAAGGGATGAAGGATTTTGGAGGGTTTGATTTTTCTAAAGCAGAAAATATTTATCAGGTAGGTTATGAGTATGGAATGTCAAAAATGGATGAAATACTAGCACTGTCTGACAATGAACAACCATAAAAGAATAATTTTTTCAATAAACTTCGCAGCAGGGCTAATGCTGCTTTTTATGAATTGCACCAAATGAAGAACAACGAAAAGATATCCCCTCCAGAGGCAGACAAGATTCCAAAAGCCTTAAAATCCCATGGCGACGAGCGGATTGATAATTACTACTGGATGCGGCTGAGCGACGAACAGAAAAGCGCGAAAGATCCAGATGAGCAAACTAAAAAAGTGATGGATTATCTCAATGCGGAAAATAATTATTTGGATGCAAAATTGGGACATACGAAAGCTTTTCAGGAAAATCTGTTCGAAGAGATCAAAGGCCGGATAAAGCAGCAAGATGAAAGCGTTCCTTATTTCAAAAATGGATATTGGTATTATACCCGGTTTGAAACCGGGCAGGAATATCCGATTTATTGCAGGAAGGAAAAATCCATGGATTCTGAAGAGATTATTTTAATGGATGTCAATAAAATGGCAGAAGGGTTTGATTATTATCAGATTGGCGGAATGAGTGTGAGTCCGGATAACAAGTGGCTGGCGTATGGTGAAGATACTTTGAGTAGGAGAATTTATACTATAAGGTTCAAGAATCTGGAAACTGGGGAAACGCTCAAGGAAAGCATTCCTAATTCAGAAGGTAGCGCAGCTTGGGCCAATGACAACAGGACAGTTTTCTATACCGCCAAGAATCAAGTTACCTTGCTTTCAGAAAAAATAAAAAGGCATAGTATTGGCTCACCAGCCACAGAAGACGTAGTGGTATATTACGAAAAGGATTCCTCGTTTTACAATGGAGTGTACCGGTCCAAGTCAGGGAAGTATATTCTCATTTATAACAGTAGCACGCTTGTGTCGGATTATCACATACTGAGGACTGATAATCCATATGGGAAATTTGAGCAATTTACTCCACGTGAAAAGGACATGCTATATTCCATCGATCATTTTGAAGATAAATTTTACGTTACCACGAATTGGGATGCAAAAAATTTCCGACTGATGGAAACACCTGAAAAGGCAACAGCAAAGGGCAATTGGAAGGAAGTAATTGCGCATCGACCAGAGGTGCTTCTAGAAGGGGTTGAAGTGTTCAGTGATTTTATGGTCGTTGAGGAGCGGAAATCAGGATTAACCAATTTGCGGATTATCAATCAGAAATCAGGGCAGGAGCATTACATGGGTTTTGCTGAACCTGCCTACATGGCTTATATTTCCATCAACCCGGAATTTGGAAGTGAATGGTTGCGATTTGGCTATTCTTCTTTGACCACGCCAAGCTCGACCTTTGATTATAATATGGTCACCAAGCAGAAAGTGCTTAAAAAGCAGCAAGAAGTGGTCGGAGGCCATGATCCAAAAGCATATGTAACAGAAAGGTTATATGCAATCTCAAGAGATGGTGTAGAAGTACCGATTTCCATAGTTTATAAAAAAGGATTTGTAAAGGATGGGTCTAAGCCCCTTTTGTTGTATGGTTATGGTTCCTATGGCTCTACGATTGATCCATATTTTAGCTCAGTTAGGTTAAGTTTGTTGGATCGCGGATTTGCTTTTGCGATAGCCCATATTCGTGGCGGGCAGATGCTGGGCAGACAGTGGTACGAAGATGGAAAGTTGCTGAAAAAGAAAAACAGTTTCTTCGATTTTATCGATTGTGCGAAATTTTTAATTGATAAAAAATACACTTCTCCGTCTCATATTTATGCTCAAGGAGGGAGTGCCGGTGGATTGCTGATGGGTGCGGTATTAAATATTGAGCCAACCCTTTTTCATGGGATTGTTGCGGCGGTTCCGTTTGTTGATGTGATCAATACCATGTCTGATCCAACCATTCCACTAACTACAAACGAGTATGATGAGTGGGGAAACCCGGAGGATAAGGAATATTATGATTATATGTTATCTTATTCTCCATATGATAATGTGGAGGAGAAGAACCATACTAATTTGCTAGTCACAACTGGTTTGTTTGATTCGCAAGTGCAATATTGGGAACCGGCCAAATGGGTGGCGAAACTGAGAGAATTTAAAATAGATGGTAACCTGTTACTACTTCACACCAATATGGAGGCAGGACATGGAGGGGCATCTGGCCGCTTCAAGCAGTATCGGGAATATGCACTGGAGTACGCTTTTCTCATGGATTTGGAAGGCATTTCGGAGTAGCCCAATTAATAATTTTATAGTATGTATATAAAACCCTTAAAGAATAGATATGAAAAAACAACTTTTAATACTTGGAATAATTATGATCAGTTTCATGGATAATCAAAGCATTTTAGCTCAGCAACAATGCCTTGTGATCGCA
>JAUHYU010000146.1 GCA_030426345.1 Bacteroidia bacterium
TCCTGACATGGCCATGGACCACTTGACATATGACATGAGCCAAAACCTTGGATCATTTCCTTCTGGAACTGCCTCCAAATAAAAAATAGACAGGTGTAAAAGTGCTGGGATCACGACTTTTGTGTGTTGGCGTGATTCCGGTTTTTCTTCTCAGCCTTTTGGTCCACGACAATTTCATGGATTTTAAATACTTTTATTTGACGTTCAGCCTATGAAACAGATACACATATTAATTTTTATTCTTGTCATTTTCCAGGGATGCATCGGTACGGATGTGGTAGAAGATTTTGTGCAAGCCAGAGTATCTGTTGAGAATCCGATTCAGAGTTTGAAGATTGGTGACACATATCAATTTAGTGCCATGTACATCAATAATGTAGGAGAATCAGCATCTGCCGATTTCAACTGGATGAGTTCTAATGAGGAAGTATTGACAATCGAAAATGACGGATTTGCCACAGCGATAAAAAAAGGAAGTGCAACAATCACTGTTTCGGCCAACGGTTTATCAGACGAAATGATCCTCACCATTGCTGATACCACAATTCTCAATTTAAATTCCCGGACGGCTGAACTCAAAACTGTCAGCAGCTATCCGCTCTCGGGAACCGCCACACTCAAAAAGGAAAGCGGAACTACCATACTGGAATTGGATGCCAGCTTCAACACCACCTCTGCCCTACCCGGATTGTACGTGTATTTGAGCAACAACACAAACTCCATTTCCAATGCATTGGAAGTCGGAATGGTAACTTCATTTAGTGGAGCCCAAAGCTATAAAATCACTGAGGATATTAGTTTATCCGCTTATAGCCATGTCCTTTTCTATTGCAAACCCTTCCTTGTTCCGGTGGGAAATGGGGAACTAAAACCATAAAACTTCCATGAAACACCTGATAATTTCACTCATTTTTATTTTCACATTTCAACTTTGCTTTGCAGGAGATGGTTGGGTACAGCCCAAAAAGAAAGGATATTTTAAATTGAGTCAATGGTGGGTCGTGGCCGATCAGCACTTTACCAATACCGGAGAACTAGACCCCAACCAAACCCGAGCCACTTACATCACTAGTTTTTATGGCGAATATGGCATTTCCGATAAGTTCACTGCCATGGTTTATTTCCCCTTTTTCACTCGAAGTTTATCATACAATCAGGAATCTGCCACTACGGGTGAAATCATTAAAGAGGGCGAAGCCGTCAACTCTATTGGCGACACCGAACTGACCATGAAGTATGGCATCATTCAAAATGACAAAATCGCATTAAGCGGTTCGTTTACATTGGGAATTCCTTTCGGAAATGCCACCGGTGGCTTAGACGGTTCGATCCAAACAGGGATTGGCGAATGGTATCAAATGGTTCGCCTCGATGCGAGCAAATCTTTTCAGGTCGGTAATAAATATCCATTTGTATCTATTTTTGGGGCTTTCAACCATCGGGTTAAGAACTATTCAGATGAAATCAGGTATGGGATAAAGTCAGGAGTAGAACTGAACCAATGGTTCGTCTCACTTCAGGTCACGGGAATATCATCTTTAAAAAACGTGGAAAACAATTTTGGAAATGGCGGCACCAGCATCTTCGGCAATAACACAGAATACCTCGGCATCACACCTGAAATAGCCTATAAATTCCATGAAAATTTCGGTGTCACCACCAATGTTGGCGTGGTTGCCTGGGGCAAACTGATTTTGGCGGCCCCGTCATTTTCACTCGGTATTTTCTGGGTGCCCTAATTTAAGGATACAAAAAGCTATTGTAATCACAAGCGAGGTATTGATCCTTTACAGATAAATTTTTCAGTAAAAAAGCCCTATTTTTCCGTGAAATAATAGATTGAAGATGTAGTGTATAAACCATTTGGGTTTAACCATGCGTGTTATATGCAATTACAAATATGAACTTAGAAAAATTTTTCTCTTCTGAACTGATTCTTGAAAATGAGTCCGTTTTATTACGCCCTTTATCAATTAATGATATTGACGAAATAGAATTGATAAGCTATAGTAAAGAGCTTGGCGAATTTGGGGCAAGAGTAAAAAACAGAGATGATCTAACTTATTATTTTAATTTTTGTCTTAAATCAAAAATAAAAAAAGAATTATACCCCCTAATAATTATTAGCAAGAAAAACAAGAATCCATTAGGGTTGACAATGTTTGGAAACATTAGTTTTGAGAATAAAAGATTAGAAATTGGCTGGACATGGATTGGAGAACAATTTCAAGGAACTGGCATTAATGAACTGGTCAAAGGGCTTCTTTTAGATTATTGTTTTAACGATTTAGGTTTAAGAAGAGTAGAATTTAAAATTGACATTAACAATTTAAAGTCGCAGAAGGCAATTGAAAAGATTGGAGCAATCAAAGAGGGGCTTTTAAGAAATTATAACATCCAATCTTATGGAGAAAGTGCAGGAACTTATGTCTACAGTATTCTTAAAGAGGAATGGAAGAAAAGCATATAATCAAGTAGGTGGGTGTGGGCCATGAGCATGCATAACCAAACAACTCAAATGAATATTCCATTAAGGGGACTCTTTCTGATTTTATGCGTAGCCCTCATTTTTTCTTGCAGTTCAATTAACAAACCCTACAACTACAAACGGTTTCCTGATAATTATGCGGAAATCAAACATGAATATGAAACCTACTATCACTTGACTGCTTGCAAGCCTGGAGAAACGATAGCAAGCATTGGTGCAGGAGATGGGATAACAGAAATCCAGATTTCATGTTTTGTCGAAGGAATTACCTGGTACCTGGAGGAGATTGATTCTTCAAGGTTATATCAGTTCGAGGACGTATTGACATATCATGAAAAATTAATTGGCTCGTCGATCAAGGCAGATTTCAACCTTGTAATGGGAACTGAAAATTCCACAGATTTGCCTCACGGGATATTTGATAGAGTTTTGATGCTCAACGTATTTCATGAAATTGAATATAGAGAAGGGATAATGACGGAAATCCATCAATTGCTCAATGAAGATGGAGTGCTAATCATCATGGAAAGAATCGGTAAAAAAGCGGGTGAAATCCATGGGGATTGTAAGTATCCTAAGCTTATGGAACCCGGCTTTTTACAAGAAATGAATGACTACGGGTTTATTCTAAAAAGCGAACAACTTGGAGAAGAAATGTCCAACCTCATGTTTTATACTTTCGAATCGAAAATATGAAGGATACGAAGTATTCACATTAAACGTAAAAATTTCAGTCAAAAAGCCTTATTTTTCCATGGATTTGCAAACAAAAAACAACGTGTGCATGCACAATGCGCATATTCAGCTATTGTATGCCATCTAAATGGACAATAAGAGAATATATGATATAATTGGAACGGTCATAGCGACTTTAATAGCTGCCGTTATAATCAACCAGTTCCCAGCCGTTGTAGCAATCCTCAATTCTGAAACGACATGGAAGACCTATATTATCCTAATTCTAATCCTTGTTATCGCCTTTTTCGCCTTTATTATAATCAACTATTTTTCTAAAAAACGCGAAAGGAAAGTCATAACAGAAAAAGAACAAATGATTGAAAAATTGAAAAATGCTATTGAAAAACTTAAATCAGAATACATTGAGCTAGAAGAAACAGCATCAATCGATTTGCAGACAGGTGCATTAAACAAGAACCAAATAGATAGAATAATCCATGAAAGAATAGATAGTTCCAAGACAAATAACTCAACCTTTTGCGTAATTCTAGCAGACATAGATGAATTTAAAAGAATTAACGACACCTATGACCATGAATCAGGAAATTTTGTTCTCAAACAAATGGCTGACTTAATCCGTCCTCGCTCAAAAGACGATTATTTGATAAGATATGGAGGTGATGAATTTCTCATAGTAACAAAAGTTGGTGAAAATACTGAAGGCGGCTATGGCTTTTCTGAAAGAATTCGTAAGGAAGTTCAATCTCATAATTTCGTAGTTGATTATAATTCAACAGAGAGAGTGAGGATTACTTTAAGCTGTGGGGTTACGGCATATAGAGGTGAAGAAGATAGCAAGGAAGATGTCCTAGATCGTGCAGCACAAGCTTTAAAAGCTGCTAAATCAAAAAGAGCTGATGGCAAAATCAAAAACTTTGTACATGTGATTGAATAAAAAACAGCATACAATCTAGTTGACCGCCGTAAGACATAATCTCACCTTGCACCCCCACTACTCCAAATAATACCCTTTCGCCAGTTCTTTGTATTCCTTTATTTGGTTTTGCACCCAAGCATCATCCTCTTTCAATTCTTCACCCATCATCTTGGCTACTGCCTCACTCATGGCAATGCTTTCTCGGGCATCCAAAAATAGAGCACGCGTTCTTCTAGCTAGGAAATCCTCTACCGTTCGTGCCATTTCTTCACGCACTGCCCAGATCAATTGTGCCTTGCTGATTTGCAGCTCCTCACTCAGCAATCCTGCGTATTTCGGATCTTCTGATGCTATGGCATTGACGGCATCGATATCGCTACCATAAACCGCATTGGGATTGTCATCCAAGGCTGCATTTTGCGTATATGCATGAATTGCGAGCGTTTCCGTGATGGATTTTCTTTCCGGCAATCCAGCCAAAATAACTACCTTGTCCACAGCGTCTTCACCCATTTTCCTATAGGTCGTCCACTTGCCCCCGGTTATGGTAATCAATCCCGACAAGGAAATCAGAATTTTATGATGTCTGGAAATTTCCTTTGTGGACTTATCTTCACCTTGTGGGGCCGCCAGCGGCCGCAAACCGGCAAAAATACTTTTGACGTCACTTCTCTTTGGAGACTTTGTCAAGTATGTCCTGGCAGTTTCTAGTATAAATTCTATTTCCTCTTCCAATGCCCGTGGTTCGGGATCAGCATGCTCCATCAAGGTGTCTGTAGTGCCTACGATCACGCGATTGTGCCATGGCACAGCAAAAAGCACCCTGCCATCGCTGGTATGCGGAATCATGATGGCGCGCTCACTTTGCAGAAAAGATTTGTCCAAAACCAAATGAACTCCCTGGCTTGGACGAACCATGTCTTTTGCATTTGGGTAGTCCATCTGCATAATTTTATCCACCCAAACTCCTGTGGCATTTACCACAGCTTTAGCTTTGAGATTATAAACCCTGCCACTCTCTCGATCCCTAACCTTGACCCCATCGACTAAATCTACCTTATCTTTGATAATGCCTTCTACCTCCATATAATTTAACACAGTCCCTCCGTGATCGGCACAGGTTAGGGCCAGGCTAATGGCCATTCGCGCATCATCAAACTGGCCGTCATGATAAACGACGCCGCCACGCAGTCCATCTTGCAGAATGGTTGGTATGGATTCGATCGTTTCTTCCTGAGACAGACTTTTGGATGGCCCCAACCCCAATTTGCCAGCCATCATGTCGTACATCTTCAAGCCAATGGTATAAAAAGGTCCACCCCACCATTCATAGTTTGGAATGATAAATGATAAATTACGTACAAGATGCGGTGCGTTTTGGAGCATCAGTCCACGTTCGCGAAGTGCCTCCAAAACCAGAGAGATATCTCCTTGTTGCAAATACCTCACTCCTCCATGAACTAACTTGGTGCTCCGGCTCGAAGTGCCCTTTGCAAAATCATATTTTTCCAATAAAAGGGTTTTAAATCCACGAGATGCCGCGTCCAGGGCAGTTCCCAATCCACTTGCTCCACCTCCAATTACGATTACATCCCATTCCTCGGTTGTGTCGAGTTGGGCCAGCATTTCACTCCTGTTCATAGTGTTATTGTTTAAATATTAATCTTCAATCCAGTCTTTAGTTCGATCCATGGCTTTTTGCCAGTATTTTTCTATTTTTTTCAGGTCAGCATCTGGGTTTGGATTGAACGAAATATCGACTTTCCATCGTTGTTTTATATCCTCATAATCCTTCCAAAACCCAACAGCCAACCCCGCCAGCAATGCCGCTCCGAGAGCCGTCGTTTCTGTGATCTTCGGGCGAATTACCTCTTTGCCAATCAGATCAGCTTGAATCTGCATCAGAAAATTATTGACGGAAGCCCCACCATCTACTTTCAAATGTTTGATTTCCAAATCAGAAGCATCGACCATCGCATCTACAGCATCTTTCACCTGTAGCGCAATTGCTTCAAGTGTGGCCCGGGCAATGTGTGCCGGGGTTGTTGCACGTGTGATACCAAACATAGTTCCTCTAGCAAACTGATCCCAATGTGGAGCACCAAGGCCTGCAAACGCAGGTACAATCACTATTCCTCCATTGTCGTCAACTTCCTGCGCCAGTTTTTCAATTTCCGAAGCAGACTTGAAAATTTTCAAGCTATCCCTAAGCCATTGTACCAAAGCTCCCCCCACAAAGATACTTCCTTCTGTGGCGTATTGTATAGAATCTCCAATTTTCCATGCGATGGTGGCCAATAATTTTTCTGATGTCAACTCAGGCTCGCTTCCCGTATTCATCATCACAAAGCTTCCCGTGCCATACGTATTTTTCACCATGCCTTTCTCAAAACACAATTGGCCGAAAAGTGACGCCTGCTGATCGCCGGCCATCCCGGAAATGGGAATTCCCCCAGGCAAAACATCTTCATGGATTTTACCATACTTTTGAGAGGAATCAACGACCTCAGGCATAAGGCTTTTGGGGATATCCAATACCTTCAATAATCCATCATCCCATTCTAATGAATTGATATTAAAAAGCATGGTACGGCTGGCATTGGAAACATCGGAAATATGCAACTTTCCTTTGGTCAGGTTCCACACAAGCCAAGTTTCGACAGTTCCAAAAGCCAGCTCTCCTTTTTCTGCTCGAGCGCGAACACCCTCGACATTATCCAATATCCATTTTATCTTCGTCCCCGAAAAATAAGCATCGATCACGAGTCCGGTTTTCTCTTTTATTTCATGGATATAACCCTCTTTTTTGAGCTTTTCGCAATACTCAGAGGTTCGACGGTCTTGCCAAACAATGGCTTTTGAAACCGGCTCTCCAGTCTTTCTATCCCAGATAATGGTCGTCTCGCGTTGATTGGTAATTCCAACAGCCGCTATTTCATCTTTAGAAATATTGTGCTGCTCGAAAGATTTTTTGAGGACTGCGAGTTGCGATTTCCAAATCTCATTGGCATCGTGCTCAACCCAACCGGGCTTTGGAAAATATTGTTGGAATTCTTGCTGCGAAATTCCTTGGATATTCAGATCTTGATCAAAA
>JAUHYU010000038.1 GCA_030426345.1 Bacteroidia bacterium
CCATGCATACATATTGGCAGTACACAACCAGAAAACATGGCGGTAGGTTTTAGAAATTAACTCAACCATCAAGTTGAGACTTTCGAATCCTTTTATCGTTCGCACATAATAGTTTTGGAGGTTTTCGATGACAATGATTTTATTTTTATGATTTTTAGTCAATTCATTTATGATGTCATCAAGGGATTCTAATTTGTCATTATCTAATATTTTTTGCCATCCTTCTATAAATTCCGATGGACTGTGGATATTGATAGTACGGTTTTCATAAATAACATTTTTGGCATCAATATTATTTTTTAAAAAATAGTTGATGAGGGTGGTGTGGCCACTCCATTTCTCGCCTAAAATAACGGTAGGGGCATATTTACCTTCCTTCCAGCTATTATAAGCATACAAAAGTTGTTCTAATTCCATGGACCTCCCGGTAAAAAGGCTCATTTCGGTAAGTGGCTGAATTTTATAAAGTTGTTGGTAAACGATAGGAAGGCTGTTGATTTTAGTGTGCGCCTCGGATAGGAAATCAGACAACTCGGTAGCAATGTATGCCTTGGTGTCTTGAATACCTATTCGCCTCATCCATGGGGCAAGTACTTTATTGACTTTTTCAAACCTATGAATAATTTGATCCTTAGATTTAAAATAGAATTTTTTTGTGTTGTCCTTAAAGAGGTTTTTTACTTCTTCTGTACGCTTTAGTGCTTTTGCTTTGGTGACTGTGATCCTGAGGTTAAATGCATTTTCATTGTTTGTAAGCTGCATTATGGAATCATTGAATTGCTTCAATATACTTTCCAGTTCTTCTTTCAGTTCGCGTTCATACGTATTCAGTGATTCTATGATTTCATTTAGTTTGTTTTGTGATCGCTCTACACCCTCTTGAATCAATTGTTTGGCTCCTTTGATATCGGTAGTGCCAGATTCGATAGATTCTAATATGGTATTGAGATTAAAAGCAACTACACTTTCGATGTTATAAATATCTAGTTTTAAAACCTCAACCTTCCTGATGTTTTTTGATTTAAGTTTAGCACAAGACGTCTGCAGCTCAGGAAGTTGCTTGAAACTGACGAGCTCATTTGGTGAAAAAGAATCGAGATCTGAGCGTTTTAAAGGAACATTGTAATCCGTTAGCTTGGTAAGCCACCTTTTTTCAGATATATCTGTAATAATCTTGTTAATTCGGTTTTCAAACTTTTGGATGCTTCTTGCAAAATTTTGTTGTATGATTTGCTCTACTGCAGGATTCAAGGTCTTTTTTATGCTTCCCTGTTCTAGCTCCTTCAATTCTGCTTTTATAATTTCAGAAACTTTCTGCGGTTTGGGTTTTTCCAACTGCTCTAAAAACCTGCCTTTTAATTCTTCTATTTTTTGATGCCCGACTAGTAGTTGGGTTGTGATTTTTTTGTTGTTTCCTTCAAATACTTCTTTTAGCAGCGTAACTTCTTGCCGCATCATTGTCGCCAAGTTGTATATTTCCTGATCGATTTTCCAATCTTCTAAAAGTGCAAAAGCTGTATTTCCCCATCCGGTATTCGTTTTTGTAAGGGATTTATAAACGGTTTCTTTGGTGCTATTTCTGTTATGGTACTTTAATAGTGTTGTTGGATATTCTATAGTTCCGGTTATGGATTTTTGGTGGTTTATTTCTGTTTCAACTTGTAGAATGGCCTCTTCTGTCTTTTTAACCAGCTCTGTTTTTAACTGTGAAAATAGCTTGTACTCTTCCGTTAGATCCAAAGCCAGATCGCTGTCGTTTGGAAATTCTTCTGATTGATTCAAGTACTTTTCAATCCAATGCTTATTTGCATTTTGTTCCTTATCCAAAGCACTTTTCACAACCCCTACGAGAGTTTGAGAAAACTCTGAGAGAATGACCTCTATGGCAATTGTCAACTTGTTTTCAAGTTGGTAAGAAAGGAGTGTCCTGAAAGGTAATTTGTATCTCCAATATGGAATTCGTTTTACTTTTTTTCTAAATAACCTTCTGAATAAATTAAGAAACCCTTTGGGGAAACGTGAAATGCGAAACAAGAGATATTTAAATAATTTGATGGATTTTAACCACCATTTATCTTCGGGGATAGAATGAAATCGTTCCCGACTTTGTTCCAAGGATTTGTGCTTTGGATTTTGTCCTATAAATCCAACGAGTTGATTTCTGAGTTCTTGATAATCGCAAGGGATGAACGGTTGATCTCGGTCAGAAATGTAATCCTGAAAGGCATCTATCTTGTCAGCCTGATATTTTTGAGTTGCGCGGATTATGGAATGCGCCGATTCTCCATTATTCTTTTGATTCGCGCTATGGGCATCAATCCACTCGCGATGGAACGTAGAAAGATCGTCCAAAATGTTTTTTGTTGCTGCAATTTTTTGATCGCAATAAATTATCAGATGAGAATCCAATATTTCCTTGACCTGAGTTGCAATTCGAATTTCAGACATTTCCGTTGTTATATTTGGCAATTTAATTCTATTCTAAATTGTAACATAATATTGATATATCCATGCAATTGATTAAGAAGAATTTTTTGTACCAAAAGATTTGATTTATTTCATGCGATTGGCAAATGATATTTGGAAAACAATGGTACCGTTTATATCTTATCGCCAGCAAATACTAACACTAAATTATGACTAGACCAATCTTATTTTTTTTACATCTGTTTTTGTCTTTTTTGATTTTTTCGAATTCACTTTATGCACAAGGCAATATGAAGATTACCGGCATTTTATACCTCACTCATCAACCTGTAGAAATTAATATTGAGCATGGGATTATTGTCAATATTGAAACATTGGCTGAGGAAAATGGGATTGATGATTTGCCGATAATCGGTCCTGGTTTTATTGATGTGCAGGTTAATGGACATTCAGGGGTTAGTTTTACTGATCAAGGATTGACGGCTGAAGGGGTGCTAAAGGCAACTGAAGGACTATGGAAAGAAGGTGTTACCACATATTTACCAACGATTATCACTGCGGAGGGGGAGCTTATCCGACAAAATTTAAGAACCCTAAACAAAGCAACGAACGATAAAAAGCTCTCAAAATCCATACCTGGGTTTTTCTTGGAAGGGCCATATATTTCGCCCATAGATGGGTTTAGGGGCGCACATAATGTTAAGTTTGTTCGCCAGCCGGACTGGGATGAGTTCGATTCATTTATTGAAGCATCGGGACATAAGCTCTTGAAAGTGACTGTGGCCCCTGAACTCGATGGAGCGATGGAGTTTATAGAGAATTGCCGCAGAAATGGCCTCAAGGTGGCCATAGGCCATCACAATGGAAATGCCTCTCAAATCCATGAAGCGGCATTGCGAGGTGCAACTATCTCCACCCATTTGGGCAATGGTTGCGCCAACACTATTCACAGGCATAATAATCCTCTTTGGGCGCAAATGGCTGATGATCGATTGACACCTACTATTATTGCCGATGGATTTCACCTAAACGCTGATGAACTTTCTGTGTTTTATAAAGTAAAAGGTGTGGATAATTTATTGTTGGTTTCTGACATTACGAAGCTTGCAGGCTTGCCTCCGGGAGAATACGATTGGAATGGAAAAACAGTGCTTTTGACACCCGAAGGGAAGTTGAGGTTGCCTGATCTTGATGTACTAGCGGGGGCTTCATTTTCGATAAGAAAAGGTGTAGGAAACATGATGAAATACACAGGGTGCTCTCTAGCAGAGGCGGTGCAGATGGCTTCTACCAATCAGGCAGAGATGTTTGGTTGGGAAGATCGTGGGAGCATAGAAGTAGGCAAACGCGCGGATTTGGTGTTGTTCAATATTCAAGATGATGAAGTCTTGGTAGAAAAAACCATAATTGATGGGGAAGTGGTTTATACCAAATAACAATTTGGCAACACAAAAACCATTCATGGATTTATAGTACTTTTTATACTAAAAACAGTAACTACGGTTAGTGTCCCTTTTCCCAATTAAGTTTATAGTAGAATAATCAATAATAGAAATATGCCCAAAACGCTCAAACAAAAAATCATTCTTGGTCTAAGCTTGGTCGGCCCCGGGCTTTTTTTAATTGGATATAACATAGGAACGGGAAGTATCACTACCATGGCCAAGGCAGGTGCCGACTATGGCATGACGCTTTTTTGGGCATTGATTCTCTCTTGCCTATTTACCTATCTGCTGATGGTGGCCTATGGTAAACTGACATTGGTGACTGGAAATACAGCACTTAAAAATATCAAGCAAAGATTTTCGTGGGGAAAGCCATTGGCTATTTACATTATGGCTGCAGTCATCATTGGCGAATTGCTGGCTGTGATGGGCGTGATGGGTATTGTGGTGGAATTGTTGCAAGAAGGTATAAATTTAGCCTTCGGCATTTCTGGATTTAATCCATGGATTATTACTGGTATTTTGGTGGTGGCACTTTGTGTGTTGCTGTGGCATGGACATTATCAGCGATTTGAGAAGATTCTTACGTTTTTTGTGATTTTTATGGGGCTGTGTTTTATCGTTGTCTTTTTTATGGTTAGCCCAGATTTCATGACAATCCTTAGAGGTATGGTACCGAGCATCCCAGATGAGCCGGGAAGTTTTAGATTGATCGCCGCAATGGCCGGAACGACTTGTTCAGCTGCTGTATTTGTTGTGCGAAGTACTGTGGTGGCCGAAAAGGGTTGGACGATTAATGATCTCAAAACCGAAAAAAGGGACGCAATGGTATCTGCTTCAATGATGTTGTTCTTGAGTGCGACTATCATGGCGGTGGCAGCAGGCACATTACACGTGATGGGGTTGTCGCTTACGAATACGGTAGAAATGATTCATCTTTTCGAGCCGATTGGTGGAAAAGTAGCTGCTTTTATTTTGATTCTTGGTATCAGTGGTGCAGGGTTATCAACTATTTTTCCAATCATACTGATCGCACCCTGGTTGATTTGCGATTATTCTGACAGACCCAGAGATATACAGTCTCCACTCTTTCGCTGGTTGGGATTTATAGGGATATTATTCAGTTTTGGTTTTTTGGTGATGACGGAAAAACCTCCAGGGCTTATGGTATTTTCTCAGGCATTTCAGGCATGTATTTTGCCCGCTGTTGCCATTCCGGTTTTCTTATTATTGAAAGATCAAAAGCTGATGAAAAACCATAAAATAAAAACTGGTTTTCAGATTGGATTAATTGCCGTGGTACTTTTTTCCATAGTGACTACTTATTTTGCTCTGATAGATTTATTCTAATTGCCGCTGGTAAATAATGAAAATAGCTTTTTAATTAAGCTCATTTTTGTTTAGCCAAATTAAAGCGTCCTCTTTATTGCTGAATAATCTTATGGGTTTTATGGGTTTATTGGCCATCAAGAAGAAATTACCAATGATCCGGCTAATTGGACTTGTGACAATCAGTGCAGATTTTGTGAGGATGGTTGCATGCTCCGATCCTGCAAAATACTGCCTGCATTCGCGTGTCATTTTTACGACGTTGGTGAGATCACACAATAGCGGTCTCGGCTTGCCATCAATTAGCTCCCTTCCCATTTGAGTACTTGCCTTACCCTCCTCGATAGTCATTATTGTATTGGGTAAACAATCTATGCAGAGTATGCCGTCTTGTCCAATGGAAAATTTTATTTTATCGATTTGGTTGGTCATTAGAATTACATTATTGTTTTAACCATTTTAAAGCGGCATCATAGTCTGTGAATAGCTTCGTGGGTTTTATTGGTCTATTTAGTCCGAGAAAGAAATTTCCCAATAATCTGCTAATGGGATTTGTTACTATCAAAGCAGCTTTGGTGAGGGTTTTATTATGCTCCTGACCTGCAAAATGTTGTCGGCACTCCTGTGTCATTTTTATGACATTGGTTAAATCGCATAAAAGCGGCAATGGATTATTATTCACCATTTCAGCCGAAATTCGAGTGCTTTCCAGTCCGTCTTCCAAAGTCATGACAGTATTGGGAAGTACGGTGGTGTGCAGAATATTGTCCGACCTAAGCGTAAACTTTATTTTATTACTTTCCCGATACATATATTTATAAAACTTTTTTCAATGTAAATATAAATGATGCACCATTACCAGTCGATGACTCTACCCAAATACGGCCTTTTTGAGATTCAATAATTTTTTTGACTGTAGCCAAACCGATACCCTCACTGTTTTCTTTAGGATAAGGATGGACTTTAGTGAAAAGATCAAATATTTTTTCATGATAGCTAGCATCAATTCCCGGACCATTGTCCGCAATTGAAATTTGGTAATGATCGTGCAATTCACGGGCTTTGACAGTGATTTTGCACTTTGGCTTATCACAATACTTGATGGCGTTATCGATGATGTTGCGGATAACCTGTACGCCTCCTGTAGTTGTAAACCAAACTTTTGGCAATTTGCTCTCGACTGTTACCGATGCCCGTTTGCAAATATTGTCTGTTTCCAAAACTTCCTTTAAGAGGACATTTAAATCCACAACCTCGTTAGAGATTTCTAGAGAGCAAGTTCTTGAATATTCTAAAATGCCTTCTACCAAGCATTTCATTTTATTGTTCATTTTTTTTAACCTAGAAATGTATTCAAAGGCTTCAGCATTTTCTTCGGCATCAAGGCAATGCTCCAGGAGGTTGATCAAGCCTGTTTGGCTATTGAGCGGGGACTTTAGATCGTGAGCCGTCACACTGGCAAATTCTTCAAGTTTTTCATTGACCTCTTTTAGTTTGGATTTGGCAACTACTTGTGATTCTAACTCCTCACTGAGCATGTTTAGCCCTAAAGCAATGGCATCCATCATGTCATTGGCGGGACTTGTTTCCAATTCCCTGGAAAAATCTAAGGCAGCAATCCGCGCAATCATCCCAAGGACTGCATCCAGTCTCTTGTCATAATCCTGCTCAGGCATAAATTCCCGAATTTAAAAAATGAATAAGGTTATCTTGTACAAAAAAAGGAAAACTACAGAACATTACAAACAATTGAAAGGCTATTGTAGAGGTTCGTTTTTATTTAAGGTTTTTTCAGATTTTAGCAATTTCCAAAATACCAGCAGTTTCATGGTTTTTGGATGCATTGTTCCAAATAAAACGAGTTAATGGACAAAACTAAGTCCAAAACTTACCATCCACGATCTCATATCATCAGATCGCAGATAACGACCTCCTCTAAGTTGGAATTCGCGAAACGTATAATGTTTTTTGCTTTTTTTAGAAAGCCTGAATTTTCCTATACCCAAGGCTGGCGAATATTTTATTCCAGCTCCAAAGAATTGACTGTCGAAACTTGATAAATCATAATCTGAAGTGTAATACTCCTGATCTGAAGTGTGAATCTTGTATGGGGCAAAATATTTGGTTCCGTTTTGAAAGTGTATGCGGTAGAATGGTTGAAATGCTAGGAAGTTGTTGATTTTATACGGGACTTCGATTTGAAATGTATGCGCATCAATTTCAAAAGTATCCCAATAATATCTATAAAAAGTACGAAATATAAACCTGTCACCCATGAAGTAATGCAACCGCGCAGATATGGGAATTCGTACCTTGGAGTCAGGAAGACGCTCTACTCCCGGAAGTTGCTCATCTGAAAAATATACTCTATGGTATGGTGCAGATAATAAACCGGTCTGGAAATATGCGCCCAATGAAAATGAAACCTGAAGTTTTTCATTAACAATCTGGCTCAGTGTCGCATTGAAGTTAGCGGAGTACCGCTTGTTGTGATCTACATAATCTATTCCTGTACTTTTAAGCTCTGACGGGTAAAGGTTTGAAATTGGATAAAAAAGTGCCCATTTATCCATGAAAAGGTTAGCAGACAACTTGAACTCCCGATTGAGATCTCTGGAGAGCCATGAATAAAATCCACCTACTGAAACCGATCCAAAATACATTTCCACTGATACTCGGCCATTGATCCCTACAGAGTATCTTTTTGCCGTGTCCAAAGTGCTGTATGTTACGTCTATATGAGTGGTTACGTCATCGTAAGATGCTGAACTGATGGTGTTTGGATTGATATTGTCATGAGAAGCAGAGGTAAAGTAACTAACCCCACTTTCAATCCTCATATTATTATTTTCTTTAATCGGCACATTGATGATGACAATCCCCGCATAGTCATGCAATACCTCAGTACCTTGCCCGCCCGTTACTGCCGAGTGATCTCCATCCTGTTCGTAATAGCTCGCGAGAAAATCTATTTCTGTCTTACGTTCCTGCTTGATTTCCGAATCTTGACCCAAAGTCAAAATTGGTACTAACAGCATGACGAGTGATATGTTGATAATCAATTGCATCCGCAACCACTTCCTGAATTTCCGTTATTTCCACCCACAGCTCCCTCTCGATAGGATTGGAAGTTAGATTCAAAGACTTCTATATCTCTGTTTTCCAGCACCATTTCTTCATCATTGAGATATACCTTTTGATATCCTTTTACGGGAACGCAATTGGTCGAAAGTAGAAAAATTCCAAGAATGACAACGGAGAAAAGTATGTGTTTAAAGAGAATATTGCTCATGATTGATGCAGTTGAATCGTAAAAATAACAATTCTAAATCAGTTTTTAACCGAATAAGTGCGCTGATTAATAAGTGGGAGAGGGTTAATAATAATTCAATTGTAGCTTAGCTGATTTCCATATTTTATCCTGATCATCAATAATAAGGCATTCTGTGTTTTTTAGTTGATTGATGAGAGACAGTCCACTTTCTACTCCCAATACAAAAACTGAGGTTGCTAGTGCATCAGAAAGCTCTGCATCGGGGGAAATTACGGTGACGCTCTGTATGCCTGTAACCGGGTATCCGGTTTTTGGGTTGATAATATGCCCATATCTCTTTCCATGGATTAATACATACTTTTCATAATTACCAGAGGTGACGATGCTTTGGTTATGCACTGTAAGCCATGCGATATATTCTTTTTTCTTTGAAGGGTCTGCCACGCCTACTCTCCAGGGAGTTTCATCCTCTTGCTTTCCCCAAGCGATTAAATCACCACCAGCGTTGATCATTCCGTTGGTGATCCCTATTTCTACCATGATTTTTTTTGCACTATTGGCCGCATAACCTTTGCCAATGGCACCAAAACCTATCTTCATCCCATGAGCTTTGAGCATTACGGTTTGTTCTGCCCGATTCAAGATGATATTTTGATATTTGATTTTTTGCACTGCTGCCGCAACTACAGAGGAGTCAGGGGGATTAATCGTTTTTCCGTCAAAAAACCATACAGAATCCATAGAACTGAAGGAAATGTCAAATGCACCATCGGTCAACTTGGATACTTTTTTAGAGCGTTCGATAAGGTTGAAAAGTTCGAGAGAAATTTTTACTGGCTGGATTCCTGCATTGCGGTTTATTTTGCTGGTCTCGGAATTTGGGTTCCAAGAGGAAATTAGGTTTTCAATGCGCCTGATTTCCATGGTTGCAGCTTCTATGGATTTTGAGCGTATTTCTTCATTATCATGAATGGCCACCAATTCAAACCTAGATCCCATAAGGGAAATTACTTTTTGGCTGGTTTTGGTCTGTGCGAAAATTGAAGGTGCGCCTACCATCAAAATGAACAAAAAAAACTTGTTCATTTTTTAAGGACTCTCGAAATCATCGTTACGTATGTCTGTGGAGATACGTCGGTATAGCCCGTAAATCCGACCATTTTGTCGTTTTCGTCCAAGAAAACAAGTAATGGAAATACGCCATTGGGATTGTATTTTTGAGCTAGCTCTTCGTTTTGCACCTGCTTGTTTTTTGTGTGCTTGTTCTTTTTCATTTTAGGGAAGTCGAGCTTTACAGGCACGAAATTTCCTTTAGCATACATAGAAAACACCTCTGTTTCAATGATGTTTTTATTCAGTTGAATACATGGTTTACACCAATCAGACCCTGAAAAATATAACATCACAAATTTGTTGTCGGAGGCTGCTTCTTCTTTTGCAGATTGGAAATCGCTGCGCCAGTCAATGCTTGCGTTGCTAGCAGCACTTTGCGCTATCACGGTATTTTTGATGGAAAAAACCAGGATTATGGTTGTCAGAAAAAGACAACCGAGGTGGAGTCGTATTTTCATTTTATCAAAAGAATAAGACGTAAGCTAAGAAATTATCCACAAATTTACCTAATGGGTTATGCAGATTTAAGAAAGCAGAACAAGAAAAACACCCAATAGAATAAAGATGACACCTGCCATATTCAAAAATATTTTTCTTTTATGATTTCCTATAAAATGAATGTTGTTTAAGATTAAAAAGAGACAAACACCACTTGCCAAAATAGATATGTACATCCATCTAAAATCATCCGAATGTTCGATGAAGAGGCCGTTTTCATAGCCAATTGTTATTCCAAAAATTAAGAATGATTTAAGTAGATGTTTGTTTGAAGATTTATTTACAAACAATAGTAATATGCCAATTGCTATGATGCCTACATTGTTGATCATTGAAATAAAATGACCTCCATGCCAATTTAACCCTAGAGCTAGTCCAAAAAACAAAGCTGCGAAAAATCGCCAGTGGACTTGGAAAGTGTTGCTTTTTTGTGAATCGTGAGCGAGTAATCCAAGGCCGATGAAAGGTAGTAGTCTGGCGCAAATGAAAATAGGAAGGTAAGCTATGCCATACATTTGCTCCATATGTTGATTGATGGTATGGGCAAAAGTAGGTGCAGAAACGAGTAAGGCCAGCAAAATTGCCATTATTTTGAAGCTATGATCTTTGAACATTGTGAGCGCACTTTTAAAAATTGTTGCAATATAAACTTCACAGCGAGAATGCTGTAGCCTGATAATTGAATATATTTTTTCACCCAATAAAATGTATTGGGTGCGACTATTTTGTTTGGAATTAGATTGAAAATAAAAAAATATCAATAACTTAATGGTTCGGTTTTTATGTTATACTTAAAATATGATTCTGTGAAAAAGTTATTTACAAATATTGTATCAGCATTTGTGGTGGGTTCGATGATCTTGATGGTTTCTTGTAGCGAAAGCACAGATCCGTTGCCTATTTCTAAAGCAGACTTTAAAATTACATCGGTGGCTCATGAAATCAATGTGCCAGTGCAGTTTGAGAACTTGAGTTTAAATGCCTCGGCCTATGTTTGGGATTATGGCGACGGAATGAAAGATTCGCTGGCAATAGATCCAGAGCATACCTATGATACACCTGGCTCGTACACTGTAAAAATGACCGCCTATACAGAAGATGGGCAGATGAGTGAGGCGATTAAAGATATTAGTGTTGGTAAAAGATATCTGACTGGCATGTATATTATCAATATTAATATGGAAGATGATGAAGGAAACCCTTGGGATGATGATGGTTCAGGGCCTGATGTCTTATTTCAGTTCGGACCTGATGATGCCACTACTTTAGATGATTTGGTTTTCGTTTTGATTGATTCACTTAATGTAGGCCAATTTGGAACCCCAATAGGGATATCTACTGATGATTTAGTTCCGGATGATTATGAATTGCAGAACAAGGATTTTTTCATATTATTGGAAGAGGTTGATACAGTGAATAACGAGGCTGTCTTTAACAATATGGCTAATATCGTATTTAACCCTGTAATCCCAGAAGATGATTTCATAACTGTTACCAAGCGCGAGGATGGATCAGGAGATATAGTTGTACCTTTTATTTCTATTCAGCAATACCAATGGCTGATTGATTTTGAGATCAGATAGCTTTAATATTTTTCACTGAAAGTTAAAAAGGGATCATTTGATCCCTTTTTTGTTTTGTGGTGTATGATTATTAAAGATGTTTCATTTGAATATTCTGCCTTTGGATGTTGTTGGTATATAGGTAGAAAAAGGCTCTAAAAACCATGAAAAATCCATGGATTGTTGAGTGATTACTTCGAGATCACCACCTTCTTGACCATTTGTGTTCCACCCATTTTCACCATCATTTGATAGACCCCGTTGGGTAGATGCTGTAGAGTCAACTGCTTTTCAAAGTGGATGTTGTCTTTGCTAAATTGAAACTCTTTCACATTTGCTCCAACCAGATTTATCAACCGAACATCTACCAATCCTTTATAATCATTATTGAATTCCAAGGTCAGACCTCCGGTGGAAGGGTTTGGATAAAGAAAAAGATTTTTGCCGGCCAACCCTTCTTCCAAAGAAGTGACTACAGTCGGCTCCGATCTGAAAAGACAATTGTTATCAGCCACTGTCACAAAGTAAGAACCAGGATTGGCGATTTCATAGATTCTATCATCTGCTCCCTGAATGGGTGATCCGTTATAATACCATTGGTAATTTGGCGCAATGACCGATGAGGTGAGACGGGTGCCGTCGATATTGATACTTGGCACACCAAGTCCACTTTCATAGTCAATGATCGTAATGGTTCGGGTAATTGTCTCGTCGAACTGTCCATTTTCAACATTGAAAACAACATCATAGTCTCCTTCGAATCGATAGCTATGGAATGGGTTTTGTGAATTGGAACTATTTTCTGTTGGGAATTGCAGATTGCCAAAACTCCAGTTCCAGGAGATAGGTGATCCTGTACTCGTGTCGATGAATCTCGTCTCACCAAGAGCGCAAGGATACATCACGTCAAAGGAAGGGAAGAGTGCATTGCTGCAATCCAATTCAACCCATCCGGTGCTGTTGGCATTCAAGTTGCTATTATCTCCAGTGAGAAAACTTGTCCTCCCGCTCACTCCTACATTGACGATGTCAAGGTAGTCAAAGCAAAATCTGATATTGTTGTCGTCAGCAAATAAGTTGGCATTGCCAGAACCTGACGAATGGATTTCGATGAGATTATTTACACTTCCGGATGCTTCAAAGGATTTCTTTATCGTTTGCGTGGAGTTATCCATTAAGGTAAGAGAGCTAACATCACTTAATCGAATACTATCTACAACATTGCTTCCAGAGAGGGTCAAATTCCCATTGATATTCAGTTTATTAAAGTTGTTATTTCCATTAATGGTCAGGTTGACGCCTTCGACTATGATGTTATGAAAATCAGAATTATTTCCAGTCATGGATTTTGGGGTGTTTCCAGTGCTATTGGAAAACCTGATGATCGAGTTGTCAAATAGCACATTGGATGCAGACGATACATCTAGATTGTTGATGTCTGCTATCGTGGACCCAGAAAAATCAATGATATTGGCATCTGTTGCCGTGATTTGTATGCTGGGGACGGATATCTGTTTATTTGCTGCATAAAGCGAACTGTTCTCAATTTTAAGGTTT
Organism: Bacteroidia bacterium; assembly: GCA_030426345.1. GTDB lineage: Bacteria > Bacteroidota > Bacteroidia > Cytophagales > Cyclobacteriaceae > JAAUQL01. The sequence continues at coordinate 13,206 of JAUHYU010000038.1, forward strand.
TTTGAAGTGAAATTATTGCTAAAATTCCATGAGCCATTTACAGATATAAATTCCAGATCCACATTGTTAAAAGCGGATTCTGAAGCACGAATTTCGTTGTTTTTGGAAATTATGCCACGAAAAGAAAGCTTACCATTATCAAAAAATATTTGATTGTTTTCATCATGTATTGACCCGTTAATATTGAGTGTAAATGAAGCTAGATTTAAATTGCATGTATTGCCAGTATAGTAATTAATGTTGTAACAGTTTGCATTGGTATTCAGATTGATGGTATTTGACGGTGATGAAAAAGAATTGTTGTCAAAAATAACAGGGTTGTTGATACTGGGAACTGCATTGGCAACATTTCCACCGCTGCTCAATGACCAGTTTACCGGGTTGTTCCAATTACCCGACCCACCAATCCAATAAAACTTGGTAAGGTTCAAATCTGTAGAAGCAGTCGAAACAATTAGTGAAAAATCCTGGCTTCCGTTGCGCAGCGCATTTTTGTGCTTGATCACAACAGTATATTCACCTGGGGTAGGAGCAGCTATTTCAATTTTTTCTACATTATCCCTAAAGTTATCACCATAGGTTGCTCCTTTGTCGGGCTGAGAAGGGTCCAAAATCCATGGAAGGTAAGGAGCATCGTTTTCATCATATATCCTCATATCCAGATCATTTACCAACATCAGAGTAGAGGGGTTTAGGCTGATTGGTGCAGGAGTTCCAGGTACATCTGTCCAGCATATGGTGGCAACTAATGGTTGAGATCCATCCGAATTGACTTTGAAGACAATAGAATCATTTTCTTCAAGAGTTAGTTCTTCAATTAAATTATTGACACCATCATTGCGTGTCATCATGTTGGCCGCTTTATCAACCGCCAATAATCCCCATCCATACTCATAATCAGGACCAGCGTTTTTGCCGGCTTCATTTGCCGTATGGATTACGAGCCCTTTTAAGGTCGCTGACTTCATATAGCGGCCAGCATATATTTGAGAATGATATTCCTGTAACAAAGCCATGCTTCCGGTTGCGTTTGGTGCCGACATCGAAGTTCCAGATTGAAGGCCATACACATCGACTCCTCCTGAGAGTGTGGAAAATACATCTACCCCGATAGCAACAATATCCGGTTTTATTCTTCCATCATCGGTTGGTCCCCAGCTGCTAAATTCACCCATTACAACATCTTCGGGTTCGGAATATTCACTGGTAAGGTGTGCTACTGCCCCAATGGTGATGATGTTTTTTGAGACGCTTTTAGGACTCAAACAGTCATACGGGCCATCAGGAGGTCGAGTGCCATCCCCAGCATCTGTCCGGTCGTTTCCGGCGGATTTCACAATAGTATAATACGGAGCATTGAAGGCGATGTCGTCCCAAACCCTGCTGTTCGCAGCATCGTAGTATCCAAATTTGTAATCTTCCACATTGCTTACCGAAGGGTCACCAAACCATTGCCAGCCTGTACCACCAGTAGCTACATCCCAACCCGTACGCAAGCCATATGAATGATTGGAAATTATTAAACCATCAGCGGCTTCATTGGCCATTTCTGAATTGTCGTTGCTAAAGTCATAGGCAAACATGTGCGCTTCGTAAGCCATTCCTTTTGCCTGAGGATTGATTCCGGCTGCCAATATAGTTCCGGCCACATGGGTGCCATGGTCATCAAAAGGTATATTGTCTTTAATCTCAACACGATTGCCAAACTCCTGATGTTCTACATTTGTCGATCCAGCATCCCAAACTCCAATCAACATACTTTTTCCGGTGAGGTTCAGAGACAGTTGAGCACGAGGCCTCAATTTGACAGTACCTACATTTTCAGCAGCCTTTTGATTATATGTTTTGTAATATTCAGGGATTCCTGAAGGTAAAATGCGAATCAGTTTTAAAGTGGTGCCATTGTCCAATACTTGGCGAACTGGTATATCTCGTTCAAAAGCGTACGTTTCTGCAGATTGCTCATATTCTTGATATATCTTATCTAACTCTAGGGACAGAGTCTTTAAGTAAGCCGAATTCGTTTTGGATTTCCATGACTGCGCTTGGGAGATAAGCACAGTCGCAGACAAAACAAGACTTAGCATATATTTTACTACCAATATTTTTCGATTCATCTTCGCCACTAATTTACTGGTTTATAAACCCACTGTGCTACACCGGGAAACTCCCAGAAAGTCTTGTCGTTAATTGGAAGCACCAAAGTATCTCTAAATCCATAAACCAAGGAATCTTCAGTAAGCACTGCAAGGAGGTAGGGATCTCCACCGCCAATAAATAAACTTGCATTGGCATTTATAATATCCCACCCGGTACGGAACAAAGGATCTTCTGCATCAGGGTCACATTTTTGATCACCATTAGAAACTTGTAATTGCTTTCCTTCACGAATGAAGGTATAGATATCATCCTGTTCGCACGGATTTATACCATATATTTGATTGGCATCAATCTCACCTTGTTCTTCATCTTCAAAAATATAAGTAAAGGAAACCTGTTGCCACGATTTGCTCTCCTCACCAGTCAATAGTTTAGAATAAGTAGCCGGGTTAATTTCAACATTCTCTTTACAGGCTAATAGCAAAGCCATAGAAATAATAATCCAATATGTATTATGTGCTATTTTCATTCCTGTCTTTTTTTTGCCTGAACTGTACGAATCGTGGGGCCGGCATAATCATATGAATATGAGAAATTGATAATTTCTACTTCTGAGTCGAATGAGCCCATACCTTCTGATCGAGTACCACCAAGTTGATTAGATCCTGCCAAGAGTTGCTCTGGTATTTCAAATTCTCCACCACACAAATTTAGGTTGGCAAAGGCAAATAATGTTGTATCAAGGCCAGTATAGCCCACCATGTAAATCCTGTTATTGGAGTTCCAATCTACGACTACGTCGACATCATAAATAAACTCTCCATCATTTTGGTTAAATTCCCAAGTTCCTTCAAATTTACGCAGGTCAACTAGACAATCATCATCTTTGATGGTTACGGTATGGAAACGGCCATTTATTCCGGTTTCTCCAAAACCTGCCTCTAGCCCATTATTTACAGATATAATCGTGAATTTTATTGTTTTGTCACCTGTGGATTCCCCATTGTTTATTGGGAAATATCTGATTTCCCCAAGATGCTCTCCCACGGGAATCAATACACGTTTGTTCTCTCCATTTTCCAATACATAATCCACATTTTCCACGGCTGTGCCGCTGACTTCATATTCAATGGAAGTAGTGCTGGTAGGTGATGGTGCGGCAACATGTAATTCAATTACTACCGGCTCATTCAAATTAAGGTCGATAGGGTCTTTGTAATTTTCCAAAATCTCACTTGTGGCCTCTGTAAATCTAGCATGATACGGCCCTTCGAAAATGATATCTTCTCGCTCCTTGCAGGAGTGCAATACTGCAAAAAGTATTATTATGAATATTTTATATATACTTCCTTTCATAAGGATATCATTTAATAACCTGGGTTTTGCGCGTCCTTAAGCGATGGATTATTTGTGATTTCGCTCAGAGGTATTGGCCAAAGTTCATCCTTTTCTGTCCAGTTGCTCGTGAATTCATCCATTACTGTTTTCGACCTTTCAGTCCGTTTTAGGTCGTACCATCTATGGCCTTCAAAACATAGTTCCATACGCCTTTCATTTTCTATTGCTAAAAGCATTTGATTTTTAGACGTACCCTGAATTAGTGGTACCCCGGCGCGCTGTCTAAGGATGTTCACATCAGAAACGGCACCGTCCTGTCCTGAGATATTATCTTGATTAGCCCTAGCTTCGGCTCGGATCAGGTACATTTCAGCTAAGCGAAATACTTGGATATTGTCAAAAGGGCCATATCGTGTGATTGTCCAACCGTTGTCCGATCCCCTTGCATTTTTCCCGTCAAATTCTATAACAGATTTGCGATCACCGCCATCATTTTGCAGTGCCAGTACCATTTCACTTGAAGGGATAATTTCTCTTCTTCCTTCAAATAAATTATTCAATCCAAAATTGGTGGAAGTACCAGGATTGTCATTGGCACTGTAAACTATTTCGAGAATAGACTCACTGCTAAAGTCTGTTACTGCATCAGAAAAATTTTCTTCCAAAGTGTATTCATCCGTTCCGTTTCCGTCAATAACATCTGTAGCATATTTTTCCGCTTCAGCCCAGTTTTCGGTATATAAATAATATCTTGCGAGCAAAGCCTTGACTGCACCATTACTAGCTTCACCGGCATTAAAAGATTCTTCTGGCAATTTATCAAGGGCGTAAAGCAACTCTGACTCAACAAAATCTAAAGTTTCTTGTAAACTTGATCGGGTAATTACCCGATTATCCGCGACTACTGTTGTCGTAACAATTGGCATGCCTCCAAAAGTATAGGCACCCACAAAATATGCATATGCTCTCAGAAAACTTGCAGCAGCTGTGATTTCATCAAACTCACTTTGCGGTATGTCTATATCGGGAAGACCTTCATTCAAGAAGCTCGCAATGTACGACATGCTATAAACTACACCCCACATTGCACTAGCTGCACCATTTGATGCTGACATATCCTTGCTGCTGATTTCCCTGTATTGCGTGAAAGTTCCGTTATGAATGAGATTATCTGCCGTAAAATCTCCCGCAATAATTTTCGGAGCACCAAGGTTAGCCAGATCACGATAAGCAGAAGTCAGCAGAACTCTGGCGGAATTAACATCAGTAAGGACTTGATCACTGGTAATTAAATCCACGGGTTTGGGATTGAGAAGTTCATCGCAAGCGGACAAAACCAACAATAAGGAGACCAACGATATGTAAATACAATTTTTCATTAAAAACCTAAATTAAGTCCAATCAAAATGGTACGTACTTGTGGGAATGTATAAAGATCAAGCCCTTGTGCTGTTGTAGACCCGTCCAAGCTATTTACTTCAGGGTCTGCTCCGGTATAGTTGGTCAAAGTCCAAATATTGGTTCCGGAGGCATAAACCCTTAGTTTATTTAACTTAAATTTTGCCAAAAGCTCTGGTTTCAAACTATACCCAACAGTAAAGTTTTTTATCCTCAGATACGAAGCATCTTCTACAAAACGTGAACTGAACCGGTTATTGTATGTATTGCCAAACTCATATTTGGGGATAGAGGTGATGTCTCCTTCCTTTTGCCATCTTCCTAAGGCAGCTCTGGATTGATTGTTTTCTATGTCTTCCCCAGAGTTGAGTAAGGTGGTATTCCCAAAATTGATCATTTCATTACCATAACTAAATTGGAAAAAGAGGGAAAGGTCAAACCCTTTGTAGGAGACGGAATTGGTAAATCCTCCAAAAAAATCAGGTTGCGCATCGCCAATAAATGTACCATCAGCAGCCGTGAGTTCACCATCGTTATTTTTGTCATAATATATGGCATCGCCTGTTCCTGGGTCAACACCTAAGAATTTCAATCCCCAGAATGTACCCAAAGGTTTTCCTGAAGATACAATATGTGTACTATTTGTGAAGGTCTGATATCCTGAAAACTGCGGTTCATCGGTTGCTAATTTTTTAATAATGTTTTTGTTTTGGGAGATATTAAACTGAGAAGTCCATCTCACTTCATTATCAACGTTTACGGTAGAGATAGTAAGTTCCATGCCTTCATTAGTCACTTCTCCCAAATTTCCCAATATTGAGCCAAAACCTGTAGTGAATGGCAGTGCTTCGCTCAGGAGTAAGTCGTTGGTTTGATTATAATAATAATCGAAAATAAACTGGACTCTTCCCGCAAACAATGAAACATCTGCTCCAATGTCAAATTCAGTGGTTTGTTCCCAACCCAAGTCCGGGTTGCCTAATGTAGCCGGGCCAACTGCAGGAATACCATTATAAGCCGTGGTGGCTCCCCATGTGGCCAGATATTGAAAATTTCCTATTCGTTCATTACCCGTCAACCCATAGCTGACACGGAATTTTAAATCATCGAGCCACGAAAGCCCTTGAAGTGCTTGCTCTTCCGAGGCCCTCCATCCCAATGAAAAAGCAGGGAAAAATCCATATTTTCTGTCTTCACCAAATCTCGAGGAACCGTCGTATCTGGCGGTAGCTTTTGCCAGGTATTTACTTTTATATTTATAATTGATTTCACCAAAAAAGGAAATCAATCCACTGTTTGCCATATAGGATGATCCGTCTTGAATTAGACCAGCCGATGAAAGATAGGTAAATTCATCACTTGGGAACAAGATGCCTACTGTAGATCCATTTCTGGAAGTTCGGCTAATGAATTCTGTGCCAGCTATCCCGCCGATATTATGCACATCCCCAATAGAAGTATTATATACAAATATGTTGCTATTGAGGATAGTAGAACCCTCAGAAGTACTGTAAATTCCATAACCCTGTTGTCCAACACTTTCCAGAAAACCTCCAATGGCAGAGGTAGTAGGCTCAAACTGGTCTTCGATGGTAGAGGTGTAGTCCAAGCTCAGCTTAGATGTAAAGTGAAGGTTTGGAATAATTTCATATTTAGCATAAATACTGCTGATAAGTTTTGATGCATAGGTGTCGAAACGGGGCTCAGTTGCCTGTCCCACGGCATTGAAATTGGGAAAACCTGCATAACCGTTATTTCCGGGTGCATATAGGCTCCCCTCTTCGTCGTAAGGTTGGTAATAGGGCAGGCTGGTAAGCGCCGCATTGTAAACACCATCTAAAAAGTTATCACCTTTCACCCTATTGTTTTTGGTGCGGGCTAGGTTTAGGTTCAAGCCAAAAGAGAGTCGGCTTGTGGCTTTGTGATCAATATTTGCCACCATGGTAGCCCGTTTAAAATCATTGTTCAACATTACGCCTTCTTCACCCCTATAGGCACCACTTAAATAAAATTGTGTTTTTTCGGATCCTCCTCTAACGGATAGTTGGTATTGTTGCATGAGGGCCTGTCGCATAACTTCATCTTGCCAATTGGTGTTCACTGCATCCGTCACTCCGGGGATTCCGGCATCATCAGGATCTTCTTCTGCATGGAACATTGTCTCGCGCTGGAGCTGTAGCAGTTCTTTGGCATTGAGTACATCAATGGTATTCGTCGGGTCGATAACGCCTCTTTGTACATCTAATTCAAACGTAGTTGGCGCACCAATAGCTCCTCTTTTGGTGGTGATTATCACAACGCCATTTGCAGCACGTGATCCATATATGGCTTTTGCCGAAGCATCTTTTAGTATCTCAATTGACTCAATATCATTTGGGTTGATCGCCGCTAAGGCATTGTCATTTTGACCTCCAAAGCTTCTTGAAGAGAGCCCGCCATCACGAATTGGAACACCATCCACTATATACAACGGGCGATTGGAACTAGAAATAGAAGAATTGCCACGAACACGAACCATAATTCCTCCACCAGGAGTCCCGGAAGATTGTGTCACAGATACACCGGATACCTGACCTTGTAGCGCCTGATCTATACCGGAAATCGGCATATCCTTGACTATCGCCGGATCCAAGGAAGATATAGATCCGATTACATCAGCCTTGCTCTGAGACGAATACCCGGTGACTACGATTTCTTCCAATTGCTTGGTGTCTTCGGTCATGGTTACATTGATGATACTTCTATTATTTATAGGCTCCTCTATTGTATTGTATCCGATATATGAAAAAACCAAAAGTTCGGCGTTAGCCGGAATAGAAATTTTATATGCCCCGTTAAACTCAGAAATAGTACCTGTGGATGTGCCTTTAATGAAAATATTGACTCCCGGTATAGGATCGTTATTCAACCCAGTTACTTTTCCGGAAATGGATATTTCCTTTTCCTGAGAAAAGAGAGAGAATGAAGTGAATACAAAAAATAAAAATATAAGTAAAGCTCTAATCATCCATGCGCTTCATAAGGATCCAAATAATACTCTTTGATAAAATGAAAAGTATAAAGTTTAATTGTACAACGCAATATAATTTTAATTCAATATAATTCTTTGTGTCATTAATATTAATCTATCAGAAGCGATAATTTTTTTAATATTTCGATAATCTAATTGAATTGTCTTGTGATCGACAGGTTGATATTTCATGGAAAAAGCATGCTTTTTCCATGAAATGAAAGATTGTCTCCCAAATGTGCAACCTATTTGTTTAGACACGCATCTATATTGAAAACCTTTACCAACTAAATACTTTCAACGATGAAAACTAAAACCCTTAATTTTTCCATGGCATTTGCATTTTGTGTTATGACTTGTCTTTTTGCCATAAAGACAAACGCCGCTAAGTCTCTTGATACCCCATTTCTTACCAGATCTTTTGATCTCACTTCAGGAGAGCTTAAAGTCAGTACATCCGGAGGGTCGATACGCGTGGAAGGTGGGAATACTAATAAAGTACTTGTCGAAATGTATGTGAAATCCAGTAGGCATAGTGATGCTAAGATGAAGGAAATATTGGAAGAAGATTATGAAATTAGTATTGAGAAGAGCGGTTCGACAGTTCAGGCATCAGCAAAAAGAACAGGGAGAAGTTGGTCTAACAATGGAATCAGCATATCCTTTGTAGTATATACGCCAAAGGATTTTGAATGTGTTTTACATACTAGTGGCGGCTCACTGAAAATATCAGGAGTCAGTGGGAATAACCATAAAATGAATACGAGCGGTGGAAGTATTACAGCGGAAGATATGATGGGTGATTTAGATGCTACTACATCTGGTGGCTCGATCAATGTTGAGGATTTTAATGGAAATCTCGATGCTAGGACTAGTGGGGGTTCCATCAACCTTGAAGATATAATAGGAGACATTGATGTGTCTACATCAGGTGGTGGGATAAAAATCAATGACGTGGTTGGCAGCGTACACGCAACTACAAGCGGCGGGAGCATCAATGCCAACATTTCCTCATTAAAAGACCAATTGGTACTTAAAACCAGCGGTGGCAGTGTTCGTGCGACTATACCTTCAGGCCTTGGTTTGGACCTTGACCTACGAGGAAACCGGGTAAATACATCATTGAATAATTTCAGTGGGGAGTCGAAATCCAACCGTGTGCAGGGAACTGTGAATGGCGGAGGAATCGAAGTATTGCTTGCTACCTCCGGAGGTAGTGTGAATCTTAATTATAAATAAAAGTAACAGTTTAGGTGAACGAGATAAGGGGCATCACTCTGGTGATTCTGTCGATAGGGAAAATGGATAACTTTTTTTATCGGCACCTCTTTTCTTTTCAGGTTTATTGTTCATATAGAATTTCATCGTTCCGCCATCCATTATGTCTTCATGCGAAATCCAGTTATTTTCGTAGCGATTTCCGTTTAGTTCTACTTTGTCAACATATACATTCTCCGAACTGTTATCCGGAGCTTCAATCACAAATCGGTTTCCATTAGAGAATGAAAGTGTAGCCTTTTTAAATAATGGCGCTCCTAATACGTAACTTGGATTTCCTGGTGTGACGGGATAAAACCCCAAGGCACTCAACACATACCATGCGGATAATTGACCATTGTCTTCATCTCCGGGATAACCATCAGGAGTTGGATGGTACAAATCATCTAATATTGAACGCACCAATTTCTGGGTTTTCCAAGGTTGGCTTGTGTAGTTATAAAGGTATGGGATGTGCTGTACCTGAGGACTTCCATGTGCATATTGGCCTTTATTGGCTAGCACCATCTCCGTCATTTGATGAGTTACTTTCCCATAAGTGCCCACTTTAAACTCAGAAGGTGTACTAAATACTTGATCCAGTTTTTGAATGAACTTTTTGTCTCCGCCCATGAGGTTTATTAGTCCTTGCATATCATGTGGCACAGACCATGAATATTGCCAGGCATTTCCTTCTAAAAAAGGGCCTCCCCACTCTATAGGATCAAATGGTTCATGCCAACTCATGTCAGCATTGCGGCCTTGCATAAAGGTGGTCTTTGGATCAAAGACATTTTTGTAATTGAATGGCCTGTCTTGAAACTGGGATATATCATCTGTAAGTTCCATTTTTTTGGCCATTTGCAGGATGCAAAAATCATCATAAGCATAAGCCAATGTTTTGCTAGTGGCCTCTTTAAATTCAGGATAAGGAACAAATCCATTATTATTGTACTCTTTGATGCCATCTCTGCCTGGAGCCCAGTGAGGAGCCGTAACACGAGCATCTTTTTTCATTGCCTGATAAGCCAACTCTACATCAAAATCATCAATGCCTTTTAGATAAGCATCTGCAAAAAGAGATGCCCCATGGCTGCCAATCTTCACCTTGCGATAACCGGGGCTGGGCCATATCGGAAGCCATCCGCCTTCTTTATAGGCATTTAACAAGCCCTTCATGATGTTGGCATTGCGCTCGGGGTACATGATGGTATAAAATGGAAATAACGCTCGATAAACATCCCAATAACCAATATCTGTAAAAAGATAACCCGGCCGGGTATTGCCGTTGAATGGACTGTAATGGACCATTTTACCTTCTTCGCTAATTTCATAAAAGACCCTCGGATACAACAGCATTCTGTAGAAAGAGGTGTAAAACATTTCCCTCTGCTCTGCAGTTGATCCCTCTATGATTATTTTGTTTAATTCTGTATTCCAAGTTTGGTTTAGTTTTATTTTTAACTGATCAAAAGTAAATCTGGTGATTTCCCTATTTAGGTTGACGACAGATTGCGGCATACTGATGAATGAAGTGGCAATTTTTACGTTGACCTGCTCATTTTTGGAGGTTCTGAAACGTAAAGCAACGCCGGTATGATCACCTTCGATTTCTCTTTGTAGGGTTTTAAGCGAGTCGTCATTCCAAGTCGTAAAGCCATCAAAAGGCTTGTCGAAATCTGCAACGAAGTAGGTTGCAAAATTTTTGGGAGTACCGCCATTATTATTTTTGCACCAACCAATGATCCGTTGCATACTTGGAAGTACTTTTATGTATGAGCCACCGGGAAAGGCATCAAACATGATCCAGGATGATTGAGATTCTGGAAAAGTAAAGCGCATCATGGCTCCGCGTGAAGTTGCAGTCATTTCTGCGGTGATTTTTTTTTCATAAAAATCTACCTGATAGTAATTGGGCAACGAGACTTCACCTGTATGGTAAAAATTCAAAGCCCTGCTTTCGGCATCAACTTTCAACTCACCCTCTGCCGGCATCACGGCAAATGCACCATAATCACCCATCCATGGACTAGGTTGGTGGGTACACCTAAACCCATTGATCGACTTGGATTCGTAGTTGTAGATCCATTTGCTATCCAGTGGCTCCGTCTGTGGTGTCCAAAAATTCATGCCCCAGGGGTGAGCCACTGTGGGGTAGGTATTTCCATTTGACAGCTCCATGTTGGATTGTGTCCCGATTCGTGGATTTACAAATTGCACGAGGTTGGATTGGTCACTTGGAAATCTGGAAAAATCTCTGAATTTACAATTAGAAAGAAGTATTGCTGATAAAGAGATGAAGAATAATATAGTACTATGAGATGAAATATATTTCAGCATATTGATTTTTCTCCTGATCCAGTGAAAGGGCTAAATTTCTTAAAAAACGAATTCTTAAACTAAGAAATTGCGGATATTTTCATAGAAGGAGGAAATTGAGTGGATAAGACAATTTATGTGCGATGGGATTTGCTTGGCAGCTATGTTTATTTTGTAAAAAGCATGGATTTTCCATGCTTTTACCGAGCCGTTTCACTAAAAGGCATCGTGTAAAAATGAAGCGAATTACATTAGTAATTTGCTATTTTGATTAGTTATATTTGAAAGCGAATTGTCTTTTTGCTAAAAAAATTAGTTGACTTGTATTCAATCGTTGACATAGAAACTACCGGAGGTTCCTCCAGATCGCATAAAATCATTGAAGTAGCCATTGTGAGCTTTGACGGACAACAAATTGTTGATACCTACTCCACACTGATCAACCCGGGCAAATATGTGCCTCCATTTATCACGTCACTGACAGGGATCAGCAACGATATGATTGAGGATGCCCCTTCATTTGAAGATGTGGCGCAAGAAATCCTGAAACGCACAGAAGGACAAATATTCGTAGCGCACAACGTCAATTTTGATTTTAGTTTTCTCCGTCAGGAGTTTGGTCTTTTGGGTATTAAGTTTGAACGCAAAAAACTTTGTACCGTGAGGCTGGCGCGAAGGATTTTACCCGGATTCAAATCTTATGGATTAGGAGCGCTTTCTAGTGCTTTGGATATTCAGATTCAAGGAAGACATAGGGCGTTAGGAGATGCGGAGGCAACAGCGAAAATATTGGGAATTTTAATCGAACAGGACAAGGATGGTTTTATAGGACATTCGCTGAAGAAAAATTCTAAAGAGGCAACACTTCCACCACATATGTCCAAAGAAGAGTATGACGAATTGCCGGAAAAATCGGGCGTATATTATTTTCATAATGATAAAGGAAAAGTGGTGTACGTTGGCAAGGCGAAGAATATCAAGAGTAGGGTTACAAGCCATTTTACTGGAGAATCAGGAGGGTCGAAGCGGCTATTTCATGAAAATATTCATCATATCAGTTATGAGCTAACAGGCAATGAACTCATCGCTTTACTGCTGGAATCCAGAGAGATCAAGCGCCTGTGGCCTGAATACAATCGAGCGCAAAAATATACGTCAAAAAACCATGCGCTTTATTTGTACACGGACCGAAATGGATACATGCGATTTACAGTTTCTAAAATGCAGCCCGGAGCTCATGCGCTTGCCAGTTTCAGCAATTTCCAGGAGGGGCGAAGTTATGTACATGATCTTGTGAAAAAGTATAAACTTTGTCCAAAGCTCAGCGGCTTGCAAAAGTCACCAGGAACTTGTTTTGACGTGCATCTGGGAAGTTGTGATGGTGCCTGCGAAGGAAAAATTACATCGGAATACTATAATGTCAGGATGGAGCATGCGATACTATCCATCGATAGTGAGAAAAAAACATTTGCCATAGTGGGGAAGGGAAGGTCGGCGGAGGAACGGACGTTTGTTTTGATAGAAAATGGCATGTACATCGGTCATGGATTTACAGACCATTTTTTGCGTGCCGAGACGTTCGAGGATTTAAAAGGTCGGGTGCAGGGATACCCGGACAATCAGGACATCCAAAAAATCCTGAGGCTTTATTTGAAACAAACCAATGGAGATCAGTTGCTGTATTTTTGATGGAATCCATTATGCCTTTTGGTATTCTACTTCTTGAAAAGCATCTAAAATCCATGAAATGTTTTGTCTCAAATCAAATTTGTTGATTTAAAATAATAATTCTACAAAAGGCTGATAAACTGTTTTATAGTCTTTAGTGATTGATCAAAAAAAGAGTTTAGGTAGGAAGATATGATTCATGCCGTCTTGAGGTAATTCAGGGAAGTGGTTAAGATGATACCCTGTTGAAATGGGGCTCTAAGTGATCTTTCATTGCACCCCGAAATTCTTCAGGCGTACCTGTTTTAAGTATTTGGATTAGTTTTCTATGGGTGACAAAACCTCTTGAATATTTGGGTTCTTTGACTAAGAAGCCATTTTCATGCACATACTGAAAAACGGGTAAAAGAATGGATTGAAATCTTTGGAGTGTTTGATTTCCGGAGATCTGATAAAGTTTTCCGTGAAATGCGACTTCATTCTCAAGGCTAAAACCTATTCTGTCAACCATGGTAGCTTCTGCCTTATCAACAATGTTTTCCAATTCAATAATATCGGTGTCAGTTATTCTTGTGAAAAGAAGTTCACACATTCCCATCTCAAGCACCAATCTTAATTCAAAGAGGTCTTTGAGCGTTTCATCACCAAGAAAGTTTGGATCCATTACCCTCTTGAAATTTAAGATAACATCGGGTTCTTTTAATACCATCCCCTTATGTTTGATGGATTGTATTAAGCCCAGTGTTCTCAGGCGCGCGAGTGCCTCCCGAACTACAGTTCTGCTGACGCCCAGAGAATCAACAAGATCTATTTCCTTGGGTATAGAATCGCCCAGCTTTAGTTTATTCCGATTTATGTACCGAAGCAGACTTAGCTCTGCTTTATCGACCAAAGAAAGTGTGTCAATAGGCAAAATATGGTTTCCTCTTTTTGTCATATCTTTATTATAATTTTCTACATTAAATGTGGTATTTCATTGCCATAAACTCTTCGAAATATCTACCAAATATACATTTTAGATGCAAACAGGGAATACATTGGAGCAATGTCAAACATCTTATCATGCAAAGAAAGTGAAAATATAAAAAAATGTATAACATAATACGAATTTCATTTGCGAGCTTTATTATTTTCAGTACATTGCATTATGTAATACATAACATATGGTTGATAAAGACGGTAAGTTTAATTGATACTATCTAATTAGCCTCGCTTAATAAGTTGTTAGGCACGAGATTAGAGATGTCATGAAATGGTTCACTTTACAAATACAAATGAAAAATCACATTAAGTTATTTTTATCTGCTATACCTCTGTTTTTCATGTTCATTTCTGTGCAGGGACAAATTTGGGTAGAAGATTCCTTCGAAGATTTTATTGACGGCAGCTTAGATGCTACAGGGCAGAATATCTATGTAAGTAAGGATGGTACAATCCGAACAATTAGCAGATTTGACTATAACAATGACGGATGGATAGATCTAGTTTTTCCTCATACACATGACAGAATTAATATTGTTTTGCCAGGAGCTACAGAGGTATCTCCACAACGTGAGATCACAACATCAGAACTATATGTACGTGGGACTCAGAACGTAGAAGTAGCCGATCTGAATAAGGATGGTTGGTCAGACCTTGTGTTTTGCCCAAACCATGATGGTATTCAGCATCCAAGGAGATTTGTAACGATCATCTATGGTGGAGAAGATGGATGGCCAGCGAGTAGAAGTAACGGTATTTTGCCTGTTTATAATGCATTGGCTGTTTCGGTAGCTGATATCAATCTTGATGGTTGGGAAGATATTGTCACATTAAATGGCGCAGCCTGGAAATCAGGACAGCCAGAGGGAGATGTTGTACGGATTTATATGGGAAGTCCTTCCGGTTATATGCTAACAAATTATAAAGAGTTTGGGGTTGAGAATTCACTGGGTATGGTTAATGGTGATTTTGATGCAGATGGAAAAAAGGAGGTTGCTATACTTGGGGATCAGGATGTATATATGTTCTGGGCTAAAAAGGAGAGTCCTGAGATTGTAAAAATCGCGCATGGAGTGAGCAAGCCGACTGATATTTTTAATGGAGATATAAACAATGATAAGATTGATGATTTAATCATAGGAAGCCACGAGGAAGTTATTACATCCATAGCCGGTGTAGCTGATCGTTCTCTGGATGAGGTAATTAGTATAAAAGGGTACAAGGCTTCTCACATTGTGGTGGATGATCTCAATGCAAACGGTAAAAATGATCTTGTTCTCACTTATTATAGTCAGCAGAAAGCCGGGGGAGGGGAACTATCAGGATCAGGGACAGGGTCATCCGATAAAGTTATTATTATCTGGGATGGAAGTTCAACGACTTCTCAATTGGAGGCGAAAACTATTAAGGCAATGACCTCTGGTGATTTTGATGGAGATGGACATAAAGATTTGGCTTTAGCTATTCATCAAGCTGATACCAGTTTTACTACCAATTCATGGATTTACTATGGTAATAGTGATAAAAGTTTTAAGCAGGCTGCTAATGGGTTTCCCACAACTGGAGCCTATGATATTGTCACGGTTCCCAAGGAACATGATAAAAATGATCGAATTATAGTTTGTAATGCCATCGGGGGTACCACTTATGAGCGGATTCCCGCCTATGTATATTGGGGAGGCCCTAATGACTTCTCAGAGAATAATATGCTCAAAATACCATTTAGGAGTGGTTACGAGTCTTCTGCTGCCGACTTAAATGCTGATGGTTATGTAGATCTTATGATACTTGATGAAATGCATCACGGAGGAGGAGGAGATCCCTGGGGAGGAGTAAATATTTTCTGGGGCACACCTGAAGGCCTTGATATCGAAAGCCGTACGGTGATATCTGAGTCTTATTTAGGCTCCAGCAGCATAGCTGATATGAATAGAGATGGCTTCTTGGATATTGTGGTTGGGCAATATAAAAATGATGATGAAGATCCTTTCAACACATATGTTACCATCTTCTATGGTTCCAAATCAGGGTATTCAGAAGACAAAAGATTGGATATACCCTGCCATGGCCGTTCTCTGGGGGTACAGATAGCAGATTACAATAAGGATGGTTGGCTTGATCTGGTGGCTAACTCCTTTCAGGAACAAGGAATAAGGATTTTTTATGGGGGTGCCGATGGTTTTAGTCCGGAAGGGTATGATGTTCTTGATCTGCCAGCAGTGTCTGACCAGGAAACAGCTGACTTGAACAATGACGGGTGGCTTGATCTTATCGTATGCAGCTATAAAGACGCAGAGACGAGTTTTTATGACTTGGGTATTACTATTTTATGGGGAGGACCTAAGGGTTTTGAAGAGTGGAACGCTCAGTGGCTTCCCGGTTTCACTCCATTAGGACCAGCAGTAGCCGATTGGGATGGAGATGGTTATCTGGACATATTCTCACCACACTATCACGGCAATGGAACACGTGAGGATTTACCATCTTTTCTGTTCTGGGGAGGTCCGGAAGGCTTTAGGTTCAATAATAAAACTTCTTTGATCAATGATTCAGGTGCAGATGCACTGAGTGGAGACTTTAATAAAGATGGACTGTTGGATCTGGCTGTGTCTAATCACACTGTTGATGGTTCTCATATTGCGATGTCCAAAGTATTTTACAATGATGGTAAGAGATTCAAAACTGCTAAAATAACAGAATTACCAACACTAGGGCCTCACTGGTCATCCAATACTGATATGGGTCATATTTATGATCGATCCTGGAAGCAGACATACACTTCATCAGTATTTAGTTTCAATGGGAAGAAAAAAGGAAACCTATCGGTAGAAGCAGAAATACCAGGTGAAAGCTCACTTGAATTTATGGTAAGACAGTCAAAATCAAAAGAAGGTCTTAACAACGCGTCGTGGGAAAAAATAACAGCCGATGAGTTTGATGTAAAGGGAAGCCGATATATACAATATCAGGCATTATTGACATCTGACAATGGAGACCAATTTCCGGTTATTGATAAAGTAACAGTTGAACTTAAGTAATGTTGTTGGCAGATATAATTTATAATCCGAATATTCTAAAAATCATTAAACCTTCCTAAGTCTTCAACTAAACATATATAAAAAAGGGCTAAAAATCCATGAAAAAGGCCAAGCCTGAGTTAATTATTGTGGTACATAAGGGCAGGATTTAAGTATCTTACAAAGAGGCTATTTTAAAAATATAAATAAATGAAAAAAATAAACGGGTACATAGTAGCACCATTCACCCCACTTCATCAGGATGGGTCATTAAATTTAGATGTCATCGGGTCTTACGCCGATTTGCTTGTACGAAGTGAGTTAGATGGCGTATTTGTCTGTGGTAGCTCCGGGGAAGGCGGCTTGCTGACCACAGAAGAGCGGATGCTAGTGGCAGAAAAATGGATGGAAATAGCTGCGGGCAGATTGAAAGTGATCGTTCATACCGGAACCACCAACATCAATGATCAGCTTGCGTTGGCTGCACATGCCCAACAAATCGGAGTCTACGCCATCGCGGCAATGGCGCCTATGTTTTTGGGCCCGAAAAGAATTGAGGAACTGGGCAATTTTTGTAAAACCGTCAGCAATGCCGCCCCGGAACTGCCTTTTTATTATTACCACATTCCGGCTCTGAACGGCATAAATATTCCCGTGATGGACGTGTTGAAATATGCTGAAAAGGAAATCCCCAACTTTGCCGGGGTCAAATATACTTATGACAATATGTATGAATTTGATCAGTGTATGAGGTATCAAAACGGCAAATACGACATGCTTCATGGGTTGGATGAGACATTTCTTTCCGGATTGACTTTTGGCTGCGAATCGGGCGTCGGTGGCACCTACAATCATTGCTTTGGGCTTTATAAAAATATGAGGAAAGCATTCGAGGCCGGAGATTTAAGTGAAGCTCGTGAGTTGCAACATTTGTCACATCTATTTGTAAATGTATTGATCAAATACAGAGGAAATATTGTAGGAGGAAAGCGCATGATGAAATTTTTGGGAATCGATTGCGGTCCTAACAGAATCCCCTTACAAACGATCACCGATGTGGAAGAAGAATCTATGAAGCAGGATTTGAAGGAAATAGGATTTTTCGATTTTTGCAATAAATAGAATAACGGCAAGAGCCTTTCTCAAAATAAAGTATTTGATAAATCATATATCTCCATGATAAAATTAAAATCGGCATTATACCTATTCCTGCTAATGGGAATAATAAGTGTCAAAAGCACCACAGCTTATTCTGGAACTGATCAGGATCCTGTTGACAACAAACCCACTCACGTAAAAGTGTTTTATGAGGAAGGCCGATATGGCGGCTGGCCAGCCAACTGGGGAATTTGGTCATGGGACAACGAAATCTTAGTGGGATTTACAGAAGGCGATCATTTGGATAAGGAAAGTCACACTTTTGATAGGGAATCTTCTTATGCCATGTTTGCGCGTAGTCTGGATGGTGGAGAAACCTGGTCTGTTGAGGACGCTTTCGCAAGTGGAATCACGGAATCTACCTTTGAGCATAATTTGGGCAGTAAGTCTCAGTCTGCAAGGGAATTAAATACAAGCATAGATTTCAGTCATCCCGATTTAGCGCTAACGTTTCGCATGTGCAACTTGCGCGATGGCCCATCGTCTTTTTACTACTCATATGATCGTGGCAAAACTTGGGAAGGTGCTTTTAGGCTTTCTGTTGATTTTCCTGACAAGAAACCCGCAGGAATTGTTACGAGAACAGATTATATCGTTGAAAGTAAAAACGAGGTAACAGCATTTTTGACTGTGAGTTTTCGTGAAGGCGATAAAGATTGGCGAGAAGTAGCATGCGTACGTACAACAGATGGTGGAAAAACATGGAATCACATTTCTTGGATTGGGCCTGCCGGAATTGGCTCCATCATGCCATCTTCGGTAAGGTTGGATCCATCAAGTATTTTAACCATGTTTCGGATAACAAAACCACCAAGAATGGTAAGTTTTTCTTCCAACAATAACGGCCTCAGTTGGCAGCAGTTAGATGACCCTGTGATGGTGGATAGAACTGGCAATCCTCCTGCTTTACTCAAACTTGATGATGGTCGGCTTTGTCTGGTTTATGGGCTTAGAAATGAAGAAACCCGACCTGAAGGAATAGGCATGTATGTAGTTTTTAGTTCCGACAATGGTCAATCATGGACAGAACCAACATTATTGCGTGGTCAGGATGGAGCTGTCTGGGATATAGGATATCCAAGGGCTGTTCAGCTACCAAATGGCAATGTTGTAGCAGTTTATTATTACAATAATGCTGATTCTGGAGATAAATATCGCTATATCGCTGCTACGATTTTCAATCCTGACAATTATTGAAAAAATATATGGAAGCAGAAACAAGCATAAAAGACATGCACGACCTACATGGTAAAGTGGCATTGATAACTGGTGGAGCACGTCATCTTGGTCTCGATGCAGCCAATATACTTGCCGAAGCAGGATGTGATTTGGTGATTACTTCACGCAAACTTGAAAACGCTCAAAAATCCGCAGCAGAGTTGCGTGAAAAACATGGATGTGATGTTTTGCCATTGGCACTTGATGTTTGTGAATTTGGAATGGTGGCACAGGTCATTTCAAAAGCCAATGATTGGAAGGGTCACCTTGACATACTGGTAAACAACGCAGGAGGGAGCATAGGTAATGGACCAGCGCACCTTTTTGAAAGAGATCCGAACGACATGGTTGATTTGATTATGACCAATCTGGTTGGCAGCTTATATTGCTGCCGCGAAGCAGGGCGCATCATGGCTGAGCAAAAATCTGGAAAAATTGTCAACATCGCTTCAATGGCGGGCATGATTGGCCGGGATCGCAGGATGTATGAACGCAACAACCTTAAGGGACAACCTGTCGACTATGCTGCTGCTAAGGCAGGAGTGATAGGAATGACGACAGATCTTGCCGGCTTGCTTTCTCCCCTGGGTGTAAATGTAAATGCTATTTCTCCAGGTGGATTCGAATCAAATGAAATGCCAGCCGGATTTGTAAAAGATTATACTGACCGAACGCCATTAGGCCGAATGGGTACTTACGGTAAGGATCTTAAAGGCGCGATCCTTTTTCTTGCTTCTCCTGCGTCTGATTATATTACGGGTCACAACTTGGTGGTTGACGGAGGGTTTACAATATGGCATTGAAAAAAAGAATTATTGTAGTCGGAGCAGGCTCTATAGGAAAGCGACACGCACGATTGCTCTCAAAAAGGAATGATGTCTCTGTCGAATTGTGCGACCCTGATCAAAACGCTTTGGATGAAGCTCAAGAAGCATTGGGTATGATGGTAACACATAACTCTTTCGAGGATATGCTAAGTACAGAGCCGGACATGGTTCTGATTGCTTCACCTCATCAATTACATGTGCAGCAGACAGTCCGGGCTCTGGAAGCCGGGGCGCAAGTGCTGTGCGAAAAACCCATGTCTGATAAGTTGGCATCTGCTGCCACTGTATTGAAATCGCTCAAAGAAACTGACAGGATACTTTCTTATGGGTTTTCGAATCATTTTAACCCCGGAATGATCAGAATAAAGGAAGCTATAGATAAGGGTTTATTGGGGGATATCCAATATATTCATTTCCATATTGGTACCTATGGAACATTGGTAAACTCAAGGTCAAGATATCAGGAAAAAACAGAAGGTGCCTTGTTGATGGATTATGTGCATCAGCCCGATCTGCTTTACTGGATATTGGGCAAAAATCCCATTGGCGTTTCAGCAGTTGGTAGCTCCGGAGGTAAGATGCCTTTGAAGGCTAGCCCCGATGCGATCACGCTACTGCTGGATTATGACGATACAATAACTGCGAGTATCCATTTGAATTATTTGCAATATCCTGACCGCTATCATTGTGAATTTGTTGGAACGAAAGGATGGATTTACTATGATCTTAGTGGGAATATTATGCAATATGGCGATGCCCACAAGGAATCTGTACGAAGCGAAACAATCCATTTTGAGCGTGATTCCATCTATGAAGCCGAGCATCAGGCATTTCTCGATGCAGTTGCGGGCAAGCGCTCAATAGAAAGTCCTGCAAATGAAGCGATCCAGTCTATAGTAGTCTTGGAAGCCGCTCTTAAATCATGGAAAACTAAAACACGTGTAACGCTTGAACATATTTAATGAATGAGGAAAGCCCTAAAAATCCATGGATTTTTAGGGCTTTTTATAAGTTTAAAAACTAAATAGACCTCTGATATGAATGAACCTATATTATGAAAATGAACCTATTTTTTAACTTAGAATCAATTGAAAGACTATTTCTATTCGCAGCATTCTTTACAATGCTAATTGCGCCAGCATATTCTAGCAATGACAAGTTTAAAAATAGTTTTGCTTGGGAGAAAGTTGCATCGATTCCTCCATCTGCTGAAGGTGATGTTCAGCTTGGGTTGGCATCTCCTTTTGCAGGTTTCTCAAACGATGTGATTCTGGTTGCAGGAGGATGTAATTTTCCTGATGCTCCTGTTTATGAAGGTGGCGTAAAGAAATACTACGATGATATTTTTGTTTATGACTTAGAAAATAAAGCTTGGTCAACAAGCGGAAAATTCCCGTATCCGATTGCCTATGGATCTTCAGTGACAACTGAAAATGGTGTAGTGTGCATAGGTGGTAATAACCTGAACCAGAGCCTTGCAAAAGTGCATTTGATGAAATGGAATGCAAAGGAAAATCTGGTTAATATCGAGCCCTGGCCAGATTTGCCATTCAGGATGACAAACATGGCTGCTGCCTTAGTTGGTAATACAATTTATGTCGCAGGCGGAACAGCCGATGATCAATTGGCAAACAAATTTGTTTCACTTGATTTATCAAAATTAGCCAGTGACGAGTTTAAATGGGTGGAGCTTGATGATTTCCCAGGTCCTGCAAGAATTCAACCTGTGGGGGTAGCACAAAATTCGGCTGAGGAAGCTCATTTTTATTTATTCAGCGGATCGAGTTTCCCAGAAACGGACGAAAGCCCAACTATTACAACAGACGGATTGGAGTACAATCCCAAAACCAATTCATGGACAAAAATATCACATATCAGCCTGAATGATGGCAAGAGCTATTCGCTGCATGGTGCCAGTGGAATACCAATTGGGACACACCATATGCTATTTGTTGGGGGTGTGAACAAAGAAAAATTTTATAATGCCTGGTTGAGAGAGCGTCAATATGCCAATGCTTTAAAACTTGGGGACAGCACGATGATAAAGCGACTGGCTAAAGAAAAGTATGAATATTTCATACATCCACCCGAGTGGTATCAATTTAATAAAGACGTGCTGGTATATCACACGATTACAGATACATGGATCAAAGTTGATGATTATCCATTTTTAGGGCCTGCAGGAGCTCCAATGATAAAAGTAAATAGCAGCTGGTATATAATCAATGGTGAAATAAAACCAGGGGTTCGCACACCAAAAGTCTATGTCGGAAGCGAGAAGGTCGAAACCAATTTTGGTCTACTCAACTGGATCTTGCTAGCCCTATATTTAATAGGGATGCTTTATTTGGGGTATTTCTTTATGAAAAGGGAAAGTAGCACGGAGGACTTCTTTATAGGAGGGGGACGAATCCCGTGGTGGGCTGCAGGTATGAGTATTTTTGCTACCATGCTAAGTGCCATCACATTTATGGCCATCCCTGCTAAAAGCTATGCTACAGACTGGAGATATTTTGTGATGGCCATAACCATATTTATTATGGCGATTCCGGTTGTGAAATACTACTTGCCTTTTTTTAGGAGGTTGAAAGTCACATCAGCTTATGAATATTTGGAAAAGAGATTCAACAGTACAACTCGGCTCATGGCCAGTGGGATCTTTATTGTATTCATGGTGGCTAGAACCGGTCTGGTGCTTTTTCTTCCTTCCCTTGCTTTGACAACTGTCACAGGAATAGACATATATATATGCATCATTCTTATGGGAGTGATCACCATTATTTATTGTACGATGGGAGGGGTTGAGGCTGTCATTTGGGGAGATGTGATTCAAGGGTTTGTTTTGCTTGGCGGTGCTGTGTTAGCTGTAGTTTTTTTGGTTTTAGGAACCGATGGAGGATTAGGTGAACTTGTCAATATTACCATCGAGCATGAGAAAATGAAAGCTTTTGACATGACATTCAGTATTACAAGTGCTACATTTTGGGTTGTTGTGCTTGGGGGACTGGCTATTAATTTGATTACCTATAGTAGTGATCAAACTGCTATTCAAAGATACATGACAACAAAAGATGAAAAGTCTGCCGGGAAAAGTATTTATCTGAATGGCCTTTTGAGCATTTTTGCATTAGTAATATTCTATTTTATTGGGACGGCCTTATTCGCCTATTATAAAACCAATCCAGAAGAGTTGAATATCTCAATGGGCAATCCAGACTCTATTTTTCCGCATTTTATCATGACTAAAATGCCGCAAGGAATAGCCGGCATTTTGATTGCCGCCATATTTGCCGCTACCATGTCTACGGTTTCCTCCAGCATCAATTCTCTTTCCACGGCATTTACCACAGATTTCTACAGGAAATTTGTAAAGGATGAAATTGACAGTCATTATCTTTTTACTGCAAGATTATCAGGAGTTATATTTGGCACGCTAGGGATAGGATTGGCATTGTTTATGGCGATGTGGAATATACTCTCCCTATTTGACTACTTTAATTATATTTTAGGACTATTGACTAGTGGTTTAGGCGGACTATTTTTCATGGGGATATTCATTCCCAGAATCAAAAGTATTGCAGCAATCATTGGTTTTCTTGGTGGTTTTTTCACTGTCGTCATCACAAATATGCAAACGGATGTTCACTTTTTGTTGTTTGGCTTTATTGGAATGGCGAGTTCGGTGATCATTGGTTTGATTGCAAGTTTTGTAATTACGGAGCGTATCAAACCTCTAGAAGGATTGACCATAAATTCCTTGAAAACGAAAGCATGACGACGCAAGAAATAGAAAAGTATATATCCATTTATAAACATGGATTATTGGATGATATCATTCCATTCTGGGTTAAACATAGTATAGATCATGAACATGGAGGATTTATGTTTGCCGTGGATCGCGATGGAACCAACATCGATACCGACAAGGGTGTTTGGCAACATGGTCGATTTACCTGGATGCTTGCAACTTTATACAATGAAGTAGAGCCAAAAGAAGAGTGGTTGGAATTGGCGATACATGGTGCAGAATTCATGAAAAATCACTGCATTGATGCAGATGGTAGAATGTTTTTTGTAGTAGACAGAGAGGGGAATCCAATCAGAAAGCGGCGCTATGTTTTTTCAGAAACATTTGCCAGTATTGCCTTTGCAGCATTGTACAAGGCAACCGGAGAGGAAAAATATGCAAAGTTGGCCAAGGAACTGTTCGATGTTTTTCTAAAACATGCCACAACGCCAGGTTTGATCGAACCAAAATTCTCAGCACATCGGCCAATGAAAGGCATGGGGCATCCAATGATCGGGATTGCAACTGCTCAAGAGTTGAGAAAAAATCTTGATGATACTTCTTATACAACATTGATTGATACTTGGATAAATGAAATAAAAAACGATTTCATGAATGAAGACTTCCATGTAGTGATGGAAACTGTAGGGCCACATGGAGAGTTTATTGATCATTTTGACGGTCGAACACTGAATCCCGGCCATGCCATGGAGGGATCATGGTTTATTTTAGAAGAAGCCAAGTATCGCAACAATGATCCGGAACTAATCAAAATGGGAACCACCATGCTAGATTGGATGTGGGAGATTGGTTGGGACAAAGAGTATGGTGGAATAACTTATTTCAAGGATGTGAAAGGCGGGCCGGTGCAGGAATATTGGCACGATATGAAATTTTGGTGGCCTCAGAATGAGGCCGTCATTGCAACACTAATGGCCCTTGAATTGACAGGAAATAAGAAATATGCGGAATGGCACAATATGATCCATTCATGGGCTTTTAGGCACTTTCCGGATGAAAAACATGGTGAATGGTTTGGATACCTTCATCGGGATGGCCGTATTTCCAGCACCCTGAAAGGAAATATTTGGAAAGGGCCATTCCATATCCCAAGAATGTATCTGATGGCTTGGAAGTCGTTGGAGAAGATGAGAAATTCTCAGTCATGAAAAGAGGGGATGATTTGATATGCTGATAGCAAAATGAAATTTACAACAAGGGTTTTTAAAATTATGAAGAAACATTCGATAATTAAAGTTTTAACAGATCTAACTAAAATATGTATTTGTTGGACAATGATAGCGATTTTGATTACTTGCAAACCACCAAAAAGTCATAACAATCATGGAGAAAAAAAAGTTATACTCTATAATGGTATTGAACTACCAGAAGTCTGGCCCCCAAGATATGAGGTGCCAAAGGAGGCTGTGGCCATGCCTGTTCCCTACTTGAGCAACCCCCCGGATATTATTCCTATAAATGTTGGTAGACAGCTATTTGTAGATGATTTTTTAATAGAGCAGAGTACTTTAGAAAGAACGTTCCACTATCCACAATATGACCGCAATAACCCAATTTTAGAACCAGATCAATCCTGGGAGGAAACCTCTAGCGGTGCCCTTTATGCTGCCCCTTTCAGTGATGGGGTTTGGTTTGATGAAAAGGAGGAAAAATTCAAAATGTGGTATCTGACAGGAGGATCTAAATTCTATGATCAACCGGAAGCTTTTATTACGGCCTATGCTGAATCTGAGGATGGTGTAAACTGGATAAAACCGGAACTTGATGTCGTTGCCGGCACTAATATTGTCAACCAATACCAACGTGACGCTTCTACCATGTGGTTGGATAAACTTGAGGAGAACCCGGAAAAGAGGTATAAACTGTTTAACGTGGAGCGTGTTGGCAGAGAGGGGTGGATGATGGTTCTAAGGTATTCACCAGATGGTATCCAATGGTCAGAAGGAGCAGCACAGTCAGGCGAAATTAAGGATCGCTCAACCGTATTTTATAATCCTTTTAGAAAGGTTTGGGTATTCGGAACACGAATAAATTGGCCACGGGTGAGAAGTCGCGCCTATTTAGAGCATGAAGATTATGAATTAGGTACTTCCTTAGCTCATATGATATTTGAAGATCGATACGACAAGTACAATCTTTACTGGTTTGGCCCTTGGGATGATGAAGTTAGAAACCCTGATTATCCTGATATAGATCCGGGTATTTATAATCACGATGCAATAGCCTATGAGAGTTTGTTTCTTGGATTTTTTAATGTCTGGCAAGGGCCTGAGAACAATGTGTGTAAAACCGAAGGTATCCATAAAAGAAATGAATTGCTCATCGGTTACTCAAGAGATGGGTTTCATTGGGATAGACCGGACATGCATCGTTTTATGGGAGTGAGTGGTACAAATGACCAGTGGAATGATGGTAATATACAATCTGTTATTGGTAGTCCGTTGATTGTAGGAGACTCTTTGTATTTCTATTGTAGTGGGAGGAAGACAAATAGCATTTTTTGGGACAGCAATATGAGTACCGGATTGGCCAAATTAAGAAGAGATGGATTTGCGTCACTAAATGCTGGTAGTTTAGAAGGTTTTGTGACCACCAGGAACCTCACTTTCAATGGGGAGTATTTGTTTGTAAATGCAGATGCTAGCAACGGTCAGCTTAGGGCAGAGATTCTTGATGTACAGGGAAATGTAATTTCCTCTTATTCAAAAGACGAGTGTAAGCCTGTTAAAACAAACGGAACTAAAATAAAGATAAACTGGAACAACCATGATTCATTGGAAGGCTTACCGGAAACAATAAGAATTAAATTCTATCTCACTGATGCTGCAATATATTCATTTTGGGTCAGTGAAGGTGCAACCGGCGAAAGTGGAGGTTATACAGGAGGAGGAGGTCCAGGACTACATGAGTCAGGCAAGGACTTGCCTTTAAGTGAATAATATGCCGTATGTTTAAATCAGATACGAATAGTAAGAAATCAATAAATATTATGTACGGATTGTTTTATCTTCTATGTGGAGCCTTGATAGTTTTTAGCTGCCAGAGTCAACGACTGAAAAATTCGGCTAATGAAAACACCATATATGCCCAAAATATTTCTATGACCAATAATATTACCGGAAACGTTTATATACCGTCCTTAGCCGAACCAAGAACAAGCGCTTTTCTCAGCAAAGAAATATTATTTCCATTAGATAATAAAGCAACACCACAGTATAATAGCGTTGAAGTAGAGAATAAAGGGACAGCCAGGGAGACCTCTGAACAAAATTCTCTAATTGAGCTGATACCGAATGCAAAGCATATTAAGGTATATTATAAAGAAGGGAAATATGGTGGATGGCCGGCAAATTGGGGTATTTGGTCTTGGGGTGATGAAATCCTAGTAGGATTTACCGCAGCGGACCACAAAGACAAATCTAGCCATACATATGATAGAGAAACATCACTAGCTAAGTTTGCCCGGAGCTTGGATGGCGGAAACTCGTGGACGATCGAAGATGCCTATGAAGCGGGAATTAACCAATCGACCTTTGAGCATAACATAGGAGACAAATCGCGATTATCACATAATTTGACAAAAGCCATTGATTTCACCAATCCCAATTTTGCATTTGGTTTTCGCATGAGAAAATTGGAAGATGGTCCCTCCTCTTTCTATTATTCCTACGACCGGGGCAGAAACTGGGAAGGTGCATTTAAGCTTAACGTTGATTTTACAGATCGTGTTCCTACAGGAATTCCTACCCGTACGGATTACATTATTGAAGGGAAACACGAGCTAACGGCTTTCTTGACCGTGGGATTTCGTAAGGATGACAACTTTTGGCGGGAAATTGCTTGTGTACGTACCACAGATGGTGGAGTCACCTGGAAATTTTTATCTTGGATAGGCAAGGGAGTCAGTGATTTGGTAATGCCCGCATCGGTAAGACTGGATTCGAATCGAATACTTACTGTTATCCGCCGTCTCAAACCGTACGGGATGGAGAGTTTTATTTCAGAAGATAATGGATATACCTGGAAGCAACTAGACGACCCGGTAAAGGTTGATCCCGATACTAGTAATCCGCCTGCCTTGCTAAAACTCAACAATGGGCAGCTCTGTTTGTTGTATGGAATTCGCAAGGAGCCAACCATGCCTGATGGTGTTGGAATATATGTTACCTACAGTTCTGATGAAGGCCGGACCTGGAGTCAGCCAGAATTATTACGAGGGAAAGACGGTGCAAATTGGGATCTTGGATACGTCAGAGCAGTTCAAAGACCAGATGGGAAAATTGTGGCTGTATACTATTATAACAATGCCAATAACGGAGACAAATATCGATATATCGCTGCCACAATTTTTTAACAGTTAAGGAAGGCAACTAGCAGAATGTTTTTAATTCAGGCAAATCTTCATCCTGGATTCAGCGGCTAGTTTATGGTATTTGAGTTAAGTATTTACAATGTAATCAAAAGTATTTGTAGTATGAAAATAGATGGATCACAGGCAGATAATTTTTCCAAAGAAGGTTATATGATTATTCCGGATTTTCTGGATATGAATGAATTAACCTTACTTAGAAAAATTTGCGACATTAAGATCTCCGATATAGAGGCAGAAATGACCAAAAAACAATTAAAGGAAGATCGGATAAATGTTTATGGAAAGAAATATTTTATTCCAAATGTATGGAAAAAACATTCAAGTCTAGAAACGATTGTATTTACGGAAAAATTTGCGAAAGTATGCAAAATGACAATTGGTGATACCGCATTTATTCATAATGAGCAGTTTGTGGTAAAAATGAGAGATAAAGACACAAGCTTTTCTTGGCACCAAGATAGCGGTTACTCTATCCAAGGGGGTGCTTCGCCCCACAAACCTTACCTAACTTGTTGGATTGCATTGGATGATATGAGTTTATTAAACGGAACCATATCGGTGCTGCCATTTTCACGATCCCCTTCACGAGATCTCATGACACATGTTTGGGACGAAAACTTAAATGCCATGATAGGTTACAATGGAACAGATCCAGGAGATTTAGTTGAAGTACCCGCTGGAACTCTAGTGGCCTTCTCTAGTTTCCTTCTTCATAAAAGCGGGTCAAACCAGACGGACAATCCAAGGAGAGGTTATTTTATTGCTTTTACTCCAGAATTATTCCCTCATTCGGATAAATCCAAAGGGATTTATAGTAGTGGAGAACCATTTATTAGTAGA
>JAUHYU010000039.1 GCA_030426345.1 Bacteroidia bacterium
AAAACGCTCAAACCTATTTAGGCTTTGTTTTCCCTGGCCAATCATCGGTTCTAAAAGGTGAGGCTGGCAGGCCGTTTTTATTATAAAGGTTGCATTTTGGATTGGATGCCCATCCGTATCTGACAGCTTCAGGTTTCTTTACTTTATCACTGGATACAAATACTTTCCCACCTACGATTTGCGCATCTGCCCAATAATATTTTTTATCTGCCCCAGCTATTTGAAAACCAGTGAGCCCATCCCCTTTCGCCATCAGTCCATTACCGACATTCTCAAAGGATATTTCAACATCATTGCCGTTGATTTCCATGGATTTGTACAAAGGCCCTGAGTAAACTATATCCTGATTGTAGGCGACCTTTTTTGCGGCAAGGGCCAAACGCTCGCCTACATCCTGCTTGTTTTTTGGATGGATATCAAACTGTTCTCCAATATCAATAGTTACTGCCATCCCTGTATTGGGTAACCTAAGTGCCATCAGTTGCGCTTCACGGAGTTCCGCCCAGCTGTCTTCCTGTGGCTGCTCCGGGGTATCCATATAATTGGCGAGCTGTACAAATAAAAATGGAAAATAGCCAATCTCCCATCGCATGCGCCAATCCTCAATCATAGCTTGAAAAAGTGCTCGATAGGCATACGCTCTTCCGGCATTGGTTTCTCCCTGATACCATATAGCACCTTTAATGCCGTAAGGTATAATCGGAGCCAACATCCCATTGTAGAGGCTGGAGGGATAATGTGTATATCCTTTTACCTCGGGAAGTGCGGGCTCCAAATTTGCATTGTATTTCCATGGACCTGCCAGGTCTTCAAGCACTGCTCCACTTGGTGCATATAATTTCATTCTTTCTTCAGGTCCCAAAAAATTTGGATTGCCCCAACCATGGGCTAACCTTACGGCAATTACATTTTTCCCTGATTTCACCAATTTTCCCGGTACAGTAAATTCAGAAAAGTTAGGTGCATTGGCTTTTCCTAGCTCTTGTTCATTAAAATACACAGTGGCGTTATTTCCCATTCTGCCAAGATCAAATTTCAATTCATTCCCTTTAAATTCCTTCGAAACTTCCAAAACCTTCCGTAGCCATACGACCCCTTTCAACTCTTCATCCCAATTGGGTGCAATTACCACCGGCCAGTCCGTAGAATTATAATTGATTTTATGCACACCAGACTCCAAACCCAGATATGACGAACTTATAATCTCACTTTTCTCCTCGGCTCTTTTATTATTTGCTTCTACGTCTTGCCCCCAACCATCTTCAAAATTTACATTTACAGCACTACCGCCCAATTTGGTCACTGCCTCCAATATTTCCTTGCTCGTCCAGGCCTCTGCCGGCGTCCCGCCCCAATTGCAACTGATCAATCCAATCGGGACATTCAAATCCTTTTGAATATCTCTACCAAAAAAATAAGCAACAGCTGAAAAATTCTTAGCAACTTCAGGTGTACACCTATCCCATTGTCCCCCTTCCAAGTCTTCTGTCGGCACATCGCTGACTCTCCTTGGCACTGTAAACAATCTGATCTCCGGATAGTTAGCCCCTTTTGCTTCTTCTGCGCCGTTGTTTGCGTTTTCAAGTCGAAATGACATGTTTGACTGACCACCAGCAACCCAAACATCACCAAACATCACATCCGAAAATACGATTTCATTTTCACCATTGATCACAAGGGTGTATGGTCCTCCCGCACTAAATTTGGGTAAATAAAGCTGCCATTTTCCATCAGTATCCGCAACTCCAGAAGCAACCATCTCTCCTATCTTCACAACAATTTTTTCTCCGGGATTGGCTGTGCCCCAAACTGGGACGTTGATTCCCCGTTGCAGCACCATGTTATCAGAAAATATTCTGGCTACCTTTACATTCGAGAATGCGTATGTAGAACAAAAAAGAGAAAATACCAGAAGGAAAGGCGCAAAAGCAGACTGTAGATTTTTCATTTTAAAGCAGTTGACGATTGTAGTTTTCTATTAAATTAAAAAAACCAATTTAATAGAAAACTACATCACAATCAGGATTATTTGCTTTAAATTCTTCTACTTTTTTATCCGACAACCTATTGTTATAACATTTTAAAACTTTCAAATTTTCTAGGCCTGAAAGTGCGTTGATGTTTCTTACTTTGGTTTTGGAAAACTCCAATACTTCCAGTTGCTTCAGCCCTGAAACGGGGGAAAGGTCCTTGACATAACTTCCAGAAAACTTTAGTTCGCGCAACACTTTCAACGACCGAATGGGTTTCAAATCAGAAATTTGCGTGCTTTCCAAGTCTAATACTTGCAGGTTTTCGAGTGCTGACAATGCTTCTATATCTGATATTGGATTCCTAGGACATTCCAACTTTTCCAGCTTGGTCAACTTTATCAATGGATAAAGTGAAGTGATTTGACTATCAGTAAACTTCAGGGACTTTAACCTGACGAACTCCGGCAAAGGATCCAGATTGGTCAGTGAAAAGCTTTTTATCTCCAACTCCGTCTTGCTCGCCAACTGATGCAAATGCTCAGGAGTTGGTCGTGTATCCAGATTATTGGACTTTCTAAATATAGATTGCCAATCGTCATCCATATTTCCCCACCAAGCCCTCAACCGCTCAGTTTTGTAAACGACTACAGAACTATCTTCATCAAAATTCAAATCCAAAAAATCTTCGTCCTCTACCTGAGTTTGCTCAAAATACGCAGCTTGGAAACCGGACACAGAGTTCAAAACAGAAATATCTTTAATATCCGTATTATTGAAAAATAGGGAGTCGAGATGTTGCATGCCTGCAAGCGCAGAAATATCACTAATCTTGGTGTGATCAAAATTGAGCTCTTTCAGCTTTCCCAATCCCTTAATCGGTGATAAATCTATCGCCATGGAATTTTGACCCTTTATCACCGACAAATTTTGGGTATTGACAAGATGTGCAATGTCGGACACTTGAGTATCCGAAAAATCCAATACCTCTAAGAGCGGTGTGTATTTAAGGGGCGATAAGCCTTTTGCGTTTTCATGGATTTTCAATGCTTTTATCTTTAAAATCCGATGCAACTGCTCTTTGGACTCAAGGTTGGACAAACCCAGTTTTGCCTCGATCAAATCTTTCCAATCCATATCGAGGTTATCCCAGAATGTCCGAAGTTCATCCGTTATAAAAATCACCTCCACATTTGGAATAGCAGCGCTGATCACCCTATAATCATCCATATCTAGATCTGAATTATCTGCATAAATGATTTTTAAATCCTCCAAACCGCGCAAGGCAGAAAGATCAGCCACTTTGGTGTTTTCACAAATTATTGTGTCTAAATTTCCCAGATGCTGTAAAGGCTCCAAGTCCACAACTTGAGTATTGTCAAATGTCAGTTTTTTGAGATTTTTCAAATT
This sequence comes from Bacteroidia bacterium, assembly GCA_030426345.1. Lineage (GTDB taxonomy): Bacteria > Bacteroidota > Bacteroidia > Cytophagales > Cyclobacteriaceae > JAAUQL01. Next base: position 3,381 of record JAUHYU010000039.1, read on the forward strand.
GGAAAGAGGGTCGATATCACTTATTGATGTATTGGAAAAATTAAGATTTATCAACGACTTCAATTGCCCGATAGAATCCAAGGTCGTCAAATTGGTATTGGAGCAATCCAGCTCTTGCAAATGAGTTAAATTATCCAATGAAGGAATCGTGTCGATTACTGTTTGCTTCAGATGAAGAATTTTCAATTGATTGAAGCTTTCAATTACCTCAATGCTGGAAACCGGCGTATTGTCGATATAAAGCTCCTGCAAGGATTTAGAATATTTCAATGGATTAAGATCTTCGACTTTTGTATTTGAGCAATCCAGTACTTCTATCGTCGTGAGGTTCCTGATGGGAAAAAGATCATTTATCACCGAAGAAGAAATATTCAGTTTACGTAGTTTTTTGAACTGATCCAATGGTTTTAGATCTTTGATGATTGTACTGCCCGAAAGATTGATTTCTTCTTTATTGGCGGCCTGTTTTACAAAATCTATTATCCTGATGGTATCCTTTACCTGCACCCCTCCCATCACGTAAGTAGAATCAGAAAATTCATCGATCTCATACAACAGCAGCCCATCCTTTACTTCAATACCAGCACCAAGCTGTACTTTCCAAGCTGTATTCAACTCATTCCACCAGTAGGCCAATTCTTCATCCCGACTTAGCTTTGTAGTGTAGATGCTGGCAATTTTAAGGTCTTTGTCTTCTTCATCCACATTTACTTCAATATACCTTTCCTGATCAGAATCTACACTATCATCTTCTATCGTAATTCCCTTAAGGTTGCGCATCAATTTGATGGTAAAAAACATTTTCCCATCCTGATTTACATTATTAGCTATGTCAATAATATTGAACTTGAAGCTCACTTTTTTAAAGAAAAAGTCCACATCCTTCAAATATGCCTGCACATCTTTGTTGGTAACGACATCACGGTGCTCGTCAAGGTCGTCTTCTATTTGCACCTTATCGTCCCTAAAAACCTTTAGGTAACTCTTGTTGATTATCTCATCTTTATCTTTGACAGAATAGGCTGGGTTTCCGATCACATTCAAGGAAAATTCCAAAAATGAAACCAGCTCGCGCACCTCGCCCTCGTAGGCTTCTACCATTTCCTTTTCAGAATCCTTTTGTGCATTTACGTTAAATATACTACTGAAAAACAGTGTAAAAATCATGAATGGAAAAAGTAAGACTGAAATGCTATTTCTCATAGTGGATATATTTGAGCAACATACCTTTTTGGTCTTCGGGAATTTTAGAAATACTGGAAATGAGCCATCCAGAGTTGTTTCCCTGTCGATTAAACTCCTTCAACTGAAAGTACCAATTATTCAATTGAAAAAAATGGAATGAAACCTTTTCGATAGTTTCAAATTTTAAATTCCCCTGTTTGACCTCATATAAAAAAAGCGTCTTGAAATCGGGCTTGAAGTCTTCGTCAAAATAATACTCCACAGTATTTGGATCGTTAAAGACTTTAATCAGATTCATAAAATCCAATTCATGGCTCATCGGATGCAAAAACTTGGTGAGAGCTGTAGAATCAGCAAAAAACATTTTAGTAAATGGATAAAAATAAACACTGTTGATCACCCATTTGATCCCGAGATTTTCCTTTTCCAACTCCAAAAACAGTACCACGGTGCGGGGCTCTCCATTATAAATGAACTTTGCATCCACCTCAGCAAACCACCTTCCTCCATAGTAATCCAAAAAAGCTGGTGAAGGCCCATCAGCCACGTCTTTAATAAAATCATTTTTAAGCTTTTCTGTGATGTCTTTATTCTCACGATCAAAAAGCATTTTGATATAATTGGCACGAAAAGTTTTGCTCCGGTAATTGGGGTCCCCCTTATACAACCGCTTGCCATTCAGATCCTCCTCGGAATTGAATCTCCTAAAAAACTGATTGACCTGCTTGGTCTCAGCATACATAAAACTTTCGTCACCCAGATAGGATCCGATGTCTTGCGCTGAGCCAAATACACAAATTAGCTGTAGGATTGCTACTGCGATTGTCTCCCTCATATCAAAAATGAAAATTGGATTATCCCGGCTTGGTTTCTGTAACGCGGATATCTCCTAACAGCACATCCCAAAAACCAATGACGCGTCCTTGGATTTGTGTTTGTTTGCGTTCCACATATACCGTGATATCCTTTTTAGTGGTATCTACATACTTCATGCCGTCGTCTGTCTCACCGGTAAACCGCTGATAAACCGTGATTACCCCAACATACCTACCATCTGGCTGACGTACCAAGTCACTGATATACTGGATATTGAACCAATCAATTTTTACCCGGTCATAATTGAGCGCCATTAAGCGTTGAAAATATTCCCGAACTCCATAATATTCTATTTCGGTACGGTTCAGTGAAGAAACGCCCATCTGGCTATCATCTGCAAAAAGTTCAAGTGCGCGATCTATCACTCTGTTGGCCTCTGAAAATGGCGTATCTTTGTTTCCTATAATACTTATGTATTTCCCAAGATCCTTCACTTTTTCCAAAGCAAGTGAATCTATCGCCTGCTTTCTTTCAGGGCTGATTTCGGGTTGTGCCAGCGCTGAAATTGCAACACCGAATATGAGGAGTAAGCTTAAAAATATATTTGACTTATTCATTGGTTTCTATTTTTTGTGGTTATAAAAATGAGGTCTATTTCTTGATCAATTCCAATTCTGTAATCTTACCATTGGCGTCATAGACCACATTCTCGATTTTGTTGCGGTTTACCTTTTGATCTTTGAGATATTCCAAATATCTCCTGATAGTTGTAGGTCGGTCATAGTCAACCGTATTTCCTGACTTGCTTATGATTATAAGCACTGGAGTATCTTCAGAGGCAAACTGTCCCAAGGCTTCATTAATATATCTGTTGGACGTAGCAAGGTTAGAACTATTGGCTATCATGTTAAAATAATCATTTAATCCTTTAGGCCCTCCTTCTTTCTTGAGCTGTTCTTCCCGCTCCCGCGCCAATTTCTCCGCACGTTCCTTTGCCATCTGAGCTTCGCGCTCCCTCGATAGTTTGTCTTCAACCTTCGTGATCAAATCCTGAACCTCTGCATCTTCAATATTCATATCCTTTATCACTTTCAGCCTGCTTTCCTTTTCATCCAAAGAAAGGCCGGTATTATCGCCTAATAGCATTTCCAAATCTGCCTTGGCTTTTGCAATTTTCCGAGCAGTTGCGGCTGCGGCTTCTTCAGCTGCAATTTTTTTCTGGCTTTTACAGGAGTATTCGCCAGCGGAAATCGCCACGATAAAGACTAAAATCAATATTTTATTTAAGCTTTTCATAAAAATTAAATGTGATTTAAGAGATTTATTTAAATGTTGTCAAGGATTATAAATAATGGTAATGATTAAATACATCAAAAATCCATAGCTGCAAAAATATAAAAATTACCTTACGCATCATACATATTTTATGAATGCGCTGATCAGGCTTCTAATCCAACGACTAGCAATGGATTTAATTTGAAATAAACAATACAAAATTCATGGATTTTAGATGCTTTTTTTTTGGCAGGCTTACAAAAAAGAAGGAGGCGGCGTGTGCCACCTCCCCTTTGCTAACCATTAAACAAAACCTCAAACCTAACAACAACCACAAATGATTAGTCTGAATCGGAAAGGCTGCATACTAAACATGAACCTTTCGTTGGTTCTGTAATATTAACGTTTTAAGCCTCTCAATGTTTGGTTGTTTTTCTTCGTGTTCGCGACATTTTAGTAAAAAACAAATTGCTCCTCACTGAAACTATGTAAATATCATTTTCGTAAAATAAAGTAGATGCCAAAACAAAATAAAAATTGACATCATTTTCTAATTTTAGAGGATAACCCCTAAAAAGCTTAATTTCGATATTAAGCATGCAGTTAGCAGAAACTGCAATTAGCGCCAAAGCACTAAGTAAAAATGACGGAAACTTTTCCGTCATTTTTATTTTCATCAATTCCATTACTTTTGCGCCCATATGCCACTAGTCCCTCAAAAAACCTACAGCCCTCCGTTCTGGCTTTTTAATAAGCACTTAGAAACCATATATCCGGCATTATTTAGGAAAATATCCATGCCTTCTCCACCGGTGAAGGTAACAATCCCCACACCTGACCATGATTATCTCGATCTTGATTATTACGACAACGAATCAAAAAAAACAGTTATCATCTCTCATGGTCTGGAAGGAAACAGTGAACGAGCATACGTCCTTGGTATGGCAAAGAAATTTTTTAACAAAGGGTGGAATGTAGTCGCTTGGAACTACCGTGGATGCAATGGAAAAGTCAACAACACCCTAAAGTTTTATCACAGCGGATTTACGGAAGATTTGGAAATAGTAATTCAATATGCCAAATCGCATGGAGTAGAAATAATTGCTTTGGTTGGCTTTAGCCTAGGTGGCAACCTAACTTTAAAGTACTTGGGCCAAAATGACAGCGTCGACCCTGCGGTGAAATGCGCAGTGACATTTTCTGTTCCTTTAGAACTTCATCACGGTTGCTTGGAAATTACCAAACCAAGTAATTTCATCTATGCTAAAAGATTTTTAAAATCGCTAAAATCGAAAATCACAGCAAAAGCCAAAAAATTCACTGAAATATCAACCCACAATTTATCCGAAATTCATGATCTAATATCATTTGATGATCGATACACCGCACCAATTCATGGATTTAAAGATGCTCTGGACTATTATAAGTCATCCAGCTCACTTTATATCCTTGAAGACATCCAAAAACCTGCCTTGATTGTAAACGCAAAAAATGATCCTTTCCTACCCCCAACTTGCTATCCTGTAGAAAAAATAAAAGATCACCCGTTTGTACACTTAGAAACACCAGAAAGAGGCGGTCATGTGGGATTTTGTTCCGTGCATAAAAACGAGCATTACTGGTCAGAAGACAGAGCTTATGCTTTTGTTGAATCGATGATTTAGAAAGAAACATATTTAGAAATTCATGGATTTCTGACCCTTTGCTACTTTTCAAAATGTCGATAGGCCATTAAAGCATTGCTTGTTCTATCTATCATGGTTTCATACCTTTGAGCACATACAACAAATCGATATGTGCGAAAGATATACCATCGTTGCTGAGGCAGAGAAAATTAATAACAGATTTAATGTAGAAGTTCCTGAGATATATAAGCCCTCTTACAATGCCGCGCCTTCGCAACTTTTGCCCGTAATTACCAATGCAAACCCAAACGAAATCTCATATTTTCACTGGGGGCTAGTTCCCGGCTGGGCAAAAAACAAAAGTATCAGTACTAAAATCATCAATACACCATCCGAGGCAATAGAAGAAAAGGCATCATTTAGAAATGCACTGAAGCAGCGAAGGTGTCTTATAATTGCTGATGGATATTATGATTGGAAGCAATCATTCAAAAAATCCAAAATTCCATATCGAGTATTGTTGAAAACAGAAGGGTTGTTTGCATTCGCCGGATTATGGGAAGCTTATGAAGATGAAAACAATAACACAGTTCATACTTTTACGATCATAACCACGGCAGCAAATGGCATCATTTCTAAAATCAATGAGCGCATGCCTGTCATCCTCGCTGATCAGGAATCAGAACGTAGTTGGCTAAATAATAACCATACAATGGAAGAACATCTTACGCTACTTCAGCCATACGATGAGCATGCCATGGATTTATACACGATTTCTCCATTGGTAAATTCCATTCAGAACAACAGCCCTAAATTAATTCAACCCACTCCTCCAGTAGACCAATTTGGAAACCTCACACTTTTTGATTGATCTTAAAAATCAAAATTCTGTCTCCATATTGTGGTAAAAACATAAACAAATAACGTTCAATTATCCAAAATGCATTAATTTGGCGTATTAATTTGATGAATATGATGAATTCGAGAATAGTAGGTGTTGGTCACTATGTACCGGAAAAGGTGGTAACAAACCATGATTTGGAAAAAATGATGGATACCAATGATGAATGGATTGTGGAAAGAACAGGCATAAAGGAAAGAAGGTTCATCGACCACACCAAAGATACTTGCTCCAACATGGCGAGCAAAGCCACAAAAATGGCTTTAGAAAGAGCCAAATTAGATATAAATGACATTGATCTGATTGTCTTTGCAACCATCACGCCTGATTACATGTTCCCGGGGTCCGGTGTTTTAATGCAGCGTGAACTCGGCCTTGATAAAAAAACCATTCCTGCCATTGATATCAGAAATGCGTGTTCGGGTTTTATATATGCGCTTTCTATTGCCGATCAGTTTATAAAAACAGGGATGTACAAGACGGTTGCAGTTGTCGGTGCAGAAATACAATCAACAGCCTTGGAATTTTCAGACAGACAACGGCACATATCTGTTATTTTTGGAGATGGTGCCGGAGCAGCCATTTTACAAGCTACTGATGAAGCTGGCAAGGGAATTTTATCAACACACATGCATGCGGACGGAACTTTTGCTGAAGAACTTTATGTTAAAGACCCAGGTAGCAGCAGAAAACAGGGTGAAAGGCTGACCAAAGAAATGCTTGAAGGGCTATCCATAAAGGCACATATGAATGGCAACGTGGTTTTCAAACATGCTGTGGTTAGATTTATGGAAGTAATTCAAGAAGCCTTGGTTGCCAATAAAAAAAGTAAAGAAGATGTAGATTTGATAATTCCTCATCAGGCGAATCTCAGGATCAGCAACTTCATCCAACAAAAGTTGCAACTTGAAGAAGGAAAGGTTTATAATAATATCCAGAAATACGGTAATACTACAGGGGCATCCATACCTATTGCTATGAGCGAGGCATGGGCTGAAGGAAAAATCAAAGAAAATGATATTATTTGCCTCGCTGCCTTTGGAAGTGGCTTTACTTGGGCCTCTGCCTTAATTAAGTGGTAATACAAATACAGTAAATTATGAAAACCAAAAACTACAACCCAAGCCCCATTGAAGTCCGCTTTGTCGAAGTGTTAAGCGATTTGAAAGACGAAATAAACAAAAAGCTCGTCAATTTTGATGTAGTCAAAATTGATAACAATACGCAACTCGACAATCCCACCCTTAATTTCCATCTAAAAGACATGGAAGGTGACGAGCATAAAATCGTACTAAAAATCATTCAAACTCCAGACCCTGAGTAGCCTCAGGATTACCTCCTTTTTCGATACTTGTTTTTCGACAAACGAACTCTTTCCATGATGTTAAAATAATATACTGTAGAAACGGACAATACATTATTTGTATATTCAAAATTATCTACGAGCCCGATGTTGGGAATACTGCCACTTTCATAGCCACCCATAAAGGAATGTCCATAAGTAAATCTTAGATCCAACGAAAGAAAATTGGCGTTCTTCAATTCAAATATTACTCCTCCACCAAACCCAAGACCAAGCTGCAGGCGATTGACCTCATCTATATTCATATAATCAAACGAATTTTCAGGTTCGCCAAAATTCACCTTGTACTCATAAGTTATTAATTCATCCCTATCTGGCTCATATACTTCAAACTTGCCGTTACCACCAAGCCAATAGTTTAATTCCGGCCCCAATTGCACAAACCAACTGTATTTTGGTTGTTTGAACCTAACCCGAAACATTATTGGCACTTCTATAAATTGGTAGGAGGCTTCATTAGTCTCATAATCATTGGTTTGGCTTTCGACCTTTTTGCCCTTCGTGGCATACAAAAATTCAGCATATAGGCCATATTTCTCTTTGTTCTCAATCAAAAATACAAACCCGCCTGAAAACCCTAAATCAAATTCAGTATCATAAAATTCCTTATATACAGAATTGTTGTAGGATAAATTAGTCGCATTCACTCCTCCTTTGGCACCAAAGAAAGTCTGACCATTGCCGACTGTAATACATCCGGCAAATAAAATCAGTGTTAAAAATGACAATCTCTTATTGGTAGTTTTCAATTTTACATCTGATTAGCACAAGTAAATATTCTGGTTTCCCATCATTTTATACAAAGTTCAAAATAAGCAAATACGCACGCAGGATGCACTTTTTATGTACAAAATAAGTGCTTAACTAAGACATAGGTAACTTTTATTCCAAACTTTCATAATTCTGAAAACGGCAAAGCTCACAGAATTCTTCATCAATTGATTCCCATGGAAATTTGGGTCTTTTCATCCCTTCTAAGGCCCATTTGCACCTTTCAATATGGATTTATACTTCTATGGGTAACATGCAGAAAATCAGTACCACTATAGTTATAAAATGGAAGTAGCAACGCATTGCCAACAAAAAATGAAAAAACGGTGTTTTTCCCACCAAATCTAAGTGTCCCTGCCTTATAACCTTCTTGGAAACAATATCAATTATACTCACATTCAACTACTAATTTTATTAGCAAGCGGATAATCCGTCATTATTTGAAAGATCCATGAGGTGCTTAAAACAAAATTTGGCTCCATTAATTCGTGCCTTTTAGCATTGAAATAATTTATGAGGATATTTTTCCATATAGTCATTTTTCTAACATGTATTCAGCCTGTCCTATCGCAGGAGCTGTCGCTAAATAGTCAGATTTTCATGAATCCGTACTATTACAATCCTGCCTATGCAGGGTTTGAAGACCGTCCGGCATTTTATATTTACCGTCGGCAGCAATGGACTGAAATAGAAGGTGCTCCTGTTACAACCGGGTTTAATTTCCATACCATTTTCAATAAAAAAGTAAATTTTGGGGTACACATCCAAAGCGACAAAAGAAGTATCCTAAGCACAACTTCAGCATTGGTCACACTCGGTTATAGGGCCAGTTTTGGCGAATTTCATTATATAAGTTTTGCAGCATCTGGTGGCATTGGGTTTAATAATATTGATTTGGATGCTGTAGATACAGATGACCCGGCTATTGCTGCGGCATTAGCTAAAAACATGTTTTTGGATGGAAACGCCGGAATTGCGTACTACAACAATGGCTTCAATCTTGGGTTTTCGTTACCTAAAATTTTCAAGAGCAAACTCCTGAGTTCCGAAGCATTTAAAGTCGGTGAAATCAATCCGCTAAACGACGTCATCGTGATGGCCAGTTACAGATGGGAAATTTCGGAAAGGCAATTTGCCATAGAACCATACCTTAACTATTTCTACAACAAAGACCTTCCGGGCCAATTTGAGATTATTGGTCGTGTACATCTCGGGGATGCATTTTGGATTGGGACATCATACAGGCAGGATTATGGCCTTACTGGGTTTTTGGGGTTGAATTTGAAGGACAATATTAAATTTGGGTATGCCTATGATTTTTTTGATGCAAAGCCAGCTCGATTCAACAACAGCACTCACGACCTACAGCTTGCATTGATAGTTGGTGAGAAAAAGAAGAAGGGAAAAATCAGCATGATTTCTAAGCGCAGAAGCATGCTAAAGGCCATGGGGCGACTTCCGTCGCAACAAAACAAAAACATATACAAACCTAAGCCAAAACCCAAACCTGAACCAACGGTCAAAACGGAGACTTACAATGAAGATCAAGCCCTCCAGGATCTGCTGAATGAAATGAATGAGGAAGAGACAACACCACAAAAGCAACCTGTAAAAGAAAAACCAGATAGCATAATTAATGGTGAAAGCAAAGCCTTACAGGAATTGTTGGATGAAATGGCTAAGGAGGAATCTGTTCCTAAAAAAGCACCTAAAATCCATAAAACCGTTGCCCCTCCGGCCGCAAAAACAGAATCTACTGAAAATACCGCATTACAGGATTTGCTTGATGAAATGGCCGTAGAAGAAAAAGCCAAGGAAAAAGTGGTGGTCGTCAATGAGATTAAACAAACTAAAGATGAACCAGTTCCCGAAAAGTCTCTTCAAGATTTGCTTGATGAAATGGAAGCTGATGAGAAACCTTCTGGAAACATTCCGCCTCCTGCCGAAATCAAACAATCCGAACCAGTCGCCAAAGACACTGTGAACATTTTTAATTTTCAATTTGACGATGATTTAATAACTGAAAAAGAACAACCCAAAGAATTAAGTGCAGAAGAATCTTTGGTCAACGAATTGAATGAGAATGAAAGCGATGAGATTACCATTGATGAGGAAGAGGCATTAACGAAAACGGAAGAATATGTGGAACCTTCGCTTGATGATGAAGGGCTATATATTGGACCAACATCGGTTATTAAGGGCGATCATTTACTGGAATTAGAGAAAGGAAATTATCTGGTCGTCGGGACCTTCAATTCTTATAGGGATTCGGAAGAATATTCTGACAAGCTATTCATTGAAGGTTTCTATACCAAATTCGGTTATATCTCACAAACTAAAATATACTATGTATACATTTTCAAAAGTGATGATAAGCAAGAAGCAAGTGATACGAGCGATCGCTTCAAAGAAATAGGCGCAAAATTCAGGGAAAATTGGGTACTAGAAGTACAATAGAACATGAAAAGATTCAAGAATATATTGTTAACCTTCTTTTTTTGGTCCATGGGAATCTCGGTGTTTTCTCAAGTTCCAGACATTGTAAAAGTAGATAAAATCCATGGCACATATAGTGAACTGGTAACCATTACCGGAAGCGGATTCAGCAACGACAGCAATGACCTTCGCGTCCATTTTGGTGCCGCGATGGGCAAAATAATATTCTCATCGGAATACATAATCGAAGTAGAAGCACCTGGTGGAGCCACCTTTGATAATATTTCTGTAACTAATTTAGTTTCCAAGGCTACTGGATATGCTAACAATTACTTTGATCTCGCTTTCAATGGGAAAATCTTTGATGAAGCCAAAATCATGGAATCTTTACGCATTACTGAAGATGCAGGACTATTCGATTTATACAGTTGCGATTTTAATGGGGATGGACTTAATGATGTAGTGACCACAAACAACACTGATGCTGCCGGATCAAACTCCATAACTGTATATCAAAACATCACCGAAGAAACAGAAAACGATATAAAGTTCAAAAAAATAAATTCACTGAATCTAAATACCGGAAAAGGCGCAAGAAATATCTCTTGTGCTGATCTGGACGGTGATGGAAAACCAGATCTTGTTGTGGGGAAAGGGGGCGGTAGTGCTGATAGAATTTATATTTTCAAAAATATTAGCAACACTGCTAATATTCAGTTCGAGCCATTTATTACCCTACTGTTATCAGAAAATGTAAGCTCCAGTACTACTAGACGTCTAAAAATACAGGATTTGGATAAAGACGGAAAACCGGACATTATCATGACCGATCAGGGTGTTGGTAAAGTTTTTATTTTCGGAAATAAAAGCATCAACGGTTCCATGGATTTTCCTTCTAGTGCAAGACAAACCATTGAAACAACTGCCGGTTCACTAGTTGGTCTGGATGTATCAGACCTCAACAACGATCAAAAACCTGAGATTGTTTGTAATTCTGATGTAGATAAAATTCTAATTTTCCCCAACCGAAGTATTCCCGGAACCATCAAAATGGGAATGCCAGATGTACAAACTATTTCCGGAGCTACATTGGTCAATTTAAAAATTGGTGATTTGGACAATGACGGAGATAAAGAAATTGTCGTGACCAACCTTGTCAACAACATTTTCATACTAGTAAACAATGGAAATAATGATGCCTATAATTATGGCACACCAAAATATGTAGAAACAGGTCGCGCACCATGGGGGCTTGATTTTGGAGACCTAAATGGTGATGGTCTGGTAGATATCACTGTCGCAACTACCGATGCTTCTGAAAAATTGACGGTTTTGTTAAATACCACTTCAGGATCCGGGCTTACTTATATCCCTTATTATGTTGGAAATGCTGATATTTCATTCAATGTAAATATTTCAGATTTTAATGGAGATGCCAAACCGGATGTAGGTTATGTAAATAGGCAAGACAATACGTTGGTATTCCTTAAAAATACCCATTGTGTTATTTCGGAAATAATGCCTCAAAATCCATCAAATATTTGCAGCACTCAACCAGTAAACCTCACCACCACTCCAGCTCTAAAAGTTGATTATGTTTGGAGAAATACGATCACCAACCTTACAATTCCAGGAGATTACAGCACTGACATTTCATTGGTTGGAAGCTATCAAGCGACTATTACCTCATCGTTAGATGGTTGCAATTCTCAAAGTACCATTATTCCCATCACAGATGGTGGAAATAGCTTGCCCCCTGTAGTGAGCGTCACCAATCCCGGTGTGGTTTGTGAAGGAAATAATTTTAAACTCGTGGCACAATCAGTAAGTGGAGTTACTTATACTTGGACTACCCCAAATGAAACAACTGTCACAGGCAGGGAGCTATCTATCACCAATGCCCAATTGGAAGATGGAGGAAGGTATTCCCTTGTTTTGGAATCAGGTAGTTGCAAAACAGATCCAATTTTAGAACTTGTTGAAATTAGCTACATCCCTCCCATGGAAATTTCAGCCTCTGCTGGAGAGCAATATTGTAGCGGCACTACCAATGAGCTGTCCGTTCCTTTCGTAACTGGTGCACAATACGAATGGAAAATAAATAATAGTATCATTCCTGGTGAAATTAGCAATACGTACACCACCAACCAATCTGGAACTTATGTTGTATCTGCGCGCAACGGACACAGTTGTACTGCCATTAGCAATTCTATTTCAATTAAAGAAGTAGACCAGCCGGTCGCCTCGTTCAAGGATATTGCAAGTTCCTGCCTCAACGAGCTAATTCAATTTGAAAATACTTCTACTTATGATAATTCAGAGCCTCCGGTATTCGTTTGGGATTTTGGTGATGGAAATTCTTCGACCGACAAGAATCCTTCTCATTCCTATTCTTCTTCTGGTGAATATAATGTAACACTACAGGTTGGATATAATAATACTACATGTAGTGACAACTATGAAAAATCCATAAAAGTCGCTGAGTCTGTCGCCATAGAAATTAAAGCTGATGATACTTCTTTGCCTGATGGTATATTCAATCTTTGTGATGGAAATACGGCTGAACTATCTGTTGTTGCAACTCCAGGACAGGTCACTTGGAATACGGGTGAAACAACTTCCAAGATTACAATATCTGAACCTGGGACCTATTCTGTAACTTCTGGAGGAAACACAGGTTGTTCAAATAGTGACGAAATACAAGTGAACCTTGTAGATGATGTCAAATTAGAAATCACCTCTGGAAGCCAGAGAATAGAAAGTGGTAGCGTTGCTCAACTTGGGGCAAGAGGTGCTGATTACTATTCTTGGGAACCAGCAGAAGACTTAGATGATCCCAACATCCCAAACCCACTTGCGTCACCTCTTGTCACTACGGATTATACAGTAACAGGCACCAACAATTTTGGATGCTCAGATTCTGGAATAGCAAAGGTATTTGTGGATGAAATGGTCGTTATCTCTGTTGATGCTCCTAAAGCCTTTACACCCAATGGTGATGGTATTAATGACGAATGGAAAATTGGCAATATCGCTGTATATGCATCATGCCCTATCCGAATATTTAACAGAAAAGGACAAAACGTATATGAAGCTTCTGAATATAACAATGACTGGGATGGCACATATAGTGGCAAGGAGCTCCCTGAAGGAGCCTATTACTATATAATATCTTGCGAAGGTAGTGAAGTGCATACTGGCAGCATAGCACTAATTCGGTAGTTTTTAGAATATGTCATTTTGCAATAAGGGTTACAGATGTAAGAATTGATCAATTTGAACAATCAATTATGAGGTTACTAAAAACGTACTTTCGATATCCTTTATTAGTCGGTTTCGAATTATGGATGCAAGTATAATAATTCATTTTTTAAATAAAAGTCGTTACTGATGATTATTAAAAAGTAACCGAACGTAATAATTGAAGGCAATTTTTTATTATAAGTATTAACAAGTATAGACATCAAATTGGGATACATGTTAAAATCTTTTCAGTATAATCAAATGCACTTGAAAGCGATAATAATCTTACTATTGGGTTTTGTTCTCATACTCAATACGGTTGCACCTACCCTTGGGCAAGATCCATTTATACCTAAATATGATGCTGTAAAGCGCTCTGAGAGATGCTTTACGGTAACTTGGGAAGCTAATAATCAGTTTGGTGCAGTTTGGTGGGCGGATAAGGTAGATTTTTCTGCAGATACCTCATTTAACTTCGTGGTTTATATGGGTGATCGTGATGGCAATGGAGCTGATGGATTAGCATTTGTGATGCATCAGGACCCAAGAGATACTATAACTGATCCCGGACAGCAGGTTGTTATCGGAGGAGCAGGAACGTGGGATTTAGGAGGAGCTACTGGAGATGATGGAGGAGGTTTGGGGTTTGCCATGCACGCATCAAGAGAAGGCCCCAATACTATTCCTGGCCCACATGGCCCAGGAGATGATCCTGAAAACCATAAAATACAAAAATCTGTAGCGGTGGAAATGGACACTTGGAACAATAAAGATGTGCCCGATGGAAAAGCTGGAACAGATAACAATGGTGTTAGTCAGACAGTAAGTCCATTTTATGGGTGGGATCATACCGCTGTTATCTATAATGGTGACCTATACGGTGGACAACAGGTAATCACAGACGCTGAAGGAAATACAGGAAGAATCCTCCCATTAAAGCCACGATATGCATTTGATTATGATACCAATCCGGATGGCAGTGTTTTTCACAATATAGAAGATGATCGTTGCTATATGTTCCAAATTCGATGGATAACAAATCCAGATGGCACACAAACCATGCAACTATGGGCAGATGTCTATAATGGCTCAACAAATACAGACAATCTGAAAATGATCATGACCCATACCGATGATATGATCAACAATGTATTTGGAGGAAATCCTGTCATGAGATTTGGATTTACTGGATCCACTGGTGGATCAATCAATGAGCAGACAATATGTCTTTTGGGAGAAAATTTAAAGCCATTTGCACAGGATGATTATGCTTCCATTCCTATGAATACCAACACAGTAATCGATGTTGAATCCAATGATAACGATCCAGATGGTGACCAATTGCATGTACCGATTATTGTAGATGCCGCCGGTCATGGAACTGCGACTATTTTCGACAGCCTGGATATCAACTACATGCGATACACCCCAAATACCAATTATGTAGGCAAAGACACGATCGGCTATATCACTTGCGATGTCAACTCAACTAAATGTTATGCAAAGTGCGATACTGCTTATGTATATATTACTGTCGGATGTATTCCTTTTGATGTAGATCTTACTGCTACTTCACCAAATATAACCTGCGTAGACTCCCTCCCGGGAAATGGTGCAGCAGCCGCCAATGTTATTTCAACATTCGTCAGGGGAACGCTGTGGTATGAGGGATTTGAGGATTTAGTCGCCGGGACTACCAATGACAATGGCACTTCTGCATGGACCTCATCCACTTCGGGAAGTTGTGCAGGAGGAAATCAAATTAGGGTTGACACACATAACAGCAGCATGAAGTTCAGAATTGAAAAAGCAGATTGTGAAGTGGTATGGCAAACCGGACTAATAGATATATCTGCAGCCTCTGACGTATCAGTTCAAATAGATATGGAATCAGATGGGAATTTCAAAAACAACAATGACTATTTAGAGGCCTATTACATCCTTGACGGTGGGCCAGAAACCCCTTTCACAAATGGGCAACACACTGGGGACTTCGGTTTAGAAATAGCATCTGTAAATCGCCTGAACGGAAGCACCCTGCAAATTATAGTTCGTGGCCGTAATGATGGCGTAGCTGAAAACTATTACTGGGACAATATTAAGGTCACAGGAATTGGCGCAGGAGTTCCAGATGTTACTTACAACTGGTATAGTGGCGCTGCCCCATCAGGGCCAATCATTCACACTGGTGCTATTAATAATGGAATGACCCATGGCATATACACAGTTATGGCCATTGACAATGCCTCTGGTTGCCTCTCCAACCCCGCTACTGTTACGATAGACAGTACTGGTTATGAGGTTCCTGGCGGTTTTATAAAACAACTTTCACCATTCTCAAATTGCGAGTTGCCTTATGATGGCGCTTTGGCTGCTGGTGTAATCAACGGAACAGATTCCATAACAAATGGATACAACTTCGAATGGTATTTTCAAGAAGACCCTAAAATAGCATCATTTATTCAGCGCACCGGACCTATTGCTCAAAACCTTGAAAGTAGAGAATACACAGTAGTAATAACAGAGACAGCTACAGGATGTAATACCCAATTGAACGATGAGGTGATTAATGCAGTATCGATCCCCTCCGTAATCGCAAATGCTACGGCTGATGTTATGTCATGTACCAATCCAAATTCAGGTAGCGGCACAGCAAGCGTAAATGGTCTAACTGCCGGTTATACTTTTGAATGGTATATAGGCCCCTCAATAGGTGCAGGCCCTCCGGATTATACAGGTGCAACTGTAAATAATTTCCCAGCAGGCAACTATACCGTACAAGCTATAGATAACGCTACCTCATGCCCTTCGGATCCTGCGACAATATCTATCAGCAATCAGACTTCCACGCCAGATCTTTTGGTTACAGTTGATTCTGAACAACTATCATGCGACACAACAGCCCTTACGGGTCAATTAACAGGAGCAGTTGATATTTCTGGAACTCCTACTACGACTGGATTTACATTCAATTGGTACAAGGGAGCTAACGATATTATTCCTGCTAGACCTGGATATACAGGTGGGCCAACAGCAGATCAGTTAGAAGCAGGAGCCTATAGATTGGTGGTAATTGAGGACGGGACCAATTGTACTTCCTTTGTTGATACACTAATTCAAAACATGACAGTTAGCCCACCGGATATCACGTCTGTATCCGCTACGGATGTTACTTCTTGTGCTTCCCCAAATGGAACAATCACCGTAAATGTAGTTGGAGATCCATCAGATTTTATCTATGAAGTTTATAAAGGAAATGGCATAATTGCGGACAGTTTGTTTGTAATATCTAATACAAATGTGATTGCAAATATCGCTGTTGGAAACTATACCATCCTAGCTAAAAATTTAATTACAAAATGTCCTACAGCTCCGGAATTTGCATCTATACAGGATGCCACTATTGTTCCTGATGCTAACATTACGTCACAGGATCAAGTCTCTTGTGATCCCAATAAATTTACAGGACAACTCACAGCATCCATGAATATTGGGGTCATTTCGGACTATACATATACATGGTATGAAGATGACTTTTCAGGAACGCAACTCACAGCATCAAGCGTAGATGGGGAAATAATTTCAGGTCTCGATTCAGGGAATTACGCTCTGCGAATTACCAATAAATCTACACAATGCACTAACATATATTATCCCTCGGTAAATATCAGCATCTCCTTACCTGTGGAAACCGTAAGCTCCAATCCATCCACAAACTGTGGCCCTTCGGGAAATGGTGAGCTTATTGGGACAGTAGTTGGGGAAGTGGCTCCTTACGTGGGATATACTTTTGTTTGGGAATCCATAGCAAATTCGGATACCCTGACAACCGCAACCGCAACTGTGAGCGGAGTGGCACCTGGGGACTATCTCCTGACAGTAGTCAATGATGCCACAGCTTGTACCTCCAGTCAAGCACCTATCACTATAAATGACAATACTGTTATCCCAATCCCTAACCTATCAACTGCAAATAATTCCTCATGCGACGTAACCAAGCCCAATGGACAGATAGAAGTAACAAGTACCAATGAGATGCCTCCTTTGGGCTTAGATGATTATACTTATGCATGGGCTGATGTAGCTTCTGTAAATGCCATTGCAACCATAAGTGGGCCAAACGGAGAAATAGCCAATGAGCTAGATTCCGGCACTTATGAATTGACCATTGTGAACAGCACGACCTCTTGTAGCAATACTGTGCTTACCCAAATAGTGGATATAAATATAAAACCAATCATTGATGCAGTTACGGTAACAGATGCTACAGATTGTTCAGAGCCTTACCAAAGTGGTGCTACCATCGCAAGCGTTAACGGAGGAGCTGTAGTCCCGGCAGGTTATACATTTATTTGGACAAACTTAGATGGAGGACCTGTAATAAGTGAAGATGGAAGTACAATTACGGATATTGATGGAACAGATGAGGTTTTGCCTCCAGGAAATTATCAGGTCATTGCAATTAATGCTTTCAATTGCCAATCCGATCCAATTACATTTGAAATAAAAGATCTTTCATCAAATCCTATTTTTACCATCAATACTACACCAAATTCTTCTTGTGCATGGGATCCAAGCAATTCATCTAGTTATGCAAATGGAACATTGGCCGTAAAATATTCAGGGCCTAATTCACTTACTGATTATAGCTGGGAACGAGAAATCCCAGCAGGGTCTGGAAACTGGAGTGCCTTTGGTGGAAATGTTGACAGCATTGCCAACCTTAATGAATTGGACAACTACCGTGTGATGGTCACAGACGATCGCAAATGTAGCGCTTCAAATTATGCAAGTATCACCAAAATCACTGACCCAAATCCTGTAGTTGATTTTGTATCCGTTACAGATTTGGATAATTGTATTGCACCAAATGGAGAATTAGAGGTGGAGGTAGTTTTAGGTACAGGATCAAGCTTTGAATATATTATAAGCGGTTCAACCAATTATAATCAAATTGATGACGGCATATTTCAAAACTTATCGGAAGGAAATTATACAATTAATGCTATTGATAATTTTACTCAATGCCAATCAGCGCCAATCGACACAGTCATAAACACAGTACCAGATTTAAAATACACGATTGCACCAACCCCTTCCAGCGACTGCTCTGGAACAATTGATGGAAATATCACAATTTCCATGGCAGCTAACGATGGATCCAATGAAGCTCCTGGAACTGGAAATGGTTTTATGTATACATGGTATAAAGGTACTGACACTTCGAGTGGCTCATTTAGCGCAGGAGTGACAACACCAAATCAATGGAGTTCTTTAGCAGATAATTTGGAACCAGGATACTATACCGTTGCAATTACAGATCAAAACACTTCTTGTAGTATCGACACCACAATATTTTTACCAAAAAGCCAGGTTCCGATCTTTTTAGATCCAGTCGCTACACCTTCAAACCAGTGTATTCCAGGTAACGGACAAGTAGCCTTGGAAATTGACCCTGCCTCTTTTGGTGTGAGAAATGATCTAAGTACTGCAGATTACACTGATTATGAATATATTTTGTTTAAAGGAAATACTATTGATGTAAATTGGACAAACCCGGGATCAACGGAACACGCTCACATCCCTGAAGGAGGCGCCGCCGCTGCCCCCATTATTTTTTCTAATTTGGAGCCGGGGACTTATACTGCTATCGCCAAACAAGGCGGGAATTTTTCAGAACCCTGCTTTTCTCAACCTGTTACATTTATGATAGGCTTTGATTATACTTTTGATTTATTAAGTCTTGTAGAAATAACTCCCGACAATACTTGTGCTACCATGACGGGAAATGGACAGTTGGATGAGACAAATAATGCGTTCTATACGACTGCTGGCAAATTTGAATATACCTGGTACAAAGGCACAGACACTTCGGTAACTGGCATTGTGATTGAAGGGCCAAAAACCAATACCAAAATCACACCTGACACGCTAAGAGCCGGACAATATTCATTATTTGTTGAAGTGGTTGGTGCAGGGCCGGGACTTGGTTGTACAACCTCTGGCATAGTCAATCTGAACAAGCAGATCAATAAATTGGAAGCGACCGCCGTTGCAATCCCTAAAGATGTTTGTGGCCCAGGAAATGGTGCCATACATCTTGCGGACATCAGCGAAAACAATGTACTACTTGGAAGTACAGCAGGCTATGGAAATTTCATGCTTTTTGATGCTAATTTCGATGACATAGGCATTGCCAACGCAGGAACCGGAGATACTGCTACCCCATGGAATCTGTTGGAGAACGACACCTATTTTGTAAAGGCTCAAAACCTTACCACATTGTGTATCACAGATCCTTTGAGTGTTAAGGTAAATGACATCAGCAAAAAGCCTGTAATAACCATAGATATGGTCAGTCCTGATTTTAGTTGTAACGCAGTGTCTCCCACTGGAGTACTCGAAGCATTTGCGGATGGCCTACAGGATAATGCTGAATACAACTATAGTTGGACTGATCAATTGAATGTTTCGGTATCAGATGTCGCACCTAGCGAATTCAGGGCATCTGGTTTAGAGGCTGCAACTTATACTATTACGGTAGAAGACATTTCAGGGGTTAATGCCGGTTGTATTTCGACCCGAGATATCACCATGATTCAGCAACCAACTACCGTTACCATTTTAAGTGTAGACGCTGTCCCTACCAATCAAACTATCTGTGCACCAAATGGCTCTATTGTAATCGATGAAATATATGAGGATATGGGCAGTGGCCCTGTTGCTTCCGGACTAGCTGATTTTACAGGAGCCTATACGGCACAATTATTAGATAAAAATCTCATGGTTATTGACCCCATTGCCAATGCTTATGCAGCCTTTGACCCAACCACAGGTATTTTTGGAAATATGGACATACCAGCAGGAACATACTATGTACAGGCATCCAATGTCGTAACAGGTTGCACTTTTGGTCCGGCTACCCAGGTGATCATTAAAGATGTGAGTAAAAACCCAATCATATTTGCTACGCTGGACAACCCAGACTTTGCATGTGCAGGAGGGATGTCTACAGGGCAGTTGACAGCATCTTTTGCAGGAGGTACTGATGGCGATAATGTGCCTACCAATTTTAATGTTCAGTGGTATGACGACAATAATGCACCATTAGCATCAGGCATTTCTGCATCTAATTTGTCGCCTGGAATGTACACTTTAGAGGTTATAGACGGAAATGCCACAGATCAATTCTGTACTACGAAGCGGGAATACCTAGTGACCACGGCACGGCATGTTATTGACATTACAGCCTCGGGCACGGATCAAACCATTTGTTTTCCTGATGGGGAAATACAAATCGATGATGTAATAGTTGATGGGGGTTCTATTGTCAATCCACATCTTTCTTGGGCAGCAGAATTGAAAGATATTAATAAAAATTTGGTAGCACCCGCTCCCACAGAATCCGGCTTTGCATCAGACGCTGCTTTCTCAGGCATTGCCGCGGGAACTTACTTTGTACAAGCACAGGATAATAGTACCAAATGCTATTCAGAACTCGAACAGGTAAGTTTGGATGATCTGAGTGTGAACCCAGTAATTTCAATAATAAATGTCGATCCACAATATTCTCTCAACCCCAACCCGCTTAGTTGGACAGGTGGACTCACAGCTGATATTACAGAGGCGAATGGAATCCCTGACGTATATGATCTGGAATGGTTTGCAGGTATAGGAACTTCCAACCCAATCAATGAAAATATGGTTGCTGTTGATTCACTAGACCAAGGATATTATACATTGGCAGCGACAAATACTACTACTGGATGTCAATCAGACTATAGTATAAATGTGCCGTTTGTATTCCTAGAGCCTACTTTCAATACACTTATTTCACCCCTTACTGTTTGTGCCCCTGACAACGGAAGTATTGAAGTTACAAATATTGCTTTAGAAGGAGTTCCAGATTTGTTGACAGATTATACCTTCAATTGGCATCATGACTTTTATACAAATGGTGATGCCCCCGATGCCACTACCCCTGGTGATATCCCGACAATTTATCAAGATATCAATGAAGGAACCTATTATATCATCGCACAGGAAAATTGGTGGATGCTGGACTCTTATCCTGTTAAAGTCCAGGTTGTGGATTCTACGACCAATCCAATTGTGCTCTTTGATGCAACGAATTATCAACCTTTAACGAGTTGTGACCCAAATGTATTTGCAGATGGTGCACTTGCGGTGAATGTGTATGAAGATCCATCTAATCCATATATTACATCAAACCCGGGTTATGGATATTCATGGTATTTGGGAGACAAAGTAGATGTAACTAATGTCATTACGGATTCCCTCAATAGTTCAATCTCGGGATTACCTGCTGGGCAATTCACTATATTGGTCACTAACTTGGACAATAATTGCCAAGCCGAAAAGACTTTTAACATTGATGATGAAAGTAAAACACCAATTGTTGTTGCATCTCAAACTCCTAATACAAATTGCCCAATCGAATTGGCTAATGGAGCTACCAGCGCCAATGTAATCAACTCCCTTAACAGCTATAGCTACGAATGGTATACAGGTGTTGATGCCTCTGGAACTGTAGATTATGTCGGGAAAGGTTGGAGAGACCTTACAGTTGGGGATTACACAGTAGTAGCTATAGACAAAAAATTCGCGACTTGTATTTCTGCCCCCGTAACCATACAGGTGAAAGATGCTACCGTACACCCAACTGTGCTAATTAATGAATTATCACCAGTGATTAATTGTGATCCAAACAAACCTAACGGTGTACTTACTGCTACAACACAAGATGGAATTTATGGGCATACTTTTGAGTGGTACTTGGATGGAAATTCACTGGCTTCAGGCCCAACTGCATCCAATCTAGGCTTATTTGACTATGAACTAGTTGTGACCAATGACATCACACAGTGTGCAACAACAATGAACGGAAAGCCTACTCAATTGCTAAGTGCCATTCCACCTCCGAATGTAGATATTCTTGGTGATCGAACCAGTTGTCTAGAACCTGATGGAAGTGCAACGGCCTCCATTTCCGGAAATGTTACAGATTACATTTTTTCCTATTACAATAAATTCAGTGGGGATAAATTGACTAATTTCTATGAAGACTACACAATTTATGGACTGGATACATCAACTTACCTTGTTACAGCTACGGATCGTACTACTGGCTGTATTTCTGAACCGACTGAATTTTCGGTGGCCGATGAGTCGTATTATCCGGAAATTGAAGTGATTGCTGATCCATCTAATTGTCAGGAGCCAAGTGGAGCGGCAACTGTGATCCTTTCTGATATGACGCGTGATTTTAAAGTTACTTGGTATGGCGATAACGGTTTTGTGACACAGGAAACGGAACTGGTGTATATTCCAGTAGGTAAATATCGTGTGGACGTGGAAGGTACAGATGGATGTATTACCTCAGCTGAAGCTGAAGTTAAAGGAGATATTCTTATTTATAATGGAGTGTCTGCAAACTTCGATGGGCTCAATGAATTTTTCCAGGTAGTTTGTTTGGAATACTTCCCTGAAAACAATGTTAAAATTTACAACCGTGCAGGAATGATGGTTTATGAGCAAGATTTTTATGACATGAACGATCCAAATAAGCGGTTCGAAGGCATTAGCAATAAGGGGGCGAGTATCATGGGCACCGAACTTCCGATTGGCACTTATTTTTATGTTGTTGATAAGAATGATGGTTCTGAAGCGAAAGTTGGATATTTAGAATTGAATAGATAATGAGACTAGAAAAATATCTTATAATCGCATTTTTCGCTCTTGCGACCACCTCCTACGGTCAACAAAAACCTGTGCTATCCCAATATATGTTTAACGGATTAGTCCTAAACCCAGCATATGCAGGACGACATGAATACACATCCTTCACGGCTATGTACAGAGACCAGTGGCTGAACATACCCGGGGCACCTCAGCTGACAACATTCAGTGGACAAACAGGTTTTAAAGATCGTCAAATAGGTGCTGGGTTCATGATAAGTGAGGATAAAATCGGGGTTCATAACAATTTATCTG
Source organism: Bacteroidia bacterium (assembly GCA_030426345.1). Taxonomy (GTDB): domain Bacteria; phylum Bacteroidota; class Bacteroidia; order Cytophagales; family Cyclobacteriaceae; genus JAAUQL01. Next base: position 27,010 of record JAUHYU010000039.1, read on the forward strand.
TTTATGGTAGCTATTCCTATTTCATTAAGTTTCGAAATGGAGGAAAGTTTTCTATGGGCTTACAAGGAGGAATCGACATGCTCAGATCTGATTGGTCAAAACTTAATATTTTAGACCAAAATGATCCCACATTCAATGGCAGCGAATCAAACTATTTTCCAAATTTCGGTACAGGTATTTTTTATTTTACTGAGAACTTTTATCTCGGATTTTCGGTGCCATATATTCTCACGAGCAAACTGACAGCATCGGATGATTTGTATCGCGGTGTTCGGCATTCTAGAAACTATTACCTTACAAGTGGCAAAGTTTTTAAGGCAGGAATGAAACTGAAATTTAAGCCTTCATTCTTACTGAGGATTGAAGATAACATGCCCATAGCAATAGATCTAAATGCCAACTTGTATTATGATGAAATAATTGATATTGGACTTTCTTACAGACAAGGCGATGCTGTAATTGCCATCCTTGGTCTACAACTAAATAAGTATGTTAAGTTTAGCTACGCCTATGATTACATCACTTCAAAATTGACCAATTATACCAAAGGGTCGCATGAATTGATGCTACAATATAGAATCAACTTCCATGCTCCAAAACATCATAGAATGTGTCCTGAGCCACAGTATTTTTAACGGTTTCTGCTGACAGCCTTTGCGCAAAAAACCAAAATAAAAGCCTCTAAAATCCATGGATTTTAGAGGCTTTTTGATAGCATTACGAGACCGGCTAATCTTTACCTAGGACGCCAAAAACGCTATTGATAATAGAAAGCAAAATACTGAATACCAAAGCCCACCAAAATCCATCAACCGCAAATCCCGGAACCAAATAATCTGCCAATAATACCAATAAGGTATTGATAACCAATAAAAAAAGACCCAATGTTAGGATGGTGATCGGAATGGTGAGAATAACCAAAATAGGCTTTACTAATAAATTCAGCACTGCAAGCACCGCCGCAACAACAATAGCTATCATAAAACCATCAACATCAGCACCGGGCAAAACAGTGGCACAGATAAAAACTGCTAAGGCAGAAATGAGTAATCGGATTAATATATTCATAATAGTATTTTGAGAGTTTTCACCAAGTTAAAATAATCGTGATTGAAGGAAAATAAAATATGTATAATTTATTTCTTCTTAGAATGGGTTAAACCAATCCGCGAATATCCGTGGCCATCATCCCCGCACTTCTGGCAGCTTGAAGACCGGGATCGCCATCTTCAAATACCTGACAAAATTGTGGCTCCACTCCCATCGCTTCTGCACACTTAAGAAATGTTTCCGGATGTGGTTTTCCATTTGATACATCATTTCTAGAAACCAGTATATCAAAATATTGATCCAAGCCAAGGGCTTTTACAGCTTCCCAAGAATGGTCTCCGATACTTCCTGTGCCAATAGACATGGGCAATTTCCCATGGAATTCCATGGCAATTTTGAGTATCGGAGCAATGGGCTTGACAAGGGGAATTCTTTTTCGGTATGAGGCTTCTTTCAACGCACTCGCTTTTTGAGGATCAAATTCAGTACCGTGCCGTTCATTCATAATCTCGAAAATCCGGTCTGTAGGTACTCCTGCCAACTCGTAAAATTCCTTTTCGGAAAAATCAAACCCTTGGGTTGAGCAAACTTCCTTCAATGCTTCTAAATGCATGGGCATAGAATCGACAAGTGTGCCGTCCAAATCAAATATCAAGGCTTTTGCCTTTGGATCTACAGATAATTTATTCACGTTATAAAATTTTGTGCAAGTATAAGGTTTGAATCAGAACTTATAGAATTAGTTCAGTTTTTTTATAGAATCTCGAATGATCAGCTTGGTATCCAGATGGATAATTTCCTTTTGTGGCCCCTCCCCTCGTTCGATTTTATTGATAAGAATTTGCGCTCCTTCTTTGCTCATTTCTTCTACCGGACGCAGCACAGTGGTCAGCGCTGGTGTCAAATAGGCCGTAAAACCCATATCATCAAATCCGGCAATGGAAATTTCATCCGGCATGACAAGTCCTTTTTGTTTTATTGCCTTCATGGCTCCTAGAGCCATTTCATCATTGCTACAAAACACAGCTGTCGGACTGTTTTTTAAAGATAAAATATGTTGCATCGCGATATAGCCGCTTTCAAGATCATAGCTTCCCTGTATGGAAAATTCAGGGTTAAATTCCAACCCAGCTTCAAAATGTGCTTCCATAAAGCCTTGCTTACGCTTAACTGAAGAACGAAATTCAGGCTTTCCTTCGATAATCGCTATTTTCCTGTGGCCTTGCTCTATTATGAACTTAGTGAGTTGCTTTGCCCCGGAAATATCATCAGATAATACAGTGGTTACATTTTGGTTAACTACCTCTCTATTCAATATAACCAGTGGTATTTTTTCCTGTACCAAATGGGCGATAAACATATCATCATTTGGACTCTGGCTCATGACAATAATACCATCAAAATTCCGGATATTAACCTGCTCAAAATCCATGAGATCATCAATGGCCTCCACAGAAAGGGTATATTTTCCATGTATTATACTATTGCCTCCCCTTACTACATTCAGAAAGAAATTGGCGGTAGTCCCCGTTTTTAACGTGGTAAAAAAAAGACCAATATTGTAGGACTTAGACAGCACCAAACTCCGCGCACTAACATTCGGGCGATAGTTATGTTTCCTGGCGATTTTCTTTACCTTTTCCTTAGTCTCCTTGCTAATCAAAGGGCTGTCATTCAATGACCTCGACACAGTAGTGTGCGAGACATTGAGCATTTTAGCAATATCCTTAATGGTAATACTCAAATCTGTAGGAAATGAAAAGGATCACCTCAAAATAAGATGATCCTTAATGAATTTATATTTAAACGATATAAGCTGAAGAAGCAGTGTCTCCACCCCTACCAGTCCAATTGGTATGAAAAAACTCTCCTCTTGGCTTGTCCAACCTCTCATACATGTGTGCACCAAAATAGTCGCGCTGTGCTTGCAGCAAATTGGCTGGCAATCTTTCAGTCCGATATCCATCAAAATAGGAAAGAGCAGCCGTTAACGTAGGCAACGGAATACCATTTGTCACAGAAGCTGCAACTACCCTGCGCCAGGAGGCTTGTGATGCCATGATCTTTTCTTTGAAGAATGGATCCAACAATAGGTTTTTCAATTCAGGATTGGCATCGTACGCATCTTTAATTTTATTTAAAAATACAGAACGAATAATGCATCCTCCTCGCCACATCAGCGCAATGCCACCATAATTGAGTTTCCAACTATATTCATCAGCAGCTGCACTCATCAGTGCATAGCCCTGTGCGTACGAAACCATTTTGGAAGCATACAATGCATTTTTCAAATCTTCGAGAAATGCTTTCCTATCTCCGTCAAACTTCGGTGTCGGACCTGATAATATTTTGGAAGCCGCCACGCGCTCTTCTTTGATTGCTGACAAACATCTTGCAAAAACAGCCTCCCCGATCAAAGTCAATGGAATGCCTAGATCCAATGCAGATACGGCAGTCCACTTACCAGTTCCTTTTTGTCCGGCAGTATCGAGGATTTTTTCGACGATAGGTTCGCCTTTTTCATCACGATATGCGAGGATATCTCTAGTAATTTCAATTAAGTAACTATCTAGTTCGCCCTCATTCCACTCCTTGAATACATCATGCATTTCGTCATAAGACATACCTAGATATTCCTTCATAATCTGGTAAGCCTCGCAGATCAACTGCATATCTCCATATTCAATGCCATTATGCACCATTTTCACAAAGTGGCCAGCGCCATTTTCTCCTACCCAGTCGCAACATGGAGTTCCATCTTCCACTTTGGCAGCAATACCCTGAAAAATAGGCTTGACGTGTTCCCAAGCCGCTTTTGATCCACCAGGCATAATCGAAGGTCCAAGTAATGCACCTTCTTCCCCACCGGAGACTCCAGTTCCTATATATAAAAATCCTTTGCTTTCTACATATTCTGCTCTACGATTGGTATCAGGAAAATGTGTATTTCCCCCATCAATGATAATATCTCCCGGCTCTAAGTGTGGTAGAATCTGCTCGATAAAATCATCTACAGGCTGTCCGGCCTTTACGAGCATCATCACTTTCCTTGGCCGTTCCAAAGATTTCACCAATTCCTCAATTGAGTGTGCACCAATGAAGTTTTTTCCGGCGCCTCGCCCTGCAATGAATTTATCTACCTTTTCTACCGTACGATTATAAACGGCCACTGTAAAGCCTTTACTTTCCATGTTTAATACCAGGTTTTCGCCCATTACAGCCAAACCTATAAGACCAATATCTGCTAATTCTTTCATGTTGGTTTTACTTGTTTAAGATAATTATGTAAAATTTTTATTTCTATTAAAGTATTATTTAAACCGCTCCTTATATGCCCACAACCCAAGGGCGGGATTAGATATATAAAAGATCTCTTCCCCATCAGGCATGGTGTTATATCCATCTTTCAATTTATCTGGATTATATTTTTTTGTCATTTCACTCAGATCAGCATATTTATAATTGACACTTTCTATTTCTTCTTTTGTTAGATTTCCCGGACAATAAGTAATGGAAAAACGATCTTCGGAAGATCCATGGATAAGATGGGCTGTTGCACCAAGATTATCTTGAAGGTCTTTGTTTTGACGGGTGAGTTCCAAAACCTCAGGAGTGGTTAAATACCCATATTTTCTGATTAGACGATCTATTTCCTTATCCTCCCCAAACTCCATCAACCCCGGGGCCAAAACGATCAGTTCTCCTTCATCTGCCAATGCCATTCTAGTACGATAAATACTTTTATTGCCGAGCCATGTACTTTTGAATTCAGATGGATCAAGATAAACGACCACTTTTTTCAGCGGTTTTTCCAGCATTTTGAAATTAACTTCAAGCGAGAGTGCAGAAGCTTTTTCAAAACATTCCATATCATCGCCAATATACAATCCACGAACCACCAACTTACCATTTTCATCTTTGCCCACAACAGTTTGCAAATAGATGATTGGCATATCTTTAGCAAAGTGCTCTGATGCATAATTCAAGACTTGACGTACTGGGTTCACCGCTCGTCCCATAATACGCTCCATGCCATAAGCCGCTCCAATAAAATGGCTTTTATTGATTCCTTCCGAACCTCCTGTCCCTACAAAGATATTTTTATTGTAATTGGCCATTCCAATCACTTCGTGGGGCACCACCTGCCCGATGGAAATGATGAGATCGTGGTTGCCTTCAACTAAAAGTTTGTTTACCTGAGCAGGCCATGAATATTCGGCCCTTCCCTCAGACACTTCTTTTATATATGCTGCGGGCACTTCTCCAAGCGTCACAACATCATTTCTCCAATCATGCACACGAAATAAATCCTTTGGCACACCGGTAAACATTTTGTCGATTTGTGCATCCGTCATTCCAGTATGCGTTCCCAGTGCAGGAAGCACATCTACCAGTTTATCGCCATAATATTCGTATGTCAATTGGGTAAGCTCTCCTGAGAAGGAATGAAACCTTGTAAAATCAGGAGGAATAGTCAATACTCGCTTTTTGACTCCGAGAGCAGTATATACTTCGGTCAAAGCAGCCCGCATGTCGTCCATGGATAATACGGTATTTTTCGATCCTTTTTGATAATAAAGCATTGTATAAATCAGTTAAAATTCCATGGAGGATTCTCTGGCAAACATGCTTCAAATTCCCCGATTAGTTGTTCTTGATATTCTCCGGCATATTCGCCTTTATAGAATTTCCTTAGAGCTTCACTGTGAAACTTATTCCATGAGGATTCTTCCTGTCCGGGAATAATCGGATAGAAAAACACTCCATTTGCTTCAGCAGCTTTTCTGTCGCCGGGGGCATCCCCTATCATCAATATTTTTTCTTTTGGATACTTACCAACAGCCGCCAAAGCAAGATGCTCCTGTTTTTTTCCAAATTCCTGCCCGGCAATGATCCGTACAAAAGCATCCATTTCATTTTCTTTCCACTCCCTTTGCAAAGCTTCTACCGGAGTTTGAGAAATGACCATGGCATCAGATTTATTTCCTATTTTTTCCAATGACTCTTTCACAAAAGGAAACGGAGCAATGCCATGAACCATGTCTTCGATCGAGTCATTCACGGCAAGTGACCAATTCAACGTTTTGGTAATTTCAGGATCATTGGTCGATTTCTCAAATTCTATCAAGGTGGGATTACCCAACATAGCCTCCCCCTTTATCCAATTCTGTACAGACAAAAAGGGTGAAATCTCCATGAATCTTGTCTTTACCTCACTCCTCTCTCTCAAAAGTTTCATTACCTCAATAAGTGCCAAAAAACGATTGACTCCTCTATTCTTGGAGTAAAGGTTGACAAATTCCCAAGCCTCTCGTGCATATCTTGAAACAGCTTGTAATTCATAATGTTTTATAAAATTAGGGCAAAAACATTCCTTATGCTTTATTTCCATCGTGTCAAAAACACAACCGTCTGAATCAATTCCAATGAAAAATTCTTTCGTTGGTTGTAGTTCGATCAAACTTTGTTGTGCTGCGGAAGGCATGTTATCAAATTTAGTAAGAAACCTACCTTCTCACTCTTGCATTCCCTTCCCAAATGCTCCAAACCATTTCCTCATCGGCAGGAACGGCATAGTCGGTCAAGAAAGTAGTAGCCATCGCGCCAGTAGCCCATCCAAACTGCACCCATTTTTCAGGATCCCAATCCTTCAAAACTCCATAAAGCAACCCTCCTACAAATCCATCGCCACCGCCAATGCGATCCAACACATGGATATCGCGTGGTTTTACGACGTGCCAGTTTTCACCTTCGAGCATGATAGCTCCCCACTGATGGTGATTGGCATGCTCTACCTCTCTCAAGGTAGTTGCAAAAACAGAGGCATTTGGAAATGCTGTTTTCACACGTCCAATCATCTCTTTGAAACTTTCGATCTTGCTGTCCAATCCTTTTCCTCCAGCCTCAGGCCCTCTGATGCCCAAACACAATTGGAAATCTTCTTCATTTCCCACAAGGATGTCTGACAACGAAGCTATTTCTGTAAAAGCTTCGCGCAATTCCTTTTCACGGCCTTCCCAAAATGTGGCCCGATGGTTAAGATCAAAAGATATCCTGGTTCCATGTTTTTTGGCAGCTCTAGCGATCTCCAAGCAAAACTCACTCGTCTCAGGTGACAATGCGCCAATCAATCCAGACAAATGCACGATCTGCACGCCTTCCTCACCAAAAATTCTTTCCAAGTCAAAATCTTTCACATTAAGTGTTATTCCAACTTCACCGGCTCTATCATTGTGTACGCGAGGTCCTCTAGAGCCAAATCCGCTATCTGCAATATTAAACTGATGTCGGTATCCCCAAGGTCCACCCTGCTCTACTTCTGGTCCTTCATAGTCGATGTGACGACTTTTCAAATTGCTTTTAATCAATTTTGCAATTGGGCTTCCTTTCACAAAATTAGTCAGCACCTTGCCGGGTAATCCGAGTGCTGTAGAAATCGTCAAAACATTTGTTTCGGCACTGGTGGCCTGCATTCTAAATGTGTCACTCGTGTGTACCGGCTGTCCATTGACAGGGGTAATGCGAATCCCCATGCTGGTAGGTACCAAAAGGGAATATTTGAATTCTTTTTTTAACGCAATACTCATGAGGTATTATTTATGATTTATAATTGATTTTTTTATTTCATGGATTTTAGATGCTTTTTTAAGGCTAAACACCACTATAGGCACTGAAGCCTCCATCTACCGGAATTGCAATCCCGGTCACAAATTTGGAGAGGTCTGACAATAAATAATTGACAGTTCCCTGAAGCTCTTCTACTTCACCAAATCTTCCCATCGGAGTGCTATTGATGATTTTCTGTCCTCTTGCCGTAAGCTCTCCAGTTTTTTCATCAGTAAGCAAAAAGCGGTTTTGGTTACCAATAAAGAAGCCCGGCGCAATGGCATTGACACGAATGCCGACAGGAGCGAGATGCACGGCTAGCCATTCTGTGATGTTATTGACAGAAGCCTTTGCCGCAGAATATGCGGGTACTTTTGTCAGTGGCGTGAAAGCACTCATAGAGGAAATATTGAGCACTACTCCACCTCCGTCCAGCATTTCTTTGGTAAATACCATGGTCGGCAGGATAGTTCCCATAACATTCAAATTGAACACAAATTCAAAGCCCGAAATATCCAATCCATAAAAGGTTTTGTCGAGGTCTGTTTTCAAATCCTCTGTCATCATTTCCGCCGCAGAAGTTGCCTTGGGCGAATTACCTCCTGCTCCATTGATCAACAAATCGATCTTACCGAGTTTCTCATTGATCTCCTTTTTGGCATTTTCCAGCATGGCTTTGTCTTGCACATCTGCACTCACACCGATAGATTGACTTCCTGTTTCTTTTGAAACTTCGGCAGCTACTTTATCTGCCATTTCTTTGTTGCGACCCAACAGGGCAGTTTTAACCCCCACAGCTCCCAGCCCCAAAGCAAGTGCCTTCCCTATTGCTCCGGTGCCGCCTGTGATTACACAAACCTTGTTGTTAAGATCGTCAAATGATGGTTTTGTCATGTATTTTTATTTTTCTTTTTGGACTAGAAACCAAATATAATAAATTTATGCACACGTGAACATGAATATTATAAAATTTTATCACACCCTTAAAAAAACCTTCTAATTTCCATGGAAATAAAAGAGCATTACAATTAACTATATAACTAATTGACATTAAACCTAACTTCAAGTTTTATCAAAAAAATTAATATTATCCCCCTTTTCAATAACCTATTTTGAAATATTTGCCATAAATTAGCCCACATCATAATTTACTATTTTTGCTTTATAATTTTTTTTTCAACAAATGAATATTAAAACATATGATACTCCCGCGCTGATGGGAGCTTCGGCAGGAAAAAATGCAGCACTCACAATTGAATCTGCTTTAAATAATTTCAATGAAGCAAATATCATCCTCGCCACTGGTGCCAGCCAATTTCATACATTGGAATCACTCGTTAATTCCGATATCGTGGATTGGTCACGGGTTACCATTTTTCATTTAGATGAGTACATTGGAATAAGTGAAAACCACAAAGCAAGTTTCAGGCTTTACCTTCGTGAGCGGTTTCTTGATAAGGTAGGCAAAGTAAAAGATTTTCATTTTATCAATGGAAATACAGAAAATCCCCTTGATGAGTGTGAGCGACTCCACAAGCTCATAAAACCATTAAAAATCCATGCAGCACTCGTCGGCATTGGGGAAAACGGCCACCTAGCATTTAATGATCCTCCTGCAGATTTTGATACAGATGCTGCATATCTCGTGGCCGATCTTGACGAAAAATGCCGCTTGCAGCAAGTCGGAGAAGGCTGGTTTAAAGGCCTGGAAGATGTGCCGACCCAAGCCATTAGTATGTCGGTCAAGCAGATCATGGATAGTGAGTGCATTATTTGCTCGGTACCTGACGGACGCAAAGCACAGGCTATAAAGGATTGTGTTACAGGCGAAGTGAGTAATATGCATCCTGCATCTATCCTGCAACAACACTCAGATTGCACTATCTATCTCGACAGCGGATCCTCAGCTTTAATCTAATGGGTGCAAATATTTAGCACCTGCCATATTATAAAGCTTAGGATGCCTTATATTTGATTTTGATTTGCCTTGGGCAGATATATCATACCAAACAATGCATTTTTTAAAACCCATATTTATACTGCTGTTATCGGTTTGCTTTCCGGCGAAAGTTATGGCACAAAACCATATGAGTTTTGACAAAACAACGGTAGATGATGGGCTCTCTCAGGGTAATGTTAATTGGATTACTCAGGACAATCAAGGGTTCATTTGGATCGCGACCAATGGAGGGTTAAACAAATACGATGGCTCTACTTTCCAAATATTTTTACATGACGACGCCGACAGCAGTTCCATTTCCAACAATATAGTCAATCACATATCCGAAGATGATGAGGGTAAAATCTGGATCGCCACGCAAAACGGGTTAAATATATACGACAAATCCACAGAATCATTCATACACTTCAAAAATGAGTTCAACAATCCATATGGCCTTAGCAGCAATCAAATTACCTGCACAGTTCAGGACGATTTTGGCAATTATTGGATTGGAACTTTAGGCGGGGGGCTAAACTGCTACAATCCGACCACAGGTAAATTTACTGTATATCGAAATGTCAATAACAATCTGGCAAGCATCAGTTCAAATTACATCACCTGTCTTGAAAAAGATAAATATGGATATATCTGGGTGGGAACCGCTGACAACGGACTTAACATGCTTGATACAGAGACAGGGAAGTTTTTGCGGTACGTAAAAACCGACATGAATACCGACCGCAGTTTAAGTGATAATCAAATCAACGCCATATATGAAGACAATGATGGCGATCTATGGGTAGGTACCACTTCCGGTATGAACCTGCTCAGGCCTAAAAAACTTGGGCGTAATTTGAACAATCGGGATGAAGTAATAACTTTTCACCCGACAGTATCAAAAAAATCTTTGGCGGCTAGCAGTATCCTTAGTATTTATCAGGGAGAATCCGGGAAAATATGGTTTGGCACAGCTGATAATGGGTTGGGATATATCAATAAATACACCAAATCCATGGCCAACTATCTCTCTGACCCCAATGATGCATATTCCATTTTAAGCAATAACGTCAAATCAGTATTTAATGACAAATACGGATTTCTATGGGTTGGCACTAATGCAGGCATCAACAGAATAGATAGGCAAAGTGATCGCTTTAAATGGCACGAAAGAACATCAGGCACTACCAATACCTTTAGCAGTAATTACATTACATCAATTTACAAAGAAAAAAGTGGAACGCTTTGGCTTGGCACATTTGACAAAGGTATTTCAAAATATGATCCTGTTACAGAAATATACACGAACTATCAGGAAGATGATTATATAGTTGAAGGAGAGAGCATAAAAGAACGGAATCGGGTTTTGACAAAATACGATAATCGCATCAGTAGCAAAAAAGCTAAAAAAATATACTATCTATCCCACAATAGAATAAATATGATACACCGAGATCAATCCAAAAGATTATGGATAGGTACCGGGGAAGGCTTAAATGTGTTGCATCTCAGTTCTGGGGTCATTACTAAATACCACAGTAATCCTGATAGCCAATTTTCACTCAGTAGCAATAATGTCACATGTATTTATGAAGATAAAAAGGGCCGCATTTGGATTGGAACTGAAGATGCTGGACTAAATTTGTTTAAGCATGGAAAATTCACTAGATACGTCTCAGACAAAAATGACATTTTTAGCATCAGCAGCAATAATATCAGTACCATCACAGAAGATGCTGACGGCAATCTGTGGATAGGGACGTTCGGAGGGGGGCTAAATAAATTTGATCCAAATGAAGAAAAATTTACACGGTACCTGTATTTAGAAAGCAGCTCAAACAGCCTTTCAAGCAATTCTATATATACATTATACCTAGACGACAACAACCAACTTTGGGTCGGGACTACAGCTGGTTTAAATATGATGAATCTCCAAACACGTAGGTTTAGGTTATTTAATCAAATCAACGGGCTTACTTCCAACTCTGTCTATTCTATTTTGGAAGATAATCATGAAAACCTCTGGTTTGGTACAAACAAAGGCATATCTAAATTGAACAAAAACACTTTTGATGTAAAAAACTATGATAAAGAAGATGGTATAAAGAGCACAGAATTTAATCCCAAAACTGCTTTTGTAACCGAAGACGGCGAAATGCTCTTCGGAAGTATCAATGGATACTGTTCCTTTTACCCTGATGAGATCGTTGACAATCAATTTAAACCTGATGTTATATTTACCAATTTTAAAATACTAAATGAGAAAGTGCCTGTTGGAAAAAAAGGGTCACTGTTAACTAAACATATTTCTGAAACTGACACTATAAGATTGTCTTACAAAGACGTGTCCATAACCTTCGAGTTTGCAGCATTAAATTTCACAGATGCTCAAAAAAATGCTTATGCATACAGAATGGAAAATTTTGAGTCTGGTTGGAATTATGTTGGGAGTACTAAATTTGCCAATTATACCAACCTACAGCCCGGAAAATACACCTTTCATGTAAAAGCATCCAACAACGACGGCATTTGGAATGAAGAAGGAAAATCGATCTTTATCATCGTAAAGCCACCTTTTTGGAAAACTTGGTGGTTTTATTGTTTATCCTTAATCTTTCTTGTTTTTTCATTGATCCTCACAATCCAACTGCGTACTAGGGCATTACATAGATCCAAATTATTACTTGAGAAACAGGTCACTCAACGGACACGTCAAATCAAAAAGCAAAACAAAATACTGGAAATTGCCAACAAGGAAATACTATCTCAAAAAAATGAAATTGAAAGCCAAAACCAATTATTGATATCCAAAAACATTGAAATATCCAAGGCAAAAAAAGAATTGGACAAAAAGAACGATGAGTTGATCTCATACAGCACCAACCTAGAGCATATCGTGGAAGACCGTACATCCACACTCAAGCACATAAATAATGAACTGGTCAATGCCAACGATGAGTTGGATCTTTTTATATATAGAGCATCGCATGACCTCAAAGGGCCAATCGCACGTCTGCTTGGCATGACTTTGTTAGCCAAAATGGACAACAAGGATGATGGACTTAAAGAATATATTGACCTTATCGAAAAGGGCGCAGTAGACATCAACAAGGTACTCAACAAGTTGAACAACATCCATTTTATAAATCGCGAAATTATTATTACCGAAGAAATAGATTTCAAAAAAATAATCACTGAATCAAAAAAATCACTCCTAAATTATATTGATGCCAATGATTTGCACATAGAACTGGAGTCCGAACCAAAACTCTCTTTGCGTAGCGATTATTTCCTGATAAAGATTATTCTCGAAAATCTTCTTGAGAATTCAGTGTTCTTCAAAAAAACGCAGAAGGCTCAGATAAAAATCAAACTTCACTCATCGAGAAATACAACAGACATCAGTGTGACAGACAATGGTCTGGGTATACCTAGAGAGCAATACGAAAGAATATTTGACATGTTTTATCGAGGTTCTGAACGATCTAAAGGCAACGGATTAGGTCTGTATCTAGTGCGAAAATCTGTGCAAAAGCTGCACGGAAAAATCACAGTCGATAGCGAAGAAGGCAAATATGCCTGTTTTACCATATCTCTTCCCAAAGTAATTGTTCCGAAAGAACTTGAGTCGCTAGTAAATTAGCATGGGAAATTGACGGTTTTTTGTGAAAAAATCATCAACACGTTTTATCCCCCGATTGGCATTCCTCAAAAATATACTTACCTTTTCCAGAAAGAAAATGTAGTGTACGAAATGCGTCATTTCCATGAATGTTAAATTCTTCTATCCGTATTGGGGTTCTGAATATTTACCCATTGAAATATTTTGTGAAAAGGTAAAATCCGAAGGTTATGATGGTGTAGAGATGGGCTTGCCTTCTGACAAAACAAAAAAAGAAGATATCTTAAAAGCCCTCGAAATCCATGAATTAGAATTGATCGGACAGCATTATGAAACTGTTGAGCCGGATTTTGAAAAGCACAAAAAAATATTTGTTCACAATCTCGAAAAGCTCGCGGACTCCCCCTCCCTTTTCATCAATTCGCAGACAGGGAAGGATTATTTTACCTTTGACCAAAACAAGGCCTTAATTGATATTGCTAACCAAGTTACTGTAAATACAAATAAAAAAATACTACACGAAACGCATCGTGGCAAGTTTAGCTTTGCGGCACATATCACAAAAAAATTTCTTGAAGAAATTTCAAATCTAAGGCTCACACTCGATATTTCGCATTGGTGCAATGTATCCGAATCACTCCTGGAAGACCAAGAAGCGACTGTAAACCTGGCCATCAAACGGACAGATCACATACACTCTAGGGTTGGGTATGCACAAGGCCCGCAAATACCCGATCCACGAGCTCCGGAATGGCAGAGTACCATTGACATTCACTTGAATTGGTGGGATAAAGTAATAGAACGAAAAAGGAAAGCAGGCACAACAAAATTTACAATAACTACAGAATTTGGCCCCGATCCATATTTGTTATTGATGCCTTTTACCCGGCAACCTATTACCAGCCAATGGGAAATAAATATTCACATGATGCATTTATTAAAATCGAGATACAATCCATCAAAGCAGGAAAAAAATGAATTATAAGAGATTTACCGACGAACATCTAACGTCTTACGGCCACGACGGATATGTCATTATTAGGGAATTTTTCCATCCAAAAGAAGTCGCGCTTTTACTGGAAACTTATCACAAGGATCAATTAGTGAAGGATTCTGCCATCAATGTAGATGATAACTCCGGGTTGAATACCAAGTTAACTTTATGGTATAATTCTGGCGATGATATTTATGGTGCTTTTTCTAAATCAGAGCGGGTCGTAGATGGTTTGGAGAAGATTTGGAATGGAGAACCGGCACTTTACCACACCAAGTTTATGCAAAAAGAACCCAAAGTTGGCGGCTCTTGGGAATGGCACCAAGACTATGGGTATTGGTACGATAATGGATTTTTAATGCCGGAAATGCTCAGCGTGATGGTGGCTGTGACCCGAGCTAATAAGGAAAATGGCTGTCTACAAGTGTTAAAAGGTTCTCACAAAATTGGCCGTATAAACCATGGCTCTACAGGTGAGCAAGTCGGTGCAGACATGAAACGCGTCAATTATGCCCTAAAATCCATGGAACTGGTTTATGTAGAGTTAGAGCCTGGGGATACGTTGTTTTTCCATGGAAATCTGTTGCATCGCTCCGATGCAAATACCAGCGATCACGCCCGTTTCTCACTGATTTCGGCTTACAATTTGGCTAGCAACAAATCGTTTATGAACGAACCGGAAGCCAGTCACACTCCAATTCAAAAAGTGCCAAATGAAAAAATACTCCAGATTGGTGCAAAAGGCATCTCAGACAATGCGGATATTTTGAGTAAAGAAAGAGACAAAAACTGGAAAGACACTATTGATATGCCTAAATAATTACCGATCTATCCGCAATTATCCATCAAAATACCGTGGATCATTGACGTAGGGCTCTTTATACATACTTTTCACTTCGATGCTCATGAAGTCAAACTCCTCCACAATTTTTCCAATAATTCGATAAACTCCTTTCCCTCTAAATGGATGCCGAAAACAGACTTGGGGAAAATGTGTTGTATCTATAAAATGTCCATCAAGATCGATGAAAGTACCAAAATTCATTTCTTTCCCACTTGAAGTTCGGGTACGCTTTACAGCTATGAGATAGCCCAATATCTCAACTTCCTTACCGAAGGCATGTTTCAACTCGCTCATCACCGTACTAATCGCTATCCCATTCTTCAAAAGAGAAAAGGGACTAGT
>JAUHYU010000040.1 GCA_030426345.1 Bacteroidia bacterium
TCCATTACCATCATGGGTCATGGCTGCAAAAACAGGAATCAAACCTGCACTGATCAATTGCTGAATTAGCGCATGATCCACTTCCTTCACATCGCCCACAAATCCATAGTCTATACCATTTTCTAGAGGGCGCTTTGTTGCACTTATGGTATTTCCATCTGCACCGGTCAGGCCGATGGCATTGCAATTATATCCCTGTAGCTTGCTGACGACGTTTTTATTGGCCACGCCGGCAAGCATCATCTTCACCACTTCGAGCGTGTCGGCATCGGTAATTCTCCGGCCTTCCACCATTTTTACTTCGATGCCTAGCCGCTGGCTCATCTCAGAAACCGATTTTCCACCTCCGTGAATCAATATTTTATTACCTGGCAATTGAGCAAAACTTTGGAGAAATGCAGCAAGCTGTTGATCATCCTCTACGACCTTTCCACCGATTTTGAATACCCGAAGTTGTGGTTTATCCATTACTTAGGATTTGTTTTAAAACAGCCTGAGCAGCAAATTCACGATTGGCTGCTTGCTGGATCACTAGCGAATTATTGCTGTCGATCACGCCATCACTTACCACCACATTTCGCCGAACGGGCAGACAATGCATAAATTTGGCGTTGTTCGTCAGGTTCATTTTGCGTTCATCCACCATCCAATTTTCGTCTTGCGAAAGTATCTGTCCGTAGTTTTCATACGAGGACCAGTTTTTGGCATAGATAAAATCAGCGCCTTTGTAGGCCTCATCCGGATCATGGATTATAGAGGCTTTTCCAGCAAATTCTTTGGACAAATCATAGCCTTCCGGATTAGCAATCACAAATTCATAATCCGTTCTGTTCATCCATTCGGAAAATGAATTGGCTACTGACTGCGGCAACGCACGCGGATGTGGCGCCCAAGTCAGCACCACTTTTGGCTTGGCTGTTTTTTTGGTTTCTTCTATGGTAATGACGTCCGTCAGGCTTTGGCAAGGATGAACAGTTGCCGATTCCAGATTGACAATCGGCACGCCTGCATATTTCATAAAGGCATTGATTACATGGTCCTTATAGTCTTGTGCTTTATCCTTAAGCGTAGGAAAAGAGCGCAAGCCCACGATGTCGCAATACGAACCAACTACGGCAGCCGCTTCTTTGATATGCTCGGCTTTATCGCCATTCATGATCACGCCTTCGTTGGTTTCCAAGGCCCAGCCTTCGCCGGTGAAGTTCATCACCATCACATCCATTCCGAGATTGATGCCCGCCTTTTGGGTGCTCAATCTCGTGCGCAAACTCGGATTCATAAAAATCAATCCAAGGGTTTTAT
This sequence comes from Bacteroidia bacterium, assembly GCA_030426345.1. Classification (GTDB taxonomy): domain Bacteria; phylum Bacteroidota; class Bacteroidia; order Cytophagales; family Cyclobacteriaceae; genus JAAUQL01. Next base: position 1,303 of record JAUHYU010000040.1, read on the forward strand.
TGTTGCCAATTTGTTGGTCTGCCTTTGGGTTTTTCTTACAATTCAACGCTTCCTGCACCAAGGCATTTAAGTCATTGACATCGTGTATGTTTAAAAAGTGTTTCATTTTTTTGAGCTTTTAGCTGATGAATTTCAGCTTTTTCAGTTTAATAAATTAAATTTCAAAAAACAGATTTTCAACGACCGAATATCCCTTTGTAACTTTCATAAAATCCCCCACCTCTTTTACTATTCATTTTATCTCTTTTCTTCTTGGTCATAACCTTATGTTTTTCAACAATTATATCTTCTAAAAGATAAAACCAAAAAAATGGAATTACCCAAATCAATATTGAATGAAATACTTTTTGACTTTTATTTAATAAAGCAGATTTTAAAATCCTTTGTTGCGCATTTAAGGTGTAATTCAAGAACAGATATAAGATAAATCCTATTAGTATTATGTAAATGATGTTTTTTATCATTCGATAGTCATTTTACATAGCTGTTGAAAAATCCAACTATTATTATCCTAAAAAGCCACCGGCTTCAAATTCAATCCTGCTCTTTCGTCCAGTCCGCACATCAAGTTCATATTTTGTACCGCCTGGCCTGAGGCTCCTTTCACCAGATTGTCGATCGCCGATAAAATAAGGGCCTTTTTTCCATGCTTTTCCACATGCAGCAATCCTTTGTTGGTATTGACCACTTGCTTCAAATCTATGTTTTCATCAGAAATAAGTACAAATGGATGAGGAGCATAATAATCCTTAAACAAGCTGACCAGCTCCGACTCACTCAAATCTGTATCCATATAAATAGAGGCTAAAATTCCTCGTGTGAAATTTCCTCTAAAGGGCACAAAATTAATATCCTGATCAAACCCACTACTTTGCCAACTTGAAAGGCTCTGCCCAATCTCCAGCAAATGCTGATGTTGGAAGGTTTTATAAACGGAAATATTGTTGTTCCTCCATGAGAAGTGCGATGTAGCAGTGGGCTTCTGCCCTGCCCCGGTCGAACCTGTCATGGCGCTGATATGGATTTCTGAATTCAACTTCCCGGCTTTTCCTAAAGGGAGCAGTCCGAGTTGAATACATGTCGCAAAACATCCGGGATTGGCGATATTCTTTGCTGATTTGATCGCATCATATTCCGCCTCTACCAATCCATATGTGAATGGCCTTGTATGGCTCGCATCCTTGATCCTAAAGTCCTGGCTCAAGTCTATAATCTTTACCTCATCTCTTACTGGATTTTCATCCAAAAAAAGCTTCGATTGTCCATGGCCTGAGCAAAGGAACAATACGTCAATTACACTATCGTCAAACTTATCGGTGAACTTCATATCTGTTTCTCCGATCAAGTCTTTATGTACTTTATAAAATGGATTACCACCATTACTAGCGCTGTGGACAAATGTTAGTTCTGTATTGGGGTGGTTGAGCAAAATGCGGATCAGTTCCCCTCCGGTATATCCTGCTCCACCAATTATCCCTACTTTAATTTTGTTCATTTTTCTCCTTTACATTATTGTAAATCATCACCTGATTAGAAAGCATTTTTGAAAACCCTTTCACGTCCTCGCCAGAATAACCTTTGTTCATCTCGCCATAAGAACCAAATTCCGACGCCATCAGATCGTAACTGGAGTTGATTCCCTGAAGGGTAAATCGATAAGGGTGCAATTTGACTATTACCTCACCAGTCACATGATCTTGCGTATCTTCCAGAAATTTTTCCACATTGCGCAATACAGGCTCCAGAAATTGCCCTTCGTGCACCAACATACCATACCAACTTCCCAACTGCTCTTTCCAATACTGTTGCCATTTGGTCAACACATGTTTTTCAAGTAAATGATGGGCCTTAATAATGATCATCGGCGCAGCAGCTTCAAATCCCACACGGCCTTTGATGCCAATAATTGTATCGCCAACATGCGTGTCCCGACCAATGGCAAAAGCAGAAGCCAATGAATTTAGTTTTTGGATTGCATCGACCGGATTCTCAAACTGCTCATCGTTCAATCCTACCAATTCCCCTTTATTAAATTTCAGGGTTACTGTTTCTTCACTATCCTTGATGCACTGACTTGGATAGGCACTGTTTGGTAAATTATGATCAGAAGTCAGCGTTTCCTTCCCTCCTACAGATGTGCCCCAGATTCCTTGATTGATGGAATATTGGGCCTTTGACCAATCCATTTCCACGCCTTTGCTTTTGAGGTATTCAATTTCCGCATCGCGCGACAGTTGCATATCTCTAATCGGCGTAATAATCTCTACTCCGGGAATCATGATGTTGAAAATCATGTCGAAACGTACCTGATCATTTCCGGCGCCAGTGCTGCCATGAGCTACCGCATCAGCACCGATTTTCTTAGCATATTCAGCAATGGATTTAGCCTGGAATACCCGCTCTGCGCTCACAGACAATGGATACGTGTTATTCCTTAGCGTATTTCCAAATATCATGTATTTAATGCAGTTCTGGTAAAAATCATTGACGGCCAAAATACTCTTATGATCGGTTACACCCATAGCATAAGCCTTTTCCTCTACGGATTTCAATTCTTCCGCAGAAAACCCTCCTGTATCTACCAGTACAGAATGCACCTCATACCCCTTATCTTCTGTCAAATATTTCACACAATAGGACGTATCTAATCCTCCGCTGTAAGCCAGCACTACTTTTTTCTTACTCATGGTTAAAAAATATTAAAAAACACACTTACTTTCTTGAATTTCTCTAACAAAAAATCCCGCTTGGCCTTGAGCCATTTGGCATATTTACCCTTGTACTCCTTAAATGTTTTTCTTTGATGCTTATATTTCTCTACAGGATCATAAAGCATCCCTGTGCACAGACAGTGCTTTCTATTTGTTCTAGTAAGAATATCATAATTCACACAACTCTGGCATCCTTTCCAAAATTGCTCATCGTCGGTTAGTTCAGAAAAAGTCACAGGGCGATATCCCAACTCTGAGTTGATCTTCATAACAGCCAGACTTGTTGTCAATCCAAATAATTTGGCATTAGGGAATTTCTTTCTAGATAATTCAAAAGCTTTGCGCTTTACCTTCATGGCCAATCCCATTTGTCGGAAATTTTCCGAAATAATCAATCCAGAGTTTGCAGCAAACTTCTCTCCCCAGGATTCGATATAGCAAAACCCAGCAAATTCACCTTTATCAGAAAGGGCAATAACCGCTTTCCCTTCTTCAATTTTTTTCACAATATATTCAGGAGATCGCTTGGCAATGCCGGTGCCTCTGGCAGCTGCAGATGATTCTATCAGCTGGCTGATTTCCTCTGCATATTTTGTGTGATCGCTGGTGGCGACCACTATTTTAAAATCAGTCATTATTAATTAAAATGAGACTTTGAAGATAATAAAAGACAATAAATAATAGTTTTTTTTGGAATTACCGCGTAGGTAACTGTAAAGTATATTAGCCCGCCAAGGGCCTACTCCTGAATAAGTTGATGCGAAGATGTGCAATGCTCAATTCCAATGTATTATTTTTTAGGAATGCGAATGTAAAAAGAATATATTTTAGTGCCTACGATACAATTAAAAAAAAGTTATATCCAACTAAAAATATTTCCTATTGATAATTTCACTCAAAACGAAAGCTCTTTTAAAATCTTCAGGAGTTTGTAGTTCATTTACGTAGTCCACAGCAACTTTATCCTTTATTGCGTATTTATCATCCGGCACCAATTTCAAGCCCTGCTTACTAGTAGTTTCAGATCGTCTTTGCTTAAAGCTCGTTCCTTCAAATTGTTCGTACTTATTTGATTTTTTAGTCGTCTCTACAACAGGAACGGGGGCCGGTTTTTGATGCCTTATTTCCTCTGCAGGAAAAACTTCTTCTTCCTGTTGTTCTCCCAAACTTTTTTCAAATTCCTTGATGATATCTTCAAAAGAAAAACCCTTTTTCCGTCTGGGTTGTTGGCTAGGGTCATTTGATGGATTTTGAGACCTTTTTTGAGGAATATTTTGCTTTCCCCTCCCCTTCAATACCCTGCTGATTATGTAAATAACTGCGAAAGCCAAATACAGATAATTCTCTAAATTGTCCATGATTCAAATATAAAAATAAATTTTAACTTTGCTGACCTTACACGCTTAGGATATTATTGAATGCAACTCACAAAACTGGAAATAAAGGGATTTAAAAGCTTTGGCGATAAAGTTCAAATCAACTTTGGTGAAGGGATCACCGGCATCGTTGGACCCAACGGTTGTGGAAAATCAAATATTGTAGATGCCATCCGATGGGTACTTGGCGAACAGAAAATCAGTACGCTGAGATCAGAAAAGCTTGAGAACATTGTTTTCAACGGTACCAAAACTAGAAAAGCCACGCAACTTGCTGAAGTTTCCCTAAGCTTTAAAAACACGAAAAACCTTCTGCCTGTAGAGTACAATGACGTAACCATAACCCGACGGTTTTACCGATCAGGTGAAAGTGAGTATTTATTAAATGGTGTCAGCTGCCGATTAAAAGATATCTCCAATTTATTTCTGGATACAGGAATTGCATCCAACAGCTATGCTATTATCGAGTTAGGGATGGTTGACAACATCTTGAATGACAAGGAAAATTCTCGAAGGCAATTGTTTGAAGAAGCCGCCGGAATTTCCAAATTCAAGGTGCGCAAAAAAGAAACCCTAAAAAAACTAAAAGACACAGATGCAGATTTAGATCGTGTTGAGGATGTATTGTTTGAGATAGAAAAGAACATGCGTTCGTTGGAGCGGCAGGCCAAGCAAGCAAAGCGTTATTTTTCCATCAAAGAAGATTATAAGGTGTATAGTGTGGAGTACGCCAAAAAAAACATTGAAAAACATCAAATTTCCCATGAAAATATCCAAAAGCAAATACAAACTGAGCAGGACTTAAAACTGAGTATCAACAAGCAAATAGCGGAGGCTGATGCTGAAATTCAGAAAGCAAAAACTGATCTTCTTCAGAGCGAAAAATTACTTTCGAGCAGACAGAAAACCCTCAACGAGCACGTAGGTAATATCAGGAATTACGAAAGTGAGAAAAAGATAAAGCATGAGCGACTGAAGTTCCTCACTGACAAAAGTGATAGCCTAAAGGAACAGCTGTCACAAGATAAGCAAAGTCTCGAAAGGGCTTCTTTTTCCATACAAAGCCTGGAGCAGGAAAAAGAATCCGCCACAAAATTACTGAATGAAATTGAGGTAAAGATCCAATCCTTAAGAGAGGAATTAGATGAACAAAAGCTTAAAACAAGCAGTCTTGAAGCTGAATATTCCGGCCTTGATGAACTAAACAGAAAGAATAAAGATGAACTGTACAGCAAAACCAAAGAACTGGAAATAAAGGAAATTCAGCTAAATTCCTACAAGACAGAACTAGAAAAAACAACATCAGACACATCGGAAAAAACAGCCAATCTGGCGGAATTTGAAAGCAAATTAAAGCAGCTAAACGAAGCCATTTCTGCAAAAGAATCTGAACTTTCCACCCTAAATTCGGCAGAAAAGGAACTTCAAAAAACCATAGAATCCACAGAAAAGACCATTGAAGTAATCAGGGATGAAAAACAAAAAACTGCCCGAAAACTAGATGCAAGACAAAACGAATACAGCCTTACCAAGTCGCTGGTTGATAACCTCGAAGGATTTCCTGAAGCCATCAAATTTCTTAAAAAGAAAGCTTCCTGGAATAAAAAGGCTCCCCTCCTTTCAGACATTATAAGCTGTGACGAAAAGTACCGAATAACCATAGAAAACTACTTGGAGCCACTCATGAACTACTATATCGTGGAAGATGAAGCTGATGCTTACAAAGCCATCAACCTGCTCAGCGATGCAGCCATGGGAAAAGCACACTTTTTCATTCTAAATACGTTTGATACCTATCAATCCAAAGCTCCTAAGATTTTCAATAACGCTATTCCCGCTACAGAAATCGTGGAATATGAAAATAAATACAAGCATTTGGTAGCGCATATTTTAGACGATGTTTATATCGTAACCGGAACCGAGACAAGCATCCCCAACGAGAAGGAAAGTATTTTCATCACGCAAAGTGGCAAAGTAACCAGACGAAAATTCTCGATTTCGGGCGGATCAGTAGGATTGTTTGAGGGAAAGCGAATCGGAAGGGCCAAAAACCTGGAAAAGCTGCAGGTTGAAGTAAAAAAGCTGCAATCAAAGCTTGAAGACATTGAGGAAAACCACAAGCGTAAAGCACAGGAACTTGATAAGTTAAAATCTCAAACACGCAAGATACCAATCGAAAACCTTCAAAAATCCATCAATTTATTGAGGCAGGAATTGGTGTCATTCGAAACGAAACAAGAGCAAATGGCCGGTCTGCTGAATAGCAATTCCGTCCGAAAAGAAGATATTGCTGAAAGTATTGAAACGCTCACTAATGAAATTGCGGAAATTTCCCCTATTGTGGAAAAAATTCAATCGGAACTTCTATCGCAAAGCGAAAACCTCCGTGTCCAACACGATGAATTGATAACTTATAAGGGTCTGTTGGAAGAAAAATCCAAATTCTATAATGAAGAAAATATCCTTTTCCATCAGCGTCAAAATAAGCTCAGTACTCTAGATCAGGAGATTACTTTTAAGCAAAGTGCCAAAGATGGCGCTCAGCAACGCATCGAAAAAAACACAAAAGATCTCCAGCGCAACGAGGAAGAAATCAAAAAACTGCTTGATAGTAGCGAGATCAGAGAAGACGAGCTGATAGACTTATACAAGGAAAAAGAAAGCATAGAACAAGGGGTAAATGAGGCGGAAAAGGAATACTACGCCACCCGGGGATTTATCGATGAAATAGAAAAAAAATCCCGAGCGACGCAGGCCAAAAAGGAAAATATAGATACGCTTTTGATGGAGCTTCAAAACAAAGCAAATGATTTGAAGCTGGAAATGAACTCTGTCAAGGAGCGTTTGTCCGTAGAATTTGACGTGGATATCACAAAGCTGCATTCTGACGAAGATAATGAACATGAAGCGACACAACTGAGCGAAGAAGCACTCAAGGAGAAAATAACAAAATTTAAGGATATCATCGAAAAAATTGGGCCTATCAATCCCATGGCCATGGAAGCTTATGATGAAATAAAAGAGCGCCATGTATTCATCACCGAGCAAAAAACCGATTTAGAAAATGCCAAGGCTTCACTACTCACAACCATTGAAGAAATCGACTTAGTCGCTAAAGACACATTTTTAAATGCTTTTCAAAAGATTAAGGATAATTTCATAAGGGTCTTTCGCTCATTATTTACAGATGAGGATGATTGTGATTTAAAATTGGTAAATCCTGAAAATCCCTTAGAGTCCGCAATCGAGATAATTGCTAAGCCAAAAGGTAAAAAACCTCTATCGATCAGTCAGCTTTCCGGAGGTGAAAAGACACTTACTGCCACATCTTTACTCTTTTCTATTTACCTGTTAAAACCAGCTCCATTTTGTATTTTCGATGAAGTAGACGCTCCTTTGGATGACGCCAACATTGATAAGTTCAATACAATCATTCGGAAGTTTTCTGAAGAATCCCAGTTTATCATCGTCACGCACAACAAGCGCACCATGGCCAGTACAGACGTAATTTATGGCATTACCATGATCGAGCAAGGCGTATCGAGAGTTGTTCCCGTTGATTTGCGGGAGTTGGCCTAAAAGGTTTATACCAGTAGGAAAATCCTTCAAAATCCATGGATTTTAAAGGATTTTTGGCACCAAACTTATTGCCAATAATAGTACAGGCTTTATTCCAATTTGTCTATTTTTGCCATCTAATCTCGACCATAAACAAAAGTCATCATGCTGAAAAACATCAATCCTACCGAAACACATGCTTGGAAAAAATTAGAATCCCATTTTGAAGAAACTAGGGAGATTCAAATAAAAGACTTATTCAAAAATGACGGTGACCGTTTTTCACGTTTTTCAACCTCTTTTGAGGAAATCCTTGTAGATTATTCTAAGAATAGGATCACAGACGAAACTGTAAAATTGCTTTTGGATCTGGCTCAGGAAGTTGGTTTGCAGGATGCGATTGATGCTTTTTTTGCGGGTGAAAAGATTAACCAAACAGAAGGTCGATCAGTTTTGGCAGATGGCAAGGATGTGATGCCGGAAGTGAAAGAAGTGTTGGCAAAAATGAAATCCTTTTCGGAACAAATAATTTCAGGAAACTGGAAAGGATATACAGGCAAACCAATTTCAGATATAGTTAATATCGGAATCGGCGGCTCTGATCTCGGGCCATTGATGGTGACAGAGGCACTTAAAGCTTACAAGAAAGAAAATATCAATGCGCATTTCGTTTCAAACGTCGATGGGTCACATATTGCCGAAACACTTAAAGGCCTCGACCCTGAAACTACGCTATTTCTCGTCGCCTCTAAAACATTTACAACACAGGAAACCATGACAAATGCCTTTACTGCCCGTGAGTGGTTCTTGGAAGCTGCAGTAGATACAGATCATGTAAAAAAACATTTTGCCGCCTTATCGACCAACCAACAATCGGTAGAAGCTTTTGGTATTGATGCCAAAAATATGTTTGCCTTTTGGGATTGGGTTGGCGGAAGGTATTCTCTTTGGTCAGCTATCGGCCTTTCCATAGCCTGCACGGTTGGTTATGAAAATTTTGAGAAATTATTATTGGGTGCTCACAAAATGGATGAACATTTCAGAAGTACTTCATTTGATAAAAATATCCCTGTTTTATTGGCTCTGATAGGCATTTGGTATAATAATTTTTTCGAAGCGGAAACCGAGGCCATTTTGCCGTACGATCAATATCTTCATCGATTTGCGGCATATTTCCAACAAGGGAACATGGAAAGCAATGGGAAATCCATAGATCGCGACGGAGAAGAAGTTCATTACCAAACGGGACCAATAATCTGGGGAGAGCCTGGCACCAACGGACAACATGCATTTTACCAATTGATCCATCAAGGAACCAAGCTCATACCATGTGATTTTATTGCCCCAGCCAATTCTCACAACCCTATCGGAGACCATCATCCAAAGTTGCTAGCAAACTTCTTTGCTCAAACCGAAGCTTTGATGAAGGGGAAAACTGCAGAAGAAGTCAAAAAAGAACTAGTTGTATCTGGTAAATCAGAAGAGGAAATTGCATTTTTATTGCCTTTTAAAGTATTTCAAGGTAACAATCCTACCAATTCTATTTTAGTAAATAAGGTGACTCCGGAGACGCTAGGAAGTTTGATCGCTATGTACGAACATAAAATATTCGTACAGGGAATTGTATGGAATATATTTAGCTTTGATCAGTGGGGAGTCGAATTGGGCAAGCAATTGGCCAATAATATTCTACCGGAATTAAATGACAACAAGGAAGTATCTTCGCACGATGGATCTACAAATGGCCTGATAAATGCCTATAAATCCATGAGAAAATAATTTTACTCAATAGTATTCATGTAAGAGGGTGCTAAAAATGCTCATAAAGGAGCTTAAGCTTATCATAGTAGCTCATTTCCTGAGTAAGGACAGATTCACTATCGATAAGTTGATCAGTGTGTACTACTTCAGTAGTATTGGCCAGCTTAGAAACGGAAGCGTGTTGAACATCAGACTCTTCACTAGAGTTTGAAAATACTATGCTCCAAATGATTACTTGAAGCACCAAGAAATTAAAGATTGCTGACTTCATTTTATCTGCTTGTTACTAATAATTTGCGTAAAGGTAACAATAGTCCAAATGGACAATGAAGTCAATATTCTTTAAATACCTATTGGTGTATGATTTTACAGGATATTCTATTAAATACGTATTATATTTTTAATTGACCAATCGATGGATAACCATTTGATTATCAATATACAAAAATATTTAACTTGGTTTAAAATTGTTTCTGACCTGGAGTGATTCCGTTGGTTACAGCAGTGATATTTGCCAGGTTATACAAAAGTCGTGAACCTACGATTGCATCCCACATTCCGTTAGCACCAGAAACCTCGCAAAGATCAAACGCCAGAATCCTTTTACCTGAGATCATCAAGTGATTTAACAAATACATGAGTTGGTGATAAGTCAAACCTCCCGGAACCGGCGTGCCGGTAGCTGGACAATATTGCTGTTCCAATCCATCAATATCTAGGGAAATATAAACATTCTGAGGCAAAGATTGAATAATCTGCGCCACTTGTGTACTCCAAGTGGTTCCCTCAAAACGTTCTTGTGCCAGATCCTCGTCATAATAGGTCACTATGCGCGGATCACTTTCCATTACTTCAAATTCTTGCTCACAATAATCCCGAATCCCAACTTGTACGAGCTTTATAACATTATTAAGCTTCAGTAAATTATACATGATCGATGCATGAGAATATTCAAAACCCTCATAGGCCGGCCTCAGGTCAGCATGAGCGTCAATTTGTAATACAGCAAATTCACTGTACTTTTTCGAAATAGCTCTCATCAAACCAAACGGTGAGCTATGATCCCCGCCCAGCACTACCGGTATTTTATTGGCTTGCAATATCTGCTGAGATTGTTTTTCAACCCATTCATTCAACTCAATCGATAAATTATTGATCTCCAATGTGATGCCTTCAATATCTGCTTTCGTTAATTCATCAGAGCTCTCTTCTAAAGCCGCAATGTATTTCTCAGCCTTTTTTCGTGCTTCTTTATTTTTCATCAACCATGCATCATCAATTGGCTGCATAAATAGGCCAATTTTCCATGCGTCGGGAATTTTAGGAATAAACAAGTCAATCTGAGGAGACACATCTAAAATAGACTTAGGGCCCAACGAAGTGCCATCAATAAATGAAGTGGTTACATCCCATGGAACGGGAATCACAACTACTTCAGCGGTATGCTGATCAAAGGGCAATCCAAAAAGTTTGCCCTGTTGACCAACACCATTTGGATCGAAATTTTCAATTTGATGGGATTTTGAATGCTTTTTCATTGAATTATATCCTTTACAAATTGAGGTAGAACGAAAGATGCTTTATGCACTTCATAACTATAATATTTCAATTTGTTTTTAATACAAAAACCATCGATTTCTTCCTTTTGCATATTATTGTAGGGATGCACATCTCCTTTAGAGGAAAAGGAAAAACTCCACATTCCGGAAGGGTAAGATGGCAAATACATCAAATAACAATGTACATTATCCGCACCAAAAATATGATTATAGCTTTTATAAACTTGCTTGAAAACTTGCTGATTAAAACGAGGTGATTCGCTTTGCGTAATCATGATGCCTTCCGACTTTAAAATGCGGTAAATATCCATGTAAAAGCTTTCAGTGAATAAGCCTTCTCCCGGTCCAACAGGATCATCAGAATCGACAATTATGATATTATATTTTTCTGATTCACAACTTTTTACATATGAAATACCATCTTCTACTTTAATAGCTACATCCTTGTGATTTAAAGACAAAGCCATGTTTGGCAGGTATTCCTGTGCTGCCTTGATTACGCATTCATCTATCTCTACCAAATCAATTTGCTCAATAGAACTATGCCGCAAAAGCTCCCGAACCGTACCCCCATCACCTCCCCCAATCACCAATACCCTTTTAGGATTCTGATGGGCAAACACAGGCACATGCGCGATCATTTCATGGTAAACATATTCATCTTCTTCGGCACAAACGATCCTGCCATCCAAGACCAATATTCTTCCTAAAGCTTCAGAATCGTAAATCTCTATCTTCTGGTATTTGGATGAATTCTGATACAATCTCTCTCCATGATATTTGAGTGAAAGGGCAATATTATCATTGCGCTCTGTAAACCAGACATCACGTGTTTGATGGATTTTTGATGTTTTTTTTGCACCCTTTTCAGGTTGTATGGTGTGAGCCTTTGACTTGGATAAATCTAGTTGATTGCTTTGCCCTCGATTTAATTCCATGGTAGAACCGTGCTCTGCATCAAGTTCATTTTTTAGATATTCGTACGCTTTCCATGGATCTACGGTGTCACCACAAGTATAAATATCTATAGATGCATATCCATATTCCGGCCAACAATGAATGGAAAAATGACTCTCTTGGATCACTATAACACCTGAAACTCCAAAGGGAGAAAAATGATGAAATGTTGAGTTGATAACTGTAGCACCAGCGACTTCCGCCGCATCTAGCATTACCCGCTCTACCAACGACACATCATCCATTTTATCAACATTGCAGTGATACAACTCCGCAATGATATGACGACCTAATGCAATCATCTAATTTTCTGTGGTAATGTCTTCGGGAGCGATATAATATTCAAAAGAAGAATTTTCTTTCGACACCTCAGACCAATCGTCTACAGTACTGGAAATTTTGACGAGGCTCCCAGTGCGCATACCATCAAAGTGGTGTTCTGTGAGATATTCTACAAAATAAGACAATACAGGATTATGCCCTACCAGAAGTACCTCATTCCAGTCATTATTCAACTCTGCCATTTTATTACCCACAATGCGCACGGAAGCTTCATATAGATCTTCATCAATAGATATCTTTGAAATATCAAAATTGATCTGATCAGCAATTTGCTCCGCAGTTTGTACTGCACGCATGGCGCTGCTGCATAATATGGCAGTTATTTCTGTATTTTTTTTATATAGGTATGCTCCCAATCTTGACGATTGTTGCAATCCCTCGGAAGCCAACATTCTATCAATATCTTTTCCTCCGCTCTCGGTTGCTTTTGCCTTTGCATGACGCACAATATATAGTGTTTTTCCCATGATCTTATCCCGATTTACATTTAGAATCAAAGTTAAGTAAATAGATTGATTTGCTATTTAAATAAAATTTTGTTGATATTTGGGCCTTTGTACGTTTTATAAACAGATTATTGATGTCTAAAAATTTAGTTATCGTCGAGTCCCCCGCCAAGGCCAAAACCATCGAGGGTTATTTAGGGAAAGATTATAAAGTTGTTTCTAGCTATGGGCATGTTCGGGATTTACCCAAAGGCAACAAAGCCATAGATATTGAAAATGGCTTTAAACCTACCTATGAAGTAACGAAGGACAAAAAGGAAGTCATCAAGAATCTTAAAAAAGATGTAAAGGGTTGTGATATGGTCTATCTAGCGAGTGATGATGACCGCGAAGGAGAAGCCATTTCCTGGCATTTGAAGGAAGCTTTGAGTCTGAACGATTCTAATACCAGAAGGATCGTATTTAGGGAAATCACAAAAAACGCCATTCTTAACTCTATTAAATCGCCCAGAGGAATCGATCTCGACTTGGTCAATGCCCAGCAAGCCCGTAGAATTCTAGACCGACTGGTAGGCTTTGAAATCAGCCCCATTTTATGGAGAAAAATAAAACGGGGGCTTTCGGCTGGAAGGGTACAATCAGTTGCCGTTCGTTTGGTTGTGGAAAGAGAACGTGAAGTTGAAAAATTTGAAAGCAAATCGTTCTTTAAGGTTTCTGCTCTTTTTAATATCAACTCCACAAAGAGGCTTAAGGCCGAACTTCCTAAAAAATTTGAAAGTGAAAGTGATGCATTTGCATTTGTAAATAAATGTGTCGGGGCTGAGTTCAGTATCAAGAATCTGGAAAAGAAACCTGCAAAGAAAACACCAACAGCTCCATTCACTACTTCTACTCTGCAGCAAGAAGCCAGTAGAAAGCTTGGATTTTCTGTCTCTCAGACAATGACTGTGGCACAAAAATTATATGAGTCTGGAAAGATCACTTATATGAGGACGGACTCCGTTAGTCTATCGGATGATGCTATTGAAAACGCAAAAGAAGCCATTGGAGAACTATATGGCAATGAATATATCAAAACCAGACAATACAAAAACAAATCAAAATCTGCACAAGAAGCTCATGAAGCCATCAGGCCTACAAGCTTTATGAATCAGAACGCCGGTGCCAATAGTGGTGAAGAACGGCTTTATGATCTAATTTGGAAAAGAACTATTTCCTCCCAAATGGCGGATGCTCAGATTGAGCGTACCATCGCTACCATTGGCATTTCTACCACAGACCAAACACTTACTGCACAAGGGGAAGTCATTAAGTTTGATGGATTTTTGAAGGTTTATATAGAGTCAACAGATGACGAGGAGTCCAATGGTGAGGATAGCGATATGCTGCCTCCATTAGAAATTGCGCAAAAGCTTGATTTAAACCATTGACTTGCAAAAGAAGGATTCACCCGACCTCCGGCTCGATATACCGAAGCCAGCCTTGTAAAGAAGCTTGAGGAAATGGGGATCGGACGACCATCTACTTATGCCCCGACCATCACCACAGTGCAAAAAAGAGAATATGTAGTAAAGGAAGGAAAAGAAGGGACTGAACGATCATATCAGGAAATAATTCTCGAAAATGATAAAGTGGAGACGCTAACTAAAACTGAGATTACTGGAGCAGAAAAGAACAAATTATTCCCAACCAATACTGCTATGATTGTCAATGACTTTCTGGTAGGACAATTTCCCAATGTCATTGATTTTTCATTCACAGCCAATGTAGAAAAGCAGCTTGATGAAATAGCCCATGGAACATTGGAATGGGATAAAATGATAGATAGTTTTTACGGAAAATTCCACTCCAATGTAGAAAACACGGAGAATATCACCAAGGCCGATATTGGTGCAGTTAGAGAAATCGGAATTGACCCTAAATCTGGTAAAAAGGTATATGCCAGACTAGCTAGATTTGGCCCTTGTGTGCAATTGGGAGAATTGGAAGACGAAGAGGAAAAGCCGAGGTATTCAAGCCTGAGAAAAGGGCAGTTGATTGAGACAATCACTTTAGACGAGGCCATGGAGCTGTTTAAACTACCACGGACTGTCGGTACTTTTGAAGACCTTCCGGTAGATGTAAATATTGGACGGTTTGGCCCCTACGTGCGCCACAATAGTAAGTTTGTAAGCCTCGGGAAAGAAGACGACCCATTGACGATAACGGAAGAAAGGGCGATAGAACTGATTAAAACCAAAAGAAAGGAAGACGCCGAAAGAATCATCAAGTTATTTGACGAAAATGAAGAATTTCAGATTCTAAAAGGAAGATGGGGGCCTTATCTAAAAGCCGGGAAAAAGAATGTGAAATTGCCAAAAGACAAAGAACCGGAATCGCTGACATATGAAGAATGTGTAGAACTCGCCGAAAAAGCTCCAGTCAAAAAGCGTGGAGGCGCCCGAAAGAAAAAAGCCTGATCGTAGAAATAGAGGCAAAAGCCATTGATTTTCCATGAAAAAGATTGTTGTTCTATCCGGAGCCGGGATCAGTGCAGAAAGTGGCATAAAGACCTTTCGTGATGCCGGCGGATTATGGGAAGGCTACGATGTGATGGATGTCGCCAGCCCCGAAGGATGGGCCAAAGACCGCAAATTGGTTTTGGACTTTTACAACGAACGTAGAAAAAGCGCTTTAGCTGCCGAGCCAAACCAGGGACACAAGATCATTGCCAATCTGGAACGAGACTTTGATGTGACCATCATCACCCAAAATGTGGACAATCTCCATGAAAGAGCGGGTTCATCCAAAGTTCTACATCTACATGGTGAGCTTTTCAAATCGCGCAGTATCACCGATCCTAATCTAATTTATGACATCGAAGGCTGGGCTTTGAATCTTGGAGATACATGTGAAAAAGGCGCACAATTACGTCCACATATCGTATGGTTTGGCGAGATGGTGCCTATGATGGACATTGCTATCCAAACCACGTTGATTGCAGATTTATTTATTGTTATTGGTACTTCTTTGCAAGTTTATCCTGCTGCCGGCCTACTCGAATATGCACCAGAATCCATACCTAAATTCATCATTGACCCAAACATGCCCACTGTTCAGCACCGAACCAATTTGCATTTGATAGATGAAATTGGAAGCGTGGGCATGAAAAAAGTACAGGAAATTTTATTGGCGGAATACTGCTGATTGCTCTTTGGCAAGCAACTGATCAATTATAATCATCACAATCATATTTGATGAAAGATATGTATTGGCAATATTTCATATTAGGCATCATTTCTTTTTTTAATTATTAAGTGTTCTATCAGGTGCTTCGATTCATACATCTCAGCAATATTTTCAAGTGAGCCAATTCGAAATTTCAGTGGTGATCTTTTCTTAGTCCAAGCTATAGTTCTTTGCTCTTTTTGAAAACTGTAAATGTGTGATTTATTGAATTAAGATAACTCATGATTATTAATTGAGTAGTTCTTATATCTCACTAAACCTGTATCGTATTCATAGCCTAATTCTGTAAGTTTTCCCTTAATTCGTTCAGTGAATTGAATAACATCTTTGATTAATAAACAATGAGTGCCGAATGCTTGCATACGTTTGTCTATTATAAGCTTCCTTTTTCGTCTTACTAAGTCATCTGAGATTGCGTAAAGTGAATATAGATTTCCTATATGGCCTTTAACGTGTTGTCGCAATTGAATATCTTTAGACATTAATTCTATGGGCCCTCTGGATAAACCTAAAGTAAGTTTAGCTTTCTTAATATTCCTTATTTCAACAGTACCTTCGTATTTATCGCCAATGTCTCTTTTCTCATATTCTTTGAACCATTTTATAGTATTCATATAAATATCACCATTCAAAAGTAAGCTTTCAATGTTTTGCTTCTCTCCAAATTTCACAAAGAAAAATACATTGGTTTCCATATATGTTGCTAGATATTTATATCTAGTAGTTGTGATTAGGCTATATCTATGGCTCTGTGTGGCCACGATTTTATAGAATAATATTGGCTATTCTCATTTTTGGATCAACTAATCTATTGAATATTCCCAAACATTTCGAGTTGCTTTCATGGATTTTAAGTGCATTAAAGCATCCAAAATCCATGAATCAGGATAAAACCCAGACAGTGACAAAGCCTATGCCTAAGTAAAAGTAGTATCAATATGCCCTAAAAAAAGTGGACAAAAAAAATCCTGCTGAAATTCAGCAGGATTTTAAACAGTGCAGAGAGTGAGGGATTCGAACCCCCGGTACCTCACGGTACAACGGTTTTCAAGACCGCCGCGTTCGACCACTCCGCCAACTCTCTGTGAATTGATTTAGGGTCCAAATCAGTAAATCAATATACTGCCCCTGATTTGGGACTGCAAATGTAGAGTTTATATTTTTTATGCAAAAGAAAAAATACAATATTCTTACTTTTGTTTCTTGCGTATCGCCACTTGGTCTATACTGGAATTAACCTCGTAACCAATTAGCAAGATCACAGAAATCATATAAATCCATACCATCATCGCTATCATCGCTCCGATTGACCCATACAGCTTATTGTACGTACCAAAACTTGTCATGTAAAATGAAAATATATACGACACCAATACTGCCAACAAAGTAGCCACAACTGATCCTATGGAAATAAACTGCCAACGGTTATGTAGGGCTGGCGCAAAATAATAAATGGCAGAAATTACAATTATGAACAGAATAAATAGCACTATGAACTTCAACACCAATATACTGTAGAACAGAAAGTTTTGTGCCAAAAAACCATTCTCAACCATATATTCCAACAAAAAGCTTCCAACGGTTAACAGCAGTATGGCTACGAACAACACCATTCCCAACAGTACTGTTAGAAATGTTGCGATAAGCCGAGTGAACCAATATCCTCTTTTTTCATTGGTGCGATATATCTTATTAAAGGTTTGCGTAAGCTCCATCATGCCATTGGTGGAAAGAAAAATGGACAAGAGCACACTAAATGACAACAGATCACCTCTTGGCTTATTCACCACATCGTGAATGGTCTGGCTAACCTGATCCAACATTGCTACATCTCCCACCAATTGAATGATGTCGGTTTTGATATTTGGAATAGGGATATAAGGAATCAGAGAAAACAAGAAGATAATCGCCGGAAAAACAGCCAGAGTAAAGCTGAAAGCAACACTGGATGCTTTGTGCAAAAGATCATCCCTATTGATATTTTTAACTAGATTTACTAATATTTTATAAATGGATACTTCCCTTTTCCTGAGATGGATATTATCTAACCGATGGACAACTTTTTTATATGTCCGGGTATCAAGAAGTTTTTTTAGAATATTAGTTATTGTCATCAAAAAATGGCTTTAAAACCATCATCACACTATCAGGAGCTTCACAAGACCTTCCATTTTTCATGTTTACAAAAGCCAGTGTGGTTTCTCCCACATTTATCAGCTTTTCGAGTTCATTGAATATCTCGTAATTAAATTTGATACGCTTGCCCGGCATATCATTTACAGTTACCCTTACCGTAAGCAGGTCATCGTACTTTGCCGGTCTTATGTACTTAGACTTATTCTCTGCGACCGGCATCATAATCCCTTCCTCTTCCATCAATTTATAACTAAAGCCTATATTTCGCAAACATTCTACTCGTGCGACTTCATAGTATGTAGCGTAATTCCCATAATACACATAACCCATCTGGTCGGTTTCTGCATATCTAACCCTAATTTGAATCTCTTGTGTAAACATGTATTACTTAAATAATTTGGCTTTGTTTAAAGCCTGCTGATATTTTCTTGCGTTGTTGTTGTGTTGCCTAAGACTAGCCGAAAAATTATGATACCCTGAAAAATCCTCTTTGGCACACATGTAAATAAAATTGTGCTCTTCATGGTTTAAGACAGCATCTATTGAGATGATAGAAGGAAAATTGATAGGCCCCGGAGGCAACCCTAGATATTTATAGGTGTTGTATGGGGAATCTACATCCTTATGGATATTCAACACTCTTTTGATCGTAAAATCGCCGCTGGCATAGACCAAAGTGGGATCTGCTTGCAACAACATATTTCTACGAAGGCGATTCAAATACAACCCGGCAACTTTTGGACTTTCATTATTGTGGGCGGTTTCTGCCTGAACGATCGAAGCCAAAACCGTAACCTGGACGGGATCCATGCCCAATGCTTTTGCCTTTGCCAATCGAGCTTCGTTCCAAAACCGTTGATATTCCTTATGCAGTCGCTCTATCAATTTTTCCGCAGAAATATCCCAATACACTTCATAGGTATTAGGAATAAACATGCAGCGATACGTTTCCTGGTCAAATCCATAAGATGTGGCAAATAAAGAATCCTTTACGATTTTCAGAAATTGCTTTGGCCCAATTTCCAAATTTGCTGTCAATTTTTCAGCGACATCTTCGATCAACCTGGCATTATTAAAAGTAATCCGCACAGGCTCCTGATTCCCTGCCCTCAACTTTTGGATGACTTTCAGGTTAGTTTCATTTTTTTTAATGAGGTATTTTCCCGGTTTTACCAATTCATCATACTTCATGAATTTGGCCAGCATTCCAAAGGCCACAGCGTTATTCACAAGACCTTCGTCATAAACGATTTTTTGAACATCTGGAAAATCACTCCCCGTTGGAATGAATAAATACTTATCAGATTTTTCCACCAAAAAATTTGGCGCATACAGCACCTGATAAAAATAAAAGGTGAAAGATGACAGCAAAACCGTCACCACCACCATGATCAATACAAATATCTTTCTCTTGTCCATTTCGAATTGCAAAAATAGGAAAAATTATGTCGTTATGAACCGCCATTTTGCACATCATTCCTTACTTGCCGTTCTAAGGATTTTTCAACAAATTGCGGCTCCTTTCAGGGGTTAACCGATTTATCTAATAGAAATGAGTCAAAAAGCCGTATTTATAAAACTGTATGCACAGAATCCGGAGCAGAAAAAAATTGATCTGCTGGTAAAAATACTGCAAAATGGAGGCGTAATCATTTATCCGACAGATACTGTATATGCCCTAGGATGCAGCATCATGAACAGAAATGCCATTGACAAGCTGGCCAGAATCAAAGGAATAAAACCTGGCAAAGAACGGTTTTCGCTGCTTTTTGAAAGCTTGAGTCAGGTTTCTGAATATGCTAAAAACATACATACGCCTATCTTCAAGATTATGAAAAGAGCGTTCCCGGGACCTTTTACTTTTATACTTGAGGCTAGTAGCAAGTTGCCCAAACTATTGGCCACACCTAAAAAAACAGTGGGTGTGCGCGTGCCAAATCACAATATTCCCCGCACGATTGTAGAGCAACTGGGACATCCCATCATCACCACATCCATAAGGGATGAGGATGATGTTATAGAATATTCTACCGATCCGGATTTGATTTATGAGAAGTTCGCGCTCGTCGTTGATGCTGTGGTCGATGGTGGATATGGCAACAACCATCCATCTACTGTGATTGATTGTACGGGCGATGAACTGGAAATCATACGTCAGGGGTTGGGAGATGTCGATTCCATCTTATAGTAAAGTCAGCCAAGAGATCGCACCAATTCGACTCAAAAAAATCCTCAAAAATCCATAAAAAACAGGGGCTTCCGCCCCCATCTTCTATTCACCTAAACTATTGTTTTCTATTTGCTTCAGTTTTATAAAGGAAAGTCTTCCTATACTTTTCATTCGCAATAATTCCAATTGCCATGCCAAAAATCAAAAAGTTCGTTTCATGGATTTTGAGGGGTATTTTGGACTAAAATAATCTTTCTATGATGTACACATCCGAACAAGGATGTCCAAATTTGATACAATTTTGCACTCATCTAACCTGCCTTGTTTTCAGAAAGTCAGGATAAAACCTAAGCAACCAACCTCTTTGTATTTTTCGCAAATATTTACGCACCAAGGATAATCCATCTATATTTGCATTTGAAAAAAAACTAAAACCCAAGGTGGCTAAGAAAGAAAAAGACCCAAATAACGTAAACATAAAGAATAAGAAAGCCAGTTTTGAATTTACTTTCGTGGATAAATTCGTGGCAGGAATTATGCTTCAAGGTTCCGAAATAAAATCGATCCGCGAAGGAAAAGTAAATCTTCAGGCTTCATATTGTGTCATTCACCATGAAGAAGCCTTCGTAAAGGAATTGCACATTTCTCCATACAAGGATGCGTCGCATTACAACCACGAACCCAAACGGGAGCGCAAATTACTTTTGAACAAGCGTGAAATAAAAAAGCTCACAGAAAAAAGTCAGGAACAAGGCCTTACCATTATTCCGGTACGATTGTTTGTGACAAATAAAGGATTGGCCAAATTGGAAATTGCCCTCGCAAAAGGCAAAAAACTCCATGACAAACGCCACGACATAAAAGAAAAAGATATGAAAAGAGACCTTGCTAAAATGAATTATTAAAATATTGCAGGCTATTGTTAGCAGAGAATGCCACTCTTGATAAGGTAAGTTATTGAAATTTAAACACATGGATAGTCATACTAAAGGAATTTGCAGGTTGGGAATAGTACCCGTCCGGATCGAGCCGAGTGAAAAAGCCGAAATGGTTACCCAGCTTATTTTTGGGGATCACTATAGTGTGAACCAGCTTTCTGACAATGGAAAATGGGCCAATATCACCATAGAATCTGATCAGTACAATGGATGGATTGACATCTTACTTCACAAAGAAATATCCGAAGAATATTTCAACCACCTGAATCAAATTGAATTTAAAATCTCCACAGATATCACCTCTACTATACTTTATAAAAAAAGGCTTATCCAGGTCGTAATGGGAAGTATTTTGCCATTATCCAGCCAAGAACTTTTCGATGTGACTGAGCAATTTGCATTTAACGGAAGTGCCAAGAATATTGGTGAAAAACAGGATTTTGAGTTTCTAAAGCAGATATTGAAAAACTACATGAATGCGCCTTATTTATGGGGAGGAAAAACTCCTTTTGGAATTGATTGTTCGGGATTAACCCAAATGAGTTTCAAATTGTGTGGTTATTTACTCAAAAGAGATGCTCATCAGCAATATCACCAGGGAAGTGAAGTAGAATCAATTAGCCAAGCGCTACCGGGAGATTTGGCTTTTTTTAAAAATGAAAATAACGCAATTACCCATGTCGGTGTAGTCATGGAAAATGAGACCATTTTGCATGCTTCCGGATATGTCAGAATAGACAAATTGGATGAAAAGGGAATATATCGCGAGGATTTTTCAAATTATACCCATATTTTAGCAGGAATACGTCGCATTTTGAAAACATGAAACTAAAGGCTCTTGTACTGAATTTAGATTACACGCCGATAACCGTGTGTACAGTGCAACGTGCATTTTTACTTGTGTTCCTCAACAAAGCAGAATTAGTCAAAACTAATAGTTCGCTTACCTTTCATACTGTAGATAGAACGTTTTCCATGCCTTCAGTCATCAAATTGACCCGGTATGTCAACATACCATATAAGGGTGTAGTGCTGAGCAGAGAAAATGTATTTAAACGGGACCGTTTTAAATGTCAGTACTGCGGCACGTCCAAGGAACTGACATTGGACCATTTGATACCAAAAGCCAACGGAGGGAAAACTTCATGGAACAACCTCATCACTGCCTGTAAAAAATGCAATTCCCAAAAAGGAAATAGCTCTCTCGACGAAGTTGGATTTCAACTAGCTTACCGACCATTCCGCCCCTCTTACATTATGTACCTCAAAGATCTTTCCGGCAATCGATACGAAGAATGGAAACCTTTTCTAGAGCAAAAAAGTTCCAAGGTGGCTTAGTTAGTTATCTCTCGTTCTTTTGCGCAATTGTGCAAATACATAAAACATCTCTACAGCTACCTTTTGGCACATATTTTCATATGAAACAACTCCTATATCAGATTCTTGATTCCCATGTGACATCTCGTAATTTAAAAACAGTCGGTGATAGGTTCCTTTGATTTTAGGTAGATTTATTTCGGTATTTTCGTCCACAGTTATAGCCATAAAATCTTCATAGGGGTTTTTTACATGATCTACCTTTTTAGGAAAAGCAACAATTGGTTGCAAATTATAGGAATATTTAATCCTGTAAACCTCTAATCTATCAACTTTAGATTTATAGGCAATAAACCCTGCTTTTTCCATGCTGGTTATCGTTTTCTCTTCAATTTCATTGGGAGAGATTCCTCCGGAAAAAGACTCGAAATTGGTGAATCCAAAATAATAAGCTGCAGTTTTTGACCATACCTGCATCAATTGACTGACTCCGATTTGGCTGGTGTCAATAAATAATAACTGAGATGGTTCATTATTTTTTATTTGCTCCTCCAAATAATAAACTACTTCATTTAACCGATATCGGCGGTCTTCCGGAATCTTTCGAAACTCCACTGGAAATCTTTTGACATATTCCTCCAATATGGGGTAAAGTTTATTAAACCCTTCCCTCTTCACCTCCATTTCATGGATTGGAAGTACAAGTAGAACAGATAAAAAAACAGTAATTAGTATCATGCAATTTTCCTCATTGTTTCGATAAACCGACTTTTTGAAAAACTAAACTTGTCAACAAGTTAGCAACTTTATGCTATTGAATGGAGGTATTCACTCAAATAAATGCACCGAAAAGCATCATAATTCCATGAAAAAACAATAGTATATACATTAACCGGTCAATTTATTCCTCTTGTTTTGGCGCGAAGCTTTTTAATACTAAATTTGCAGCCTAATAAAGAACAGAGGGCAATTTTAAAATTACTTACGTGGATATATTTGAAAAACTTGATATTAGTAAAACGCCATTAGGAAGATTTGCTGATGAAGATGACGGATACTTTATGTTTCCAAAGCTAGAGGGACAGATTGCGCCAAAAATGACTTTTCAGGGCAGAGAAGTATTGGTATGGAGTCTCAATACATATTTGGGGTTAGCCAATCATCCGGAGGTAAGAAAAGCAGATGCGGAAGCTGCCCAAGAATGGGGATTGGCCTATCCTATGGGAGCGAGGATTATGTCCGGCAACACAAAGTACCACGAGGAATTTGAGTCGCAGCTCGCCAGCTTTGTAGAAAAGGAAGATGCGATGCTGCTCAATTTTGGTTATCAGGGAGTAGTATCTATCATAGATGCTGTAGTTGACCGAAAAGATGTAATCATATATGATGCCGAATCCCATGCCTGTATAATTGATGGAGTTAGACTTCACATGGGCAAGAGATTTATCTTCCCTCACAACGACATTGAAAGCCTGGAAAAACAATTGCAAAGGGCTAAAAAGATAACCGATACCACCGGAGGAGGTGTCCTTGTTATATCAGAAGGTGTTTTTGGTATGTCAGGTAACTTAGGCGACCTTAAAGGAATAGTTGATCTTAAAAAGAAATATGATTTCAGGCTATTAGTAGATGATGCTCATGGTTTTGGTACTATGGGAAAAACAGGAGCCGGCACAGGAGAGCATTTTGGGGTACAACATGAAATTGACATTTATATTTCAACATTCGCCAAATCCATGGCCAGCATCGGAGCATTTGTAGCGGGCGACAAGAAAATGATAAAGTACTTACGCTACAATGTAAGGTCTCAAATTTTTGCCAAATCACTACCTATGCCATTGGTGATTGGAGGCATGAAGCGTCTAGAACTTCTGAAGACGGAACCATCTTTAAAAGATAATCTTTGGGAAATCGTTAATGCGCTTCAGTCAGGGTTGCGGGAAAAGGGATATAATCTTGGTACCACTAATTCTCCGGTAACACCTGTGTTTTTGAATGGTACTGAATATGAAGCAGGCAACCTGATATTGGATATTAGGGAGCGATATAACATCTTCTGTTCCATGGTAATATATCCAATTGTCCCTAAAAATATTATTATGCTCCGTCTTATTCCTACGGCCATGCATACCATCAAAGATGTGCAAGATACAATTGCCGCTTTTGATGCAGTAAGAGATAGATTGAAATCAGGAGAATACAGAAAAGAAGGAATATTCAATTTTCATGAAAAAATAAATTAAAATAGGGCTGTATACATTGAAATATGAACAATTTAGCTATATTGCCTATTCAAAACCTTAACAGTTTATAACATAACCGAAACGTTTAAAAGATGAAAAGATTTGATGAACTTAGAGATTTAGTAATGTCCTTAGAGGGAGATTTTCAGAAGTTTTATGACAAAGAAAATCAAGCAGCAGGAACAAGAGTGAGAAAAGGAATGCAAGAATTGAAAAACCTTTCTCAGGAAATTCGTGTAGAGGTACAAGACATTAAAAACAAAGGATAAGAAGTAATCCATTTGAAAAATAAAAAAAGGAGCATTAGCTCCTTTTTTTATGTCTAAACAATAATATTTTAAAATAAAAACTGAAGTCTAGCAAACATGTATAGATTTTTAATTACCAATGACACCAACTTCTAATAGAAACACCTTCCTTATTATTATAGACTAAAATTTAAGGATATCAAAAGCAAAATTTCATGGATTTTCGACACATTCTGATCTGATTTTTTATCAAGGGGAATTTAAGGGAACATCCTTGTTTCCGCTTTTACCAGCGCCGATTGGGATATTGAATTTTATAGAAACAGAATTGTTTTTTGTCCCGGCTTTATTTTTGTACACATCAACAAAGCCATGGTAATATTTGATTCCGAAAGTCATGCCCATATTGTTCATTAAAGTATATCCAACACCAGTGGATATACCAACATCAAATCTATTTATGGCATCTTTATTATACTCCCTGATTCTGGCATCTCTATCATCAATATCCGATTGGTATTCCACCCAGGATTTATAGGCCAACCCAACTTGCGGACCTGCTTCAAAATAAA
Source organism: Bacteroidia bacterium (assembly GCA_030426345.1). GTDB lineage: Bacteria > Bacteroidota > Bacteroidia > Cytophagales > Cyclobacteriaceae > JAAUQL01. The sequence goes on from JAUHYU010000040.1 coordinate 26,865, forward strand.
TCCTGTTTTTGAGCTTGTATTTAGCAAGAATCGGCACTAAAAAATTTTTCATAACTTGACTATAACTTCCTGCTTCCGGGTAAGTTGCAACTTGTAAAAAATCAAGATCCTTATCTGTCAATTCATCCACACCAACCTTTGATTTAATCATTACCCCTGTATAAATATACCATTGGGGTTTCACTCGGATATCAAAATAAAAGCCAAGATTAAAAGTGGGCAATCTTTTATCCGCCTCCAAACCTGTGACATCTGATAAATTAGCCCCTCCTTCCAGTCCAAATTCCAAATCGTCAGAATTCAATTTATCCCCAAAAAGCAACGAGATCAGCACTTGTGATTGTGCGTTGAACCCTACAAACATCAAAGTCAAAAGGAGAAAATACTTGATCATGCCATCATTTTATTTATTATATTATTCCTGAAGCAATCGCAGTATTCCAGTTACTATAAACTTAATACAATCACTAAATATTGATTGGAAATATTTTCACTAAGTTATCAAATTATACTTTTCGTAGGTTCAATTCAGAGAATATATTTTACGCCTAGGTCAATTATACGCACACGAGATAACTTTTCTAAAATATGCTTTGACCTACCAATCGGACTTCAATATTATTGACTGACAGAACATGCCATAAAAAAATTAATTTGTATTATTGGCCTTACTTCAAATCAACAAGGTACTATTCATATTACTCTAATATTATATAAATCCATGAATTTTCTCAAAGCGACTCTTTCTCTTATTGCAATTGTTTGCCTTTCAAGCTGCCAAAACCAAAAACCAACATCTGAGACTAAAACGTCTTTACCACAGTTTGAGCGGGTTATGTACAACAATCCAGATGCCGTTGTAGATCTTGGCGTTGGCCTCTGGGCATGGCCGCTGCCAATGGATTATGATGGTGATGGCGACTACGACTTGCTGGTTTCCTGCAAGGATGTACCATTCAATGGCATCTGGTTTTTTGAGAATTCCACTGGGGAAGCCTTTCCAACTTTTGAAAAACCAGTACGGATTGGCGATGCACTGAGAGATATCCAAATTTCCTATGTTGATGGAAAACCAAGGGTTTTGCGGCCAGGGATAGAGTTGGAAGATTTTAAAGCCTCACTAGACTCCAAGCCAAAAGATATTTTCCCAGGAGATACTTTTGAGAAGCTTCACAACAAAATCCGTTTTAACCAATGGAAATATGTTGACTATGAAAACGATGGCGACCTGGATATCATCGTAGGCATTCAAGATGGCGAAGACTACGGGTGGGACAACGCCTATAATGATCAGGGAGTGTGGGTCAACGGGCCACTGCATGGATTTGTGTATTTGATAGAAAACGTAGATGGAAAATATGCTTTAAAAGATAAAATAATGGTGGGCGATAAGCCGATAGATGTTTATGGCGCCCCCTCCCCCAACTTTGATGATTTTGATAATGATGGTGACCTGGATATTATTTGCGGGGAATTTTTAGATAAATTTACTTGGTTTGAAAATATTGGCACTAGGGAAAAACCGAAATATGCCAAAGGAAAATACCTGGAAAATAAAGATGGTATCATCACCATGGATTTAGAGATGATTGTGCCTGTCGCGCTGGATTGGGACAAGGATGGGGACGTCGATTTGATTGTTGGTGATGAGGACGGACGCGTGGCATTCATAGAAAATACGGGCGTTTCTCAAGACCGTATGCCTGTTTTCAATTCCCCAAGGTATTTTAAACAGAAACCTGAGTATTTGAAGTTTGGCGCATTAGTAACACCTTTTAGCACCGACTGGGATGACGACGGAGATGAGGATTTGATCTGCGGTAATTCGGCCGGATATATTGGATATATCGAAAATCTAGACGGTGGAGACCCTCCAAGTTGGGCACCTCCGGTTTACCTTAAAAACGGTCAAAAACCCATACGTATCCTTGCCGGAGAAAGCGGTTCCATTCAGGGCCCTTGCGAAGCAAAATGGGGATATACTGTCCTGTCTGTTGCAGACTGGAATAATGATGGGTTAAATGACATCGTTGTCAATTCTATCTGGGGGAAAGTAGTATGGTATAAAAATACTGGATCCAAAGGTAATCCTCAATTGTCTGAAAAAAAGCTCGTTAAAGTCCAATGGGAAGGAGAGATTCCAAAACCAGATTGGTATTGGTGGACTCCGGAGCCAAATTCCCTCGCCACACAGTGGCGTACCACGCCTACCGCAATTGATTGGAACAAGGATGGGTTGATGGATTTGGTGATGCTCGATCATGAGGGGTATTTAACATTTTTTGAACGTAAAAATATTGATGGAAATTTAATGCTTTTACCGGGTCGCAGAATCTTTAAGTCTGAGCCGGGTCAATACAATCGCAACAATGAAGTCAGCGATAAATCAAAAGGAAGCCTTCGGCTCAATACTGATAAATACGGCTCTAGTGGCAGAAGAAAAATGGCTTTTGGCGATTGGGATGGAGATGGAGATACCGATATTTTGCTTAACAGCGAAAGCGTATCGCTCTTCGAAAATTTAGGTTCTCAGGGCACCAATGTAAACTTAGAATTTAAAGGGAACCTTTCTGATGAAAAACTAGCGGGCCATACGACCAATCCTACACTGGTAGATTGGAATAAAGATGGGAAATCTGAATTACTGGTTGGTGCAGAGGATGGCCATTTCTATTACCTAAAACGCTAAATTTTCATACTTGTTTAATCTGAAATATTAGAAAATCTTAACATTGTAGTTAAATTTTATATTGCGAATTTGTGAATTAGCAGTTGACAATCTTTATATTAGTACTTGCAAAAAAGTTACTATTAACTGTTGAGCTTTGCTTTTACAAAGTGAGAGGTGATTTTATCTAAATCAAAACTCCATGAGCAATTTGCATATTTCAGACCAACACCTGATGGACAAAATCAGGTTGGGTGACCAAGATTCCTTCAAGCATTTATTTGAGAAATACTGGTCTGAACTATATATTTATGCATATAATATTCTTGGATCAAAAAATATTTGTGAGGACTTGGTACAAGAAGTATTCACAGATTTATGGAAAAAGGCAAGCTATCAGGAAATAAGACACCCTAAAGCATATCTATACAAATCTGTCAAATTTCAAACTTTAAGCCATATTCGCAGCAGTTCCATTCACCAAAAATATATTGAAAGATTTCAGGTAGTGCGTACTATTCAAAACCTGGAAGATGAAATAAATTTCAATGAATTAGATGCGCTGCTTACAAATGCGGTAAAACGATTACCAAAGGGCTGCCGTAAAGTGTTTGAATTAAGTCGAGTGCATTGCATTACCAACAAGGAGATTGCCAAAAAGCTTAACATTTCAAATCAAACAGTAAAAAATCAAATCAGTACGGCTCTTCACCTGCTAAGGAAAACGATAGACAACGCTTATCTCCTACTCTTATTTTTTCTGTTATAATATTTTAAAAAAAACCAGACTCCATAGTACCATCTGTCTACTTGTGCTACTTAACTATAAAGCCTTGTTTTTCCATGACAGAAAAAGACATCAAAAAACTAATAGATAAATACCAAAGCAACCTTTGCTCTCCCTCGGAAATGGAAATGCTGGAAGAATTCATGAACTCTTACCAGCGAGAATCTGACTGGGAAGGAAAAATTCATGGCAATCAAACTGAGGTTCAGAATCGGATATTTGATAAGGTTCAAAAAAAAACTGGCACACAAAAGAAACTACCCATCAAAACCAAACCTGCTTGGTGGTATAAAGCTGCATCCTCTTTTGCCATTCTATTCGTTTTAGCCTTTGGTATCCATAGTGCAATTTACATCTCTCCTTCATCGAAAGAAGAAATCAAAACCGTTCTGAAAGAAATACCACGTGGCCAAAAATCTATGGTGCATCTCAGTGATGGTAGTACCATTTATATCAATTCAGCATCAACAGTTAGCTATCCCGAAAAATTTACAGGAGATACCAGAGAAATAACCCTTGAAGGGGAAGCCTTTTTTAAAGTAACGCCAAACCCCAATAAACCCTTTATTGTTCATACAGGAGAGTTAGAAACCAAAGTGTTAGGCACTTCTTTCAACATTAATACAAACTCTAACCATATAAAAGTAACTGTAGCCACGGGAACTGTGCGCGTGCAGCATATGAATCCCAAAATTGAATATAATGAGCTGGCAATATTAAAGCCCAATCAACAACTTTCATTTGACAAGGTGGATCAATCAATAACTGTACTTGATGTTGAGTCAGGCTATGACTTGGCATGGACAGAAAAGCGGTTGGTATTTAATAATGAGCCATTGAAGTCAGTAACAGAGCGTTTGGAACTTTGGTACGATGTGGAATTTTCGTTCAGTAACCAAAAAATAGAACACTGCAAATTCACAGCAATATTTGAAAATGAACCCCTTGTTGCAGTTTTAGATGTCTTAAAGGATGTAGCAGATATTCAATACAAATTGACAGGTAAAAAAATAATTCTTTCGGGCAACGGATGCCTATAAAATAAATGTTGAACTAACCACATAATTCTATGATAGGTATGAATTTTACATAACAAACATTGAGCCGCTTGAAGCAAGTGACTCTCTAAGCCATGTTTTAGTAAATGTCTTACAAATACCAGACATATTCTAAAACTATTTCACAGTTTGAAACCATAAATAATATTATATTATGAAAAATAAACATTTACTTAAAAGGATATTGATTATGTCCCTTTGTACTGTTCAGGTTTTCGCCCTTCAGCTCGCGTTTGCAGGCGTACTACTTGCTAGCGATGATGCCAATGGACAGGAAAATCTTGCTAATCAACACAGAAGTCTTAAGGAAATCACCGTTTCCTTACAGGAGCAAAATATCGCTCTAAAAGAAGCATTTGATTTGATCCACACCGAAACAGGGTTAACGTTTGCTTATATTAATTCTAAGGTTCCAATAAATAAAAAGGTTGACATAGATGCAGCAAATACCTCATTGGAAACCATTTTATTAAACCTTTCTAAAGACGCAAATCTGAGCTTTAAGAGAATTAATAATCGAATTCAGGTCAGTAAAATGCAAAAGGAGCACGAGCCGATCCAAGAAATTATCAATATTCAGGCAAAAAAGGTAACCGGAAAAATCACAGAAGAAAATGGAGAGAGTCTTCCTGGGGTTAATGTTGTTATAAAAGGAACTGCCATAGGCTCCATCACTGACTTAGACGGAAATTACTCCATCGAATATACAGACCAAAATGCAGTGCTGGTAATTAGCTCGGTTGGGTTTCTAACAGAAGAAATGGCAATTAACAACAGATCTGTAATTGACTTTGTGTTGACCCAAGATGTTACTTCTCTTGATGAAATAGTTGTAACAGCTTTAGGAATTAAGAGAGAAGAGCGTTCTCTTGGTTACTCCGTATCCGAGGTTGCCGGTGAAGATATTGCACAAGCGACAACCGTAAATCCAATTACTGCATTGCAAGGAAAATCCCCGGGTGTTCAAATAAACACAACAGCAGGTGGTACTTTCGGAGGCACTCGAATTACTCTGCGTGGCAACGCTACTTTGGGTTCTAATACACAACCAATATTTGTAGTAGATGGGATTGTGATGGACAATGATATAAGTGGAAATAACGGTACTGACTGGGGAAATCAGCTTAAAAACTTAAATGCTGATGATTTTGAAAGCATCTCGGTTCTTAAAGGTGCTGCTGCTACCGCATTGTATGGTTCACGCGCGTTGCATGGTGTTGTGCTCATCACAACAAAAAGTGGTTCCAAAAAGAAAGGACTAGGTGTTAGTATCAATCAAACTAGTGGTTTTCGAAAAGTATATGATGCACCGGCCTTCCAAAACGAATATGGATATGGCCCAACTGCAGGTATGTTTTCAAACGATGTTACCAATGGCCGTCCTGATGGGGACAAGCATGACAATCAACAATTTGCCTACTATGAGATGGTTAACGGACAATATATAGGATCCCTTCAGCATAATATGAGCGAAGAAAATGCTGCGAGTTGGGGGCCTAAGTTTGATGGCCAAGATTATATAGATTATGATGGATCCATGGCTAAATGGGTGGCTCAACCAGATAATTATAAAAAAATGTTTGAAACAGGAGCCATTAACAATACTAACGTTGCAGTAGATGGCGGCACTGAATATAATACTTTCAGGATTTCATTCTCAAACTTTATGGACAATGGAGTTGAACCTTTCAACGACTTCTCCAAAAACTCCATTAGCATCAAGGGCACACAGGATTTAGTTAAAGACGTAATCACCGTAGGTGCTGGCATGCAATATACCGGTTCTAAAATGAATAATCCTCCAACCGGAACATTGCAAAGTGCATGGTTTCATGATGGTTTTCCACGAAGCTATGACCCTGACAAATGGCGGGACAACTATAAAGCTGCCGATGGAGGGGTTCCATACCCTACAAACAATGGCAAATACATGTACACCAAAAAAAGTCAGTCATGGTTTGAGATTTATGATGAGGATATCGAAAGAAATGAAAGTTCCTTACTAGCCAATGTATATCTAGATTTTAAAATTGCTAAAGGCCTTTCAGCAAATATCAAAGGGAACATCAACCAGTTTACATATGAAAATGAGTCAAAAAAGGACGCTACAAGCCTCGATCGGTTGAGCAATGCCAGCTATTCACTTAGCCATGGCAGAAGATCCCAATACAGCTTTGGCGGTAGTCTCACCTATCAAAAAGAGTTGAACAGTGATTTGAGCTTTGATATTCTCGTCGGTGGCGAAACCTGGAATACTGATGCTTCATCTACCGGATACTCTACAAGAAGTGGCTTTAAAATAAGGGATTGGTATAATATCAAAAATTCATTCGATAGTCCAAACCTTTCAGGTGGCATTGGCCTTAGAAAAACAATCAATTCGATCTATTCCTATTTAAATATTGATTATAAATCTACTTTATACCTTTCTCTGACAGGTAGAAATGACTGGTCATCTGCGCTGATCTATCCTGATGGAAGTGGCAACAATTCTTATTTCTATCCTTCAGCAAGTTTGTCATGGGTGTTAAATGAATCAATATCTATACCAGAATCTATTTTTGCTAAGTTGCGTGTATCCTATGCATTTGTAGGCAATGATACTGATCCATATAAATTATCTTCTGGTTTCGTGTCTCAAACTTTTAATGAGGAGCCTACATTAGGTCTTTACAAATTTGAAAACACTACTGCTATTTCACCAAATATTAAACCGGAAACAAAGAGATCTTTTGAAGCTGGTTTCGATGTGAGATTTTTGAATGGTAGGGCAGGAATTGATTTTGCGTATTATAAAGACAATACTCATGACCAGATTATTCCTCTAAGCGTACCAAATGAAAGTGGGATAACACAGCAGTTGATTAATGCAGGCAATCTGCAAAATCAAGGTATAGAGTTAATGATTGATGGTACTCCAATACAGTCCGGTGACTTTTCTTGGGACATAGGATTAGCAATTTCTCACAACAGGGACAAAATTATTGATTTATACCCTGGTGTCAATGAAGTTATTCTTCATGGAAATCCAAGCGATGCCAACGCAGGAACTGCAACATTTGCATATGTAGGTGGTGAATATGGAGTTCTTTCAACTTACGAAGGGTATAAATATTATGATGGAACAAATGCTGGAAATCATGATATCCCAGTATTATCTCAGAGAAACAATTGGTCTGTGGCATATCCTAATGGAAGACAAAACATGGATTCTTTAGTAAGAATGGGCAATATGCAACCCGACTGGTACGGTGCCATTAATACTACATTACGATATAAGGGGTTTAGGTTATTCGCTTTGTTTGATATGTCATTCGGCGGAGACATTTACTCAAGTGCCAACCGATACGGATTACACCAAGGTGTTACCGAAAGTTCACTTCCAAACCGTGATAGAGAGAGTGGTGGAATAGTATGGACCAGCGAAGGGATGGGTAATAACTATTTTGGAAAAGAATACGAAGATGGCTATATCCCGGAAGGTGTCTTTCCTGATGGTACAGTTATCACTTTCAAGGATGACAACAATCAAGTAATAAAACAGAATGATGTTGGAGGAATGACTTACCAAGACGCCTACGATCAGGGCCTTGTAGAACCAACTCACTGGTCCGGTTATATTTACCGATGGACTTCTGCAAGTACGGGAACTCCACTTATGGGTATTCACGAAAGCAACTGGGTAGTACTTAGGGAGCTGACATTAGGCTATGATTTTCCAAGCAGCTTATTGGGTAATTCATTTATCAATACTGCAAGCCTTTCTGTTACAGGAAGAGACCTTGGATTTCTTCATAATTCCATGCCGGACAATATCAATCCAGCTATTAGCAACAACCAGGCTGGCAACGCTTTACAAATGGGTTTTGCTCCATTTGTACGATCAATAACTATGTCTTTAAAGTTTACATTCTAATTGATTAAAATGAATATCATGAAAAAGTTAATAATACTATTACTCGGAATATTTACGTGCATCAGTTGCGAAGAGGAATTTAAAGATATCAATAAAGATCCTGAAGTAATTGATCAGCCACCATTGGAATCTGTATTCACCTATGTAGAGAAAAAATTAGGCGATTATAGGGGCTCAGAGTGGTACTACGACAATCATCAGATAATGGAATGGGCTCAATATGTTTCAGGAGACGATGGCAATGCCAATGATATCAACACCTTGGAACCAAGGGGTGGCAAGTATGGAGTTTATTTCACCGAAATTCTTCCCCACTTAGCGGAAATCCGTCGTCAGATTGAATCAAAACCAGAAAGTGAACAGGGGTTTTATAGCAAGCTTGGTGCTTTGTCAAATATAGTTTCGGCATATCATGGATTGAGGGTAACGGATTTATACGGATCGATTCCCTACACAGAAGCTGCAAAAGGCCGTTTTGAGGGCGTACTTAATCCTGTTTATGATAATCAGAGCACTTTATATGATACTTGGATCACTGAACTCAATTCGGCTATAACCATACTGGATCAGAATCAAGAACTAGATATTGACCTTAGTTCCGCTGATTTCATTTATGAAGGCGATTGGCAGAAATGGATAAAATGTGCTAATGCCATAAAGCTGAGAATTGCACTCAGGCTTGAGTCTCAAGCTTTAGACAAAGCCAAAGCCATTATAAGTAGTGTTGTAACTGATGGCAGACTTTTCGAAACCATGGATGACGAATTCACTTACTTTATCTCTGAAAACTGGAGAGGTACTGGTGGAGCAGACATGGATTGGAAAGGAAGATTGTGGGCAGCAAAACCAATGGTGGATTTTATGAAAAATACAATGGATCCAAGGTTGCGGATTTTCTACCAGCCAAATGGATACCACCAAGGAACTCTAGATAGCATCGCTAAATATAGTGATGAAATCCCTCCGGTTATAGACATTGCCAATGACAATGCAGTTTTATATACCACTGGTGAAGGCGAAGATGTGTTGGGATATCGGTTTGTTGGAGCACCGGTAAATAGAAACGATCCGAATAAGGACGATTATGAATATATAGAAAATCCGGGATCAATAGGTGTAGATGCTACTCAACTTTCTAAATACAATCAAAGATTATTGATGAACGTCAACATGAATTATGGAGATGGAAGGGGTTTGGGTGCTTATGTAGATGTATTTATCTCCCGAGCTGAAGTGTATTTTATGATGTCTGAGTTTGTTCTTAAGGGATATACAACAGGTGATGCAGAGGATTGGTATAATATGGGGGTACGTGCTTCCATAGAAACTTATAACATGGTTGCTGAAATTGGCCAGCTTGACTTTAAAATTTCAGGGCGATCATATCCTTATTTGCCTGTAACCACCGATGAAATCGACACATATTTAATGGCTCCAGAGGTGCAATTTGATGGAACAAATGATTTAGAAAAAGTCTATATTCAGCAGCATTTTAATTTCTATAGAATGCCTGATGAGGGTTGGGTACTTGCTCGTAGAACTGGTTATCCGAAAATGGGATCAACTCTTCTGGCGAGGGAACAGGTAGATAGTCCTGACCTGAAGTTTCCACGAAGGATGCCAACTCCGGACCCTGGGGATTTGAACCGAGAGAATTGGAGATCTGCCAATCAGGAACAAGGAATTGCTGAACTTGATGAAACTCCAGATGTATTAAATTCTGAACGGTTGTGGTGGGACATGAACAACCCAAGTATTGGAGAAGGAAATTAATCCGTTATCAAACTAACAAATAAAAGGGTCCCTCTGGTTTAAACCAGAGGGACCCTTTTGCTTTCATGGAAAATCGATACTTTTTATATTATCTTATAGATCATCCCCCATATACTGGCAGGGCAAATTGAAATGCTGCCCCTTGATTGGGTTTAGAAATTACCTTGATGCTGGAATTATGGATATCAAGAATTTTCTTAACAATAGCAAGGCCAAGACCAGCCCCGAAATTCTCTTTTGAAGACCCTTTGGCTTTACGATAACGCTCAAAAATATAAGTCTGATCTTGCTCCGAAATCCCCATACCGTTATCTTTCACCGTTACCTCTACATTATTTTTGGTGTGGCTCAGGATCAATGTAATAGTTCCTTCCTCTGGAGTGAATTTCAAGGCGTTGTCCAGCAAATTCTGGATTACCCGCTCAACAAGCGCAATGTCCGCGAAAACCAAAGGCAATCCACCTTCCATTTCAATTTTCAGGTCTATGGCTCTTTCTTTAGCCAGAATTTGATATTTAGAGTATAAATCCATGGCCAAATCAGAAATCAAAAATGGCTCTTTATGCGGTTCTATCTGCTTTGCTTCCAACTTAGAATATTCAAAAAGTTGCCCAACCAGCACCGTCAATTTTTCAGTGCTGCTATTGATATTATTTAAATACTGTATCCTTTCCTTGTCTGAAAGCGCCTTATCTTTGATCAGTAAAGTCTCTGCATATCCATGAATAATTGCCAACGGCGTGCGCAAATCATGGGATACATTCGACACCAGCTCTTGCCTCAACCTATCATGGTTTTTCAATTTCTCCATGTTGTCATTAATAGTGTCTGCCATCTGGTTAAAGGTTGTTGCCAAAGCAGCCAAATCAGTTTTTTCCGCATTTTCAATGCGAGCACTGGTATCACCTTCCTTAAACCTGATCGCTGTATCAATGACATTTCTTAAATTAGCCGTCAGATACCAGATCGCTATCAACCCTACTACCATGGCAAAAAACAGTGCCAAAACCATGGTTCCGGAGCCCAAATTCAAAAAATAATTCCCCTTTAGTCTACTCATCACCGCATCAAATTGCTTTCCGGCAAGGACAATATAAATATATCCCTCATGATCAGGAAGCTGGAAATGGGCTGCAGAAAATATCTTGGGATCGTTGGCGTTTCGGGGGTTATCTCCCAAAATGAATTGTTGGCCATCATGCTCGATAAATTGCCTAACAGGCCCTAAATCCACATGTTGTTTGGGTGCTTCCGGTTCGCTGTGATCCAGAACCACCGAATAAAGTATTATCCCTTCATTGTCAAGTAAATACACTTCGATACCACGATTTACCGCCATCATCTCATGCATGATATCACCAAAAAGGGACTTGTTCACAGAGCCATCTTCAAGAAATGGCGAATGGTCTTTAAACTTTTCTTCAATGAGGTGATTCGCTACTTTGCTATTAAGCAATTGAGTGATCTCTTCAAAATACTTGTTGGAAAAATAGGCCGTAATGCTCACATAGGCAAAACCGACCAATGTCAATATCACCAAAAATGTAAAGGATAATTTCCAATAGAGCTTGTTAGAAATAGTATGTCGCTTCATAAGTTATTATATCTCTTCGTTAAATTTATATCCAACTCCCCAAGTTGTGATGATATAAGTTGGATTGGCCATATCAGGCTCTATTTTGGCTCTTAAGCGGTTGATGTGCGAATTGACCGTATGCTCATACCCTTCAAAATCATATCCCCACACTAAATTGAGCAAGCGAGAACGATTATAGCTTTTTCCAGGATTAGACGCCAATAAGATCAGCAGTTCAAATTCCTTTGGGGATAGTTCCACTTTATTTCCATTCACAGAAACCTTCCGCATTTCAATATCTATCTTTAATTCTCCAGTCTCTATAATATTGCTACCATTGGCAGATTGGCTCTCGTTCATCATTTGCGTCCTTCTGAAAATCGCTTTTACCCGTGCAATAAATTCACGGATACTAAAGGGTTTCGTCAGGTAATCGTCCGCACCGATCTCAAGCCCCAACACTTTATCAATTTCTTCTGATTTAGCAGTCAGCATGAGCACAGGGACTTTATTTTGCTCACTTCTTATCCTCCGGCAAACCTCCATACCGTCAATGCCGGGGAGCATTACATCAAGTATTACCAAATCTGCGGCATGGTTTTTTAATGCTTTTAGCCCCTCTTCACCCGAGTAGGTCTTTATCAATTCACATGATAAATCTTTAAGGTGTATTTCTAGCAGTTCGACAATCTCAGGATCATCTTCGATAACAAGAACTTTTTGCATAAGGTCAATTTTAAAACGAATGACTTAATTAAGTATCACAAAAGGATCACAATGCAATCATTTTTTGTAAGGTTAGTTTTTATATCAGACTCTGCGATGTCACCACAAAGACATTTCACCCATTTCAATACGATAAATTATTCATGGATTTTGAGGCATTATTTCACTGTAAATGTGAGGGTTAGGTGCGTAAGACAACGATTGTAAATTGGCCGTGATACTTTTGTGATCTTATCGTGAAGGTGTGGTGATTTTTCTTTCGTTGAATTGTACAACTAAAAAATATAAATATAAAACCATGAAAAACTCTATTCCAATTATTACTCTATTCGCCATACTATCCCTCACGGGATGCAAAAATGACGACGAAGAAAACCCAATGCAAAACCTAAATCTGAATATTTCAGGCTTGGAAGATTTAGGCAGTGAGGCCATGTACGAAGGCTGGATTATGGTGGGCGGCGTTCCGATGAGTACCGGCACTTTTAGTGTAAATTCTAGTGGTACTATGTCAAAAACTTCATTTCCTTTGGATATGGAAGATTTGGACGATGCTACAGCTTTTATATTGACCATCGAACCTGTTCCCGATACCGACCCTGCTCCGAGTGCTGTACACATCTTAGCAGGTGATTTTAGCGGCAATAGCGCCAATTTGAGCGTAGGCCACGGAGCAGCACTTGGAAACAATTTCTCTACAGCTGCCGGCAAATATATTCTCGCCACACCAACCAATGGCGCAATGACAGATGAAAATAGCGGTATATGGTTTTTAGACCTTTCCAGCGGAACTCCTGCTGTGGGGCTTACCCTGCCTACGCTTCCTGCCGGATGGAAATATGAAGGCTGGACGGTCATTGATGGCCAACCTGTCACAAGTGGGAAATTTACCGCTGTGGATATGGTGGATGAAGATGATTCCTTTAGTTCAACTGAGCCAGGCCCTCCATTTCCCGGAGAAGATTACCTAATGAATGCGCCATCAGGACTTACCTTCCCTACGGATTTAAGCAATGGAACCGGAGTGATCAGCATTGAGCCAGATCCTGATAATAGTCCAAATCCTTTTACGCTAAAGCCTTTGGTAGCTACAATTCCTGATATGGCCATGGACCACTTGACATATGACATGAGCCAAAACCTTGGATCATTTCCCACTGGTACTGCCTCCAAATAAAAAAATACAGGTGTAAAAATACTGGAATCACGACTTTGTACGTGATTCCGGTTTTTCTTCCCAGCCTTCTGATCCACGACAATTTCATGGATTTAAAATGCTTTTATTTGACATTCAGCTTATGAAACAGATATACCTATTGATTTTTATTCTTTAAGAGGCTAATTTACAGGTTCAATCTCAGATAAATGATACCTACAGAACATGACAAATTCTTCTAAATATTGGCAACTGATACAAAATAGCCTATTAGCGATAATAATTTTGATAATGACCTTACACGTCATTATTTACATCTCATTTGGGATTGCTTTAATTCCATTCCCTTTTGATTATGACCAAGCAGAAGGTTTTGAACTCAATAATGCTATTTTACTCGCAGATGGGGAATGCCCCTATTGTGATAATGACGAATATCCATTTTACGCAAGTGGTTACGCACCATTCTTCCATGTATTGATGGTGCCCTTTGTGTGGTTATTTGGGGCACATTTTTGGTATGGACGTCTTATCATCTTTGTAGCGACTTTGATTACTTCAAGCGCAATAACTTATGCCATATGGCGTGAAGAAAAACATTTATGGATCGGTCTTATAGGTGGCAGTGCTTTTTTAGCATCTAACTTTATTTATCACATAGGACCATTATTAAGGCAACATTTGCTGATGGTGATGTTTGAGACATTATCCGTTGTCGTCATAGCAAATGCCCTTCAATTGAGCAAAAAGGGGCGAAATCGGCGGATTCTGATCGCTTTTCTCTTGTTGTTGCTCGCTGGATACACGAAACAACTTGCGTATTCTACGTGTTTAGCAGTAGGCGGATGGTTGTTCTTACGTAATCCGCGCCTAGCTGTGAAATATAGCGTCGGTTTATCTGTCGTTGCGGGAACCATTTTCGCTTGGGCGATGATTATTACTGATGGACAATGGTGGATTAATATCATCAGCTCTAATCAGAATGAGTATATTACAGAGCAATTTATCAGTTTATTGACATTATTTAT
>JAUHYU010000041.1 GCA_030426345.1 Bacteroidia bacterium
GAAAAAAGTGTTTTTCAAACCAATCAGGCCATTGTAGAAAGTAAAAAAGAATACCTCGAAGACCAGATAGATAATCAGCTGACCAAGTCTTTGGCTCAAGTAAATAAACTGGGGAAGTTGTTGGATAAGGATGCCGAAATATTGGCATTGCAGGAGGAAATTGTGTCAAGCGCATTTTCACAAGTCAAAAATGGAGTGATCACTTCTACGGATTACCTCAATGAAATGACAACAAAAACACAACTGCAACTCAGTCAGCAAATTCATCTGATCCAACTGAAACAAGCGCAATATAATTGGCTAAACATCTCAGGAAACCTATGAATTATTTAACAATCAAACCGGCATGGCCGGAGCAAATCAAGGATACACCAGGCATGATTATAAGCCTTGGCATTCAGTTACTTAAAAAATGATAAGCAGATGAAAAGATATCTTTTATACAACATACTTGGTTTGTTAATCTTCCAAGGATGCAATCAGGATACCGACAAGGCTGATGCCTATGGAAATTTTGAGGCTGATGAGGTAATCATCTCATCCGAGGCTAACGGAAAACTACTTTCTTTTCAAATAGAAGAAGGGAATTTACTAAAAGCTGGGCAACTAATCGGCTATGTGGATAGCATACAATTATTCCTAAGCAAAAAGCAGTTGCAGGCCAATATTGAGGCGATAAAAGCAAAAACGCAAAATGTATTGGTACAAACAGATGTACTTGAAAAGCAAAAGGCCAATTTACTCCGCGAAAAAAACAGAGTTGAAAAACTATTAGCAGACAGTGCAGCTACCAGCAAACAATATGATGATCTGGCAGGTCAGTTGGATGTAGTCAAAAAACAGATAGCAGCCACCAAAAGTCAGTTGACCACAGCCAATCGTGGACTGCTCAGTGAAATTCAACCCTTGAAAGTAAAAATCGAGCAACTTGAAGATCAGATCCAAAAATGTGTCATCATCAACCCGATTTCCGGCACGGTGCTCACCAAGATGGCGTATGAAAATGAAATCACTGCCTTTGGAAAACAGCTTTACAAAATTGCTGATTTAGAATATATTACTTTACGAGCTTATGTCAGTGGCCAACAAATAGCCGATCTGAAAATCGGTCAAGAGGTTACTGTAAAAACAGATCAGAATGATGGGGAAAAGGCACATTCTGGGACAGTCACCTGGATTTCCTCATCAGCAGAGTTTACCCCAAAAGTGATCCAAACTAAGGAGGAACGTGTCAACCTGGTGTATGCTTTCAAGGTTCGTGTCAAGAATAATGGAGAACTAAAAATCGGGATGCCGGGCGAGGTGGAATTTAAATAAAAAATGATGATCCAAATTCATGGAATAAGCAAATCTTTTGGAAATGTAGTGGCACTTCAGGACATAAACATCGAAGTGCAGGAGGGTGAAATATTTGGGTTGATCGGTCCGGATGGTTCAGGCAAAACAACCCTGATTCGGATATTGACAACGCTACTTTTACCGGATAGTGGAACAGCCACTGTGATGGGACTTGATGTGGTAAAGGAATATAAAAATTTGCGCCGAGTCTTCGGGTACATGCCCGGGCGATTTTCCCTCTATGAAGATCTCACCGTCGAAGAAAACCTTGAGCTTTTTGCTTCAATATTTGGCACAACCGTTGAAGCGAACTATCATTTGATTGAAGACATTTACAAACAAATAGAACCTTTTAAAAGTCGTAGGGCAGGAAAGCTATCTGGTGGAATGAAGCAAAAATTAGCACTTTCCTGTGCCATGATCCATCAACCTAAAGTGATTTTTTTGGATGAACCGACCACAGGTGTTGATCCCGTATCCCGACAAGAGTTTTGGAAGATGCTGAAGAGCCTCAAAAAGCATGGAATTTCCATATTTGTTTCTACCCCATACATGGATGAGGCAAGTTTGTGCGACCGTATCGCCCTGATTCAAGACGGTAAATTACTGAGTATTGACACTCCGACAGCCATTGTCGGCCAATACGAAAAAGAGGTTTATGCCATTGTTTCCAACAAAAAGCATGAGCTGCTCCAGGATCTACGACGGTATAAAGATGTAGAATCGGCCTTCCTTTTTGGCAGTCACATTCACTATTCTGACCAAAAAGTAAGTTTTGATCCGCGAGAACTCATACAGTATTTGGAGCAACTTGGCCATGGTGAAATCGAGGTGGATAAAATTGAGCCAACGATTGAAGATTGTTTTTTGGCTTTAATGGGAAATGCAAACAAGACAGCCGATGCCTAACGAATATTCCATTGATGTGCAAAACCTCACGAAAAAATTTGGTGCGTTCACCGCTGTGAACGAAATCAGTTTCAACACCAAAAAAGGGGAAATATTTGGTTTTTTAGGAGCAAATGGAGCGGGAAAAAGCACCGCTATGAAAATGCTCTGTGGCTTGCTAGTTCCCTCTAGCGGTCAGGCAACCGTCGCAAGTTTTGATATAAATAAAGAAAGTGAGAAAGTAAAAAAAAGGATTGGATACATGAGCCAGAAATTTTCGCTTTATCAGGATTTGACGGCGCGCGAAAACATACGGTTTTTTGGAGGAATTTATGGTCTATCGAACAAGCAAATAAAAGAAAAGACCGATGAATTGATGGAGCGGCTGCACCTGACTGATTTTGCCAATACCCAAGTTGGCGACCTGCCGCTGGGGTGGAAGCAAAAGCTGGCTTTCTCGGTGGCTGTATTTCATGGACCAGAGATAGTTTTTTTGGATGAGCCGACCGGTGGCGTTGACCCTGTAACGCGAAGGGAATTTTGGGAAATGATCTATGCCACAGCCAAACTTGGGACTACCATATTCGTGACAACTCACTACATGGATGAATCTGAATATTGTGACCGAGTTTCGATTATGGTTGATGGAAGAATAGAGGCTTTGGGCAGTCCAAAAGAACTAAAGGCCAAATACCATGTAAAATCCATGGACGAATTGTTTTTACAATTGGCCCGACCTGAAACTGTGAAAATCTTTTAGTGGTATGGATCGGTTTTTAGCTTTTGTCAGAAAAGAAATCTACCACATCCTGCGTGATTGGCGAACCCTAATTATTCTGCTTGGCATGCCAATCATCCAAATTCTACTTTTTGGATTTGCCATCACCAACGAGATCAAGCATGCTAAAATTGCCATTCTCGACCAAGCAAAAGACACGCATTCCAAGGCATTGATTGACAAACTTCTGGCAACAGAATATTTTATTCTGGACGAGTACCTGTCGAATGAAAGTGAGATAGAACCGATATTCAAAAAAGGAAATATCAAGGAAGTTATTTTGTTTGAACCAGGTTTCGGGCAACGGCTTGAAAAGGAAAGCATTGCGCACATGCAGGTCATTGCAGATGCCTCCGATCCAAATACGGCAACCATGCTGCTGAACTATACGAAGGCGATTGTCACCGATTATCAAATGCAGCAAAATGCCCGAAAAAAGCTTCCATTTTCCATAGACATCCATGCGGAAATGTTTTACAACAAAGAACTGAAAGGGGTTTATCTTTTCGTTCCTGGGCTCATTGCCATTATATTGATGCTCGTGTCTGCCATGATGACTTCCATTTCCATTACCAAAGAAAAGGAACTGGGGACTATGGAAGTTTTGCTTGCCACGCCCATGCAACCCGCTGTCATTATCTTGGCCAAAGTGATCCCCTATTTGTTGCTTTCATTTATCAATGCGATCATCATTTTGTTGTTGGGGTATTTCGTTTTCGGGGTTCCAATTCATGGAAATTTGATGCTTTTATTAGCAGAAATGATACTCTTTATCTTGACGGTCCTTTCGTTGGGGATATTCATTTCCACCGTTACTTCCTCCCAGCAAGTCGCACTGATGGCGTCATTGATGGGGCTCATGCTTCCCACTATCCTGCTTTCCGGGTTTATTTTTCCGGTTGAAAACATGCCATGGCCACTCCAACTGATTTCCAATATCGTACCGGCAAAATGGTTTATCATAATTATTAAAGGCATTATGCTAAAAGGGGCCGGAATTGGACTGGTATGGAAAGAAACGGTAATTCTCATGGGTTTTTTGGTCTTTTTTATATTGCTGAGCATCAAAAAATTCAAACCCCGTCTGACCTGATATGAGAAGTTTGAGATTCATATTGCAAAAGGAGTTTATCCAGATATTCAGGAACAAATCCATGTTGCCAATCATTTTCGTACTGCCGATGATCCAACTTCTCGTGCTTTCCTTTGCTGTGGATTATGAAATCAAACACATAAAATTATTTTTTGTGGATCAGGACAAAAGCCAATTTTCCGGTTTGCTCTACAATCAATTTGAAGCTTCACAATATTTTATAATAAACGATTTTTCAAATTCCTTGGCAGAAGCAAAAGAATCCATGCAGCGTGGCGATTGCGACCAGATTCTGGTTATTCCACATGGATTCGAACAGGATTTATATCGAGACGGTACTACAGATATTCAAGTCATTATGAATGCCATTGATGGTACCAAAGCAGGTCTTTCATCGAGCTATGCCACCAACATCATCATGGATTTCAACCGATCACTAATTGTGGATTTTGGGATGCAAAGCAGCCTGACGGCAACTCCAGAATACCAACAAATTGAGATGGATTATTCGTATTGGTACAACCCAGAGCTAAACTATCAGGCCTATATGGTGCCGGGAATCCTTGTGTTGCTGGTGACAATGATTGGTGGCTTTCTATCGTCCATGAACATAGTACGCGAAAAGGAATTGGGTACTATTGATCAAATCCATGTTACTCCCATCAAAAAACATTATTTCATCTTTGGTAAGACGTTACCCTTCTGGATGGTGGGCATGGTAGAATTTGGCTTGGGATTGTTACTCGCGAAACTGGTATTTGACATCCCTATGGTCGGAAGCATTTTTACGCTTTTTGCTTTTGCAGGAACATATCTGTTAGTGGTGTTGGGGCTCGGGCTATTGATTTCTACTATCACCGAAACCCAGCAGCAAGCCATGTTTATCTCATGGTTTTTCTTGGTGATATTTATTTTACTGGGGGGGTTATTTACCGCTGTTGAAAACATGCCTGAATGGGCACAGCAAATCACAAGACTTAATCCAGTGCGATATTTTATAGAGGTAAATCGCATGGTACTTTTAAAAGGTGCCGGATTTAAGGATGTTGCAAGCCATTTCATTGTCATGTCAATTTTTATACTATTGATCAACTCGCTGGCAATATTCAGATATAAAAAAGGTTCATAATAACCTCTTGAACTCACTTTGGTCTAAAAATATCCTAAAATTGTCACCACTATTATGCCTTAATTTCCGTAACTAGTACTATAGAATTGCAATTTCTTTTTACTCTTAAAAACCATTATTATGAACAATATTTTAGTCCATTACATGAAAAAACGGCTAGTGTCAGATGCTGCTATTCCGAAAGGGCAGCATTTCAGACCAGGGCCAGTTGTTACCATCTCTAGGGAATATGGTTGTCCAGCAAAGAAAATAGCGGATCGGCTGTCGGTAGAATTGAAAAAACATTCTCAGCAAGATTGGCATTGGATTGGCAAGGAAATTCTTGAAGAATCGGCCAAGGAGCTTCACCTAAAGCCAGGCATTATCCGAGACCTTATTTCCAAAGAAGATGTTAATGTTGTAAATGATATTGTGACATCTCTTTCTCGAAAATATTATCCGGGAGACCTTAAAATCAGAAAAACTATTAAGGACGTTGTACGCTCATTTGCGCTGCAAGGGCAAGCAATCATCGTTGGTCGTGGTGGAGTTGTTGTAGCAAGGGATATTCCCAACTCCCTCCATATCAAACTTGTCGCTCCTTTGGAATGGAGAATCAATGATGTGAGCAACCGACAAATGATTTCTCTTGCCGAGGCCAGAAAAAAAATAAATCACATCGACCATCAGCGACAACTGATCATGGAGTTTTTTGAAGGTGGCAAAGTGGACAATACCATTTTTGATTTGGTGTTTAATTATATGACACTTGAAGAGGAAGACATTATTTCCACGATCATCAGGTTGATGGAATCCAAAGATATGATTTGAACTTTGCGCTCAAAGAAAGAGCCATCTATTCTCTGACCGAGAAAGAATTCACTTTACCTCGATTTTGTTACATGAGGAGGATTGACCTGCAGTTAATGGATTTGCTCCATATTCCAAGGACATTTTTTGTTTTGTCAGTTTTTAACTCCCATTTACCGAAAGATTTTGTGTGTTTATCCAGCAATCAAAATTCAGTATCCATGTCAATAATTCTCTGGAACTGAACCATAGACAAAATTATTGTTGCAAAAGCCTTTTGTTCTTACTACACCCGGCGGTCTCACACCGGATACCTATGCTCCCTAACTTCTATATACTACAAACGCGGGCTATATTTGAGTTCAGGTTTACATATTTTAAGAACAACTCATTAGATAATATTAATATGCATATAACTAATTTGAAGATCAAAATCACGGCATTTTTAGTAGTTGTTTTGACCGTCATCAGCGTCTCGCATTCGTCTGCGCAGATAAGTTCTTATAAAATACAGTCTTTATTTTTATATAATTTTTCGAAGCATGTAAAATGGGAAAATGCGAACTCAGGACCTTTCACAATAGGTGTCTATGGAAATGAAAAGGCTTTTGTAGAGATAAAAGCAAACTTAGAAAACAAGCAGGTGTGGGGACAAAATATCCAGGTGATCTCAATTGGTGCATCAGCAGATATCAACAAATGCCACATTGCCTACGTACCGATGTCTGGGAAAAAAAACATCTTATATAATATCAACACGCGCAGTCTGTCAAATACCTTGTTGGTAACAGAAGAGGATATGATGAATAAAGGTGCTGCAATAAGTTTCGTTTTTGAACAGTCAAAAATGAAATTTAAGATTAGCAAAGAAAAAATAGAACAAGCAGGGTTGAAGGTAAGCAGCTCGCTTATCTCCATCGGAATACCTGTATAAAACATTTTTTTAACTACTAAAAAGTCCTGCAAGCAATTGTAGGGCTTTTTTTATGCCAAATTATAAAAGTTCATTGGCCAGGTTGGCCAGTTCAGAACGTTCACCTTTTTCCAAGGTTATGTGCGCATACAATGGATTTCCCTTTATTCTATCGATCAGATAAGACAGCCCATTACTCTGCGAATCCAGATATGGAGTATCAATTTGGTAAATATCTCCCGTGAATATAAACTTTGTATTTTCCCCGGCCCTCGAAATAATAGTTTTCACTTCATGTGGGGTCAGATTCTGCGCCTCATCCACAATGAAGCAAATATTGGAGAGCGACCTGCCTCGAATATAAGCAAGAGGAGTAATCAGCAACTTTTCATTATTTAGCATTTCCGTAAGTCGCTTATAGTCACTTTCTGTTTCCTTAAACTGATTTTGAATAAATTTTAGGTTATCAAAAAGTGGCTCCATGTATGGATTTAACTTGGATTTTATATCTCCTGGAAGGTATCCTATGTCTTTGTTGCTCAATGGAACTATAGGGCGTGCCAAATAAATTTGCTTGAAATTCTTGCGCTGCTCCAGAGCACTGGCCAAAGCGATCAAAGTTTTGCCAGTACCGGCAACCCCAGTAATGGAAACTAACTTTATTTCCGGATTTAGTAGAGCATGTATAGCAAAGGTTTGCTCGGCATTTCGGGGCTTTATTCCATATACAGGTCTTTTCTCCACTAATTCTATTTGATCAGTAGTAGGATTGTAATATCCAAGGCCGGATTTTCGGTCGCCTTTTAAGATGAAATAGTTATGAGCTACGGGCTTTTCCCGTTTCAGCAATGTCTTTACATTGCATGACTTTTGGGCATATAATTCATTGATAATTTCGGGATCTGTATTTTCAATAATGGATTTCCCGGTGTAAAGCGTATTAACATTTTTTATTTTCCCGGTTTCATAATCCTGTGCTAGTAAATTTAGGGACTTGGCTTTGAGCCGCAGATTTATATCCTTAGAAACAAGAATGACTTTGTCGTGTCCTTTCTCATCCTGTAGTTGCAGAGCAGCATTGAGAATCTTGTGATCAGGCTTTTTATCGTCAAATATTTTTTCGGCATCTACGGCACTATGAGTATTCATTAGCACCTTAAATTTCCCTCTTGATTTTCCGTTGATGGGTAACCAGTTTTGTAACTTTTCTCCTTTGGATATTTTTTCAAGAAGCCGAATGAATTCCCTAGCTTCAAAATTTTTGGTATCGTTCCCCTTTTTGAAATTATCCAACTCTTCCAAAACAGTAATTGGTATGGCAACGTCGTGCTCAGCAAAATTCATGATAGAATCATGAGAATAAATGATCACCGAAGTGTCCAAAACGAATATTTTTTTGCCATCAACGGCTTTTGTTTTCACCTTCATATTCTGTAGCAATTTTCATTGAAAAATAGTCTGTTCCTTCTCCTGGACTTACTTTTAAAATATTAGAAATGACCAGTCGTACTAAAATTTGAGACGCTTTATATCTGGGAAGCCCTGTTTTTTCCATGAAATCAAAAAGCGTGGCTTTCCCGTGCGATTCGATAAATTGAAAAAGTATTTGCTCCTTTTCCCCAACCTGAACCGGATATGATTTTTTCATGGACTTTCGACGCATTATTTCCACCATTTCCCTGCTCGCTTGCACACTTCTATCATTAACACGAACATAAGCTTTTCCTCTTTTGTTGGGGTCTTCGAGGTAATAGCTGGGTTTTTTGCGGTTTTCAAAGACCTTGAAATGCAAAACACTTCGCTTTCTGTTTATAGGAATAAAATGAGATTGATACTTGATGTTGGGTTTGACATGGGTTTTGATGGCTTTTTCGACTACAAATCTCTCTTCCTCTGCAAATTTTAATCCGGCAATTCTTTGGTCATCATCTACTCCTACCAGCAGCTGACCACCGTTGCTATTGGCGAAAGCCACCATTTCCTTTACGATTTTTTCCGGGAATGAAGCCTTCAGTTTAAACTCCAACTCCTGCCCTTCGCCCTGGCGTACTAAGTCTTCGAGCTCTCTTAGTTCCACTGATAAAAAATTTTCTATGCCTATCAACTACTTTCTAAAAATATACAATCTGACAATAACAGTTACCCTAAATCAGTCAAAAAATCATCGTCGGGGTCTCCTTCCGGAGCAGTAAACATACTGCTCAAAAGATCTTTAAAAATAAGGCCGGTATTAATGTGCTTTTTGCTGATCAGGCTGTATTCAGCCAAACCATGTAGTGCAAATTCCATGAAAAACAATTTCTCTCCAGAAGGCAATCCTTTTAAATAACGCTCCACAAAGGCCCTTAGTCCAGGAATTTCGTTGAGCAGGTGCTCGTATTTTTTATCCGGATAATCATGGAGAATATCTACCTCATTGCCGTCACTAAACCAATCAATAATTTTTTTGTACGGGTTATCTTCCTTTTGTTTTCGCGCTACATCAGGGTCAGGAAAGTGCGTAATAAATTGAGCACGGATCGCCTTACCCAGCAGATCCCTTGCGACAATTCCCGGCCCCTCCTGCTCTCCCTCGTACACCAATTCTACCTTTCCGGTGATTGCGGGGATTACACCAATAAAATCAGCGATTCGAATATTGGTGGTTTTTTCATGATTGATCAGAGCCCTGCGCTCTGCTGCACTTTTTATGTTTTCAAACGCCGATATAGTTAGTCGTGCTGACACGCCACTTTTCTCATCTACAAATTCACTAGCTCTTGCCTGGATAGCTATTTCCTCAATCAAATCGCGCACATGGTCATTGATTTGAACAGTAGTTTCCTGAGATGGCTTTTTTCGGGCTTCCTGTTCCGTAATCTTTTTTCCAATCTCCTTTGACATCGGATAATGTGTGATAATCTGGCTGTCTATACGATCTTTTAATGGAGTTACAATACTTCCACGATTAGTATAGTCTTCCGGATTAGCGGTAAAAACAAACTGAATATCTAAAGGAAGCCGGAGTTTAAACCCCCTAATCTGAATATCACCTTCCTGTAGAATATTGAAAAGTGCCACTTGGATGCGCGCCTGAAGATCAGGGAGCTCATTGATCACAAAAATACCCCTGTTTGACCTAGGAATAAGTCCATAGTGGATCACGCGTTCATCAGTATAATTCAACTTCATAGAAGCTGCTTTGATCGGATCGACATCACCAATCAAATCAGCAACTGAAACGTCGGGCGTTGCTAATTTTTCTGTGTAGCGCTCCTCTCTGTGCATCCACCGTATTGCAGTCTGATCGCCGTATTCATGAACCTGCTCTTTGCCATATTTGGAAAGAGGCTTCATCGGGTCATCATTTAACTCCGATCCATGGATTATAGGCACATATTCATCCAAAAGATTGACCATAAGCCTTGCCATCTTGGTTTTGGCTTGGCCTCTCAACCCCAAAAAATTGATGTTATGCATGGAAAGAATAGCCCTTTCTATATCAGGAATCACAGTTTCGTCATAACCCCATATCCCATCAAAAGGGTTTTCTCCTTTTTGCAATTTAAGCATCAGGTTAGTTCGAAGTTCCTCCTTTATGGAAATCGTGGTGTATTCTGCTGCTTTCAGTTCCCCTAATGTGGTTATTTTCTGAAGTGCTTCTTTTGGAATATCCTTGTACTTCATTGGTTGTGTTATTCAGTTTAAAAATGTTTTTTTCGGTTGCGTTGATAGTCTTCAAATACCAGATTTCCCAACCCTTGAAGACTGCTATAGTAGGCATTTCCATTGTTAATCTTGGTAAAATCTTTTACAAATTCCCTTAAATAAGGGTCTGAAGCGATCATAAAAGTAGTGACAGGAATATGAATTTTACGGCATTGAGCGGCTAGGTTCAACGTTTTATTCAAAATCTTACTGTCTAGCCCAAAGCTGTTTTTATAATATTTAATACCAACCTTCATGCATGTCGGCTTCCCATCAGTGATCATGAATATTTGCTTATTAGGATTTTTCCTTCTGCGCAATAAATCCATGGCCAGTTCTAATCCAGCTATCGTATTGGTATGATATGGCCCCACTTCGAGATATGGTAAATCCTTGATCTCAATTTGCCAAGCATCATTTCCGAATACCAATATATCCAGCGTGTCATTCTTATAATTTTTAATAATAAGTTCAGCAAGGGCCATGGCGACCTTTTTGGCAGGCGTGATCCTGTCCTCCCCATACAAGATCATGGAATGAGAAATATCGATCATCAGCACCGTGGATGTCTGTGCTTTATGCTCCTTTTCTGTAATTTCGAGATCATTTTCAGTAAGGTGAAAATCACCTATTCCATGGTTTACCTGTGCATTTTTGATAGACTCGGTCATGGAGATTTGATCGAGGTTATCGCCAAAACGGAATTCCCTATGGTCAGCACTTCTTTCGTCTCCTATACCCCGGTGGGTAGTTGAGTGATTTCCTCTTTTTGACTTTTTCAACTTGCCAAATATCTCTTCCAAAGCACTTTTCCGAACGGATTGCTCGCTTTTGGCGGTAATAGATAATGTACCATTTTGAGCTTCTTCTGCGATAAAACCTTTGTTTTTCAGGTCTTCAATAAAATCACCGATGCCATATTTTTCATCCGTAAGCCCATATTGTTTGTCGATATTGGTAAGCCAAGACAATGCTTCAGCAACATTTCCTGAGGTCATCAATATCAATTGGTTAAAAATATCATGAAGCTGGTCAAATCCACTTTTATTTGAATTCTTTGGCGGAATGAATCTTGAAAATTTATACCCAGACATATGGTTGGTGCATTAATGCTTTTAAATTATCACTTGCTTTTCAGGTAAATTTGAATTGCATTCTAAACAATAAAACTGAAAAAGCAGGGCAAATTGTTTTTTCATTATCTATTTTTTTTGTTACTGATGTAATTTTTTCATTTGTATAAGGTGGTTTGGCTAATCGCTGGAATTTACTTTTACAGATATATAATTGCATTTAAAACGGATGGATTATGAAATATGGAGTAATTTTTACGATAATTTTATTTATGAGTATTGCAACTTGCTGTACCCAGAGAACTTGCCCTACTTACACTAAGGGGTTAAAGGATGTTCCTCAGGAACAAGTAAATATTAAAGAGCAAAGGAAAGTTTAAGCCACAGCGCTTCCATGCAAAAAGATGCATGGTAAAAATATATAGAGCAGTGTATGATTGTTGTTATGTTGATTTAAGCCTTTTTACAAGGCTTTTATCTGTTTAGTTTGGACACAAAAAAAGGGAGCGAATTAATCGACTCCCTTTTTTACGATATCTATTCTTTATCTCCTTTGCCATTTTCCTCTTCTTTCTCTTTCACAAGATCGCCATCATTAAGTCGCTTGGAAACTACAATAAATGGGCCTTTTATAATTTTTGCTCCTTTTTCTACGCCACTTAATATCTCTATATTTTCAAAATCGCTAATACCGGTTTCTACTTCCATCATCTTTGCTGCACCCGCATCAAATAAAAAGACAACCTCCTTAGTTTCATCCTCATTTTTCGACTTGGAAGAGGCAGTTGTTTGTGTATTATCACTATTGGATTTGTCCCCTTCACCCTCAACACCCATTTTTATATTCGGATTTCTAGTAGTGACCGAAGCCAATGGAATAGTCAATATCTGATCTTTTACTTTGGTTGTAATATCCACGCTGGCAGTCATTCCCGGACGAAAAGGAGAAACAGAACCTTGTTCTTCTGTGAGGTCACTATAAGAGCTATTCATGATCTTGACACGCACTTCAAATTCTGTAACAGCATCTGGTGAAGTTTTGAGATTTGCTGTATTGGCGATGTTGGTGACTATGCCTTTAAACTTCTTTCCAGTATGCGCGTATGAATCAACATCTATTGTAGCAGTATCCCCAAGCGAAACACGGATGATATCATTTTCATTGACATCTACACGCGCTTCCATGTTGGTAAGGTCAGCAATCCTAAGCATTTCTGTCCCTGCCATTTGAGCTGTACCGACAACCCGCTCGCCTAACTCTACATCCAATTTGGAAACTGTACCGGAAATGGGTGCGCGAATGATGGTGAACCTCAAGTTCTCCTCTGCTTCTTCTACAGAAGCAGAAGCACTTGCCACAATAAACTGAGAAGCTTTTTCAGATTCCTTGGCAGAAAGTAAATCATTCTTGGCTACTTTATAATTTGCGTCAGACACTTCAAAGTCGGCATCCGAAATTACTTTTTGATCTTTCAGATCTTTATTTCTTTTATAATCATTTTCTGCTCTGATCAACTGCGCCTCCGAACGTGCAACCCTTGCTCTGGCGTCTGCTAAATTTGCTTTTTGTTGGTTGAGGTTGGCCTTGGCCCGCTCCAAGGAAGATTGATAAATATCTGGGCGAATTTTCAAAAGCACTTCATCTCGCAAGACTGAATCACCTTCTTCTATATTTAACTCGATGATCTCTCCAGGAACATCTGGTGATATTTTCACTTCATACACCGGTTGAACCATTCCCGAAGCACTTACAGTTTCCACGATTCGCCCCAACGTAGCTTCAGCCGTTTCCACTTCTATCTCTTTGGAATTCCCAATCCATCCGGCAGACTTTCCAATGATTGCAAAAATCACGAGCACTACCACTAGCCCAATAAGAATATACAATACCTTGTTTGATTTTTTTTTCTTTGCCATGATAGCCTAAAGTGTTAATGGTTTTCCTAAATAAAAATCTAATACTTTCAATCTGAAGATATAGTCAAACTTAGATCTGGACAGATTGGATTTGGCAGAAAATAAGTTAAAACTGGCCAATTGATAATCCACACTATTGACAGCTCCTAGGTTATAGCTGTGTTCTGTCGCTCGAAATGATTCTTCTAGTGCCTCCACTTGCCTTTGTGCAGCGTCATATACTTTTACCGCGGCTTGTGCATCGTTGTACGCAGTTTCGATCGTTTGGCGTAATGCATTTCGAGTTTCTTTGGCATTATTTTCTGCCATTTTCATGTCAATACGTGCACGCTGCACATTAGATCGTATTTGCCAGCCATTAAAAATGGGTACGCTAATATTAAAGCCTACAGACCAGTTCCTGTTGTCTGTCCATTGGTTGGGAATATTAGGAATCTCTCTAATAGGTACTTCCAAAGTTGTCGGGTTTCCATTTACAAGTTGAGAAGGGTCATTGACGAGATAGCCTATCTCTCCCGGATCATTAATTATCGTTTGTGTATCTCCTGTTGGCACCAAATTTTGATCAGAATAGCTTGTTCCAAATTGGCCTTGAAGCGTAACTGAAGGTACATAAGCACTTTGAGCGATTTTTATTCCCATCTCAGCGCTTTCAATTCTTAGATCTGCTGATTTTATTTCCGGTTGGGTGAGCTCCGCCAATTTGAATATCTCACCGGAAGAGTTCTCAATACTTCCATAATTGGCATCTTCCAAGTTGGGTGTTTCTATATCAAATGCTTCCTCAGCAGGTATTTGCAAAAACTGTTTTAGATTTAAAACAGCAACAGCCACATCATTTTCTGCTGTGATCACGTCAACCTCATTTGTAGCCACTTGTGCTTTCAAATCAAGCAGGTTGGTTCTTGGCAGCGCGCCGGCAGTTACTTTTTTCTCTACTTGATCCAATTGTGCCTTAGAAGTTACCACCTGAAAATTTGCATTCTCAAGTTGTTCTCTAGCAAAAATCACCTGCAAATAGGCATATACCACATTAAGTGCTACGTCATTCTTTGCTTTTTCCATATCATAAAACCCCGCTTGCACCATTTGTTCGCTTCGCTTAATACTTCGGGTGATCCTCGAACCATTGTAAAGCAAAAAATTGGCACTGCCACCTAATCCGTTCGAATTGATACGCTTTGTAGTGAATAGGTTAGATGTTGGGTCAATAGACCTTCCCCACCTCCAGCTATTGTAAACGTTGGCATTGAGAGAAGGAATCCGGCTCAGTTTGTTTTGCTTTAAGGTAACCTCTTCATTTTCCATGGAAAATTCTGATCGCTCGATCATAAGGTTATTTTCAAACGCATAATCCACACACTGCTGTAATGTCCATTCCTTCGCTTTCTGAGCGGTTAGCGTAGTGCTCGCAATCAGGATCAAACCAAGGGTAAAGGGTCTAAATATTTTCATTTGATTTGTATTTTTACAATACCTCTTTTTGCCAAATCCTTATATTGTTTCTTTTAAAGTCTAAAGTCTTTATATCGAACCAGTTCATTTACCATCCAAACAGATCTTAATATTAATCTCAGACTTGGCCTGTCTCATGAATTCAATGTCAAGATTAATTAATAATTTTAAGGCCTCGAATGATTAATTTATAAAAGGTGATATGCTTACATGAAAGTGATTTTTAACAACGAATTGCGCCTCTTGGAGGAAATTGCCTTGTCACCAACCAACAGGGGATTCAGGTATGGTGATGGATTGTTTGAAACAATAGCGGTGATCGCAGGTGTTCCCAGGTTTCTTGACAAGCACTTGGAAAGATTAAAAAATGGCGCAAAAGTATTCAAGCTGGAGGTAGATCATTTCATGGATTTGGAGCACATTTTGGATAACATGAAAATGCTGCAAGGTGCTAACCACCTGCCTAAAGATGCCAAACTGAGGCTGATGATTTGGCGCGATTCGGCAGGACTCTTCACTCCAACCAATGAAAATACCCACTACTTGATGACCTTAGACCCGGCCATATTCGACAAAAGACCATCAAAAATCCATGCCGGTTTTTCTAAATCTATTGTCAATTATCCGACGCCAATTTCCAAATATAAAACCATGAGTGCTGCCCAATATGTACTGGCGGGGATCGAAAAAAAAGAACGGAGCCTAGATGAAATAATCCTTGCAGATCATCAGGGATTCGTATCGGAAACACTCAGTTCAAACCTATTTTGGAAAATGAATGATGTGTATGGTACACCACCTATCACTACCGGATGTGTGGAAGGCATCATGAGAAGTTGCCTCATGAAAGCATTGACAGACGCAGGTTATAAAGTGGAAGAACAGCTAATAACGCCAAAACAATTGATGGACACAGAGCATATTTTCACCACAAACTCCATGGGAATTCGACACATAACGTCAATAGATTCCAATACTTTTGATGTGGATGTTGCTGCTCAGAAATGTGTTGATTCTATTACTTAAATCTTGTGATCCAAACTATCATTTCGGATGTTACAGGAATTAGACAATAGCGTAAAAAAATGTGAGAAAAGGAGATCAACCCTTGCTCAGCTCGCCTTCAACATGCACATCAGTAATGTCAAAAAACGATTCGATCTTTCGTTCGATAAATGTACACTGGTCTGCAGAATGTAAGCTCCGCACCAATGTGTCGACCCCACCCGACCTTAGGAGCACATTGATTTGAAATGTCGCGGAGTAGGGATAGTATCGATGCCCAATCCGATGTCGCGTAACGTATAGCTGAGCCACGTCGCCTTTCGATATTTTCAGGTTTTTTGAAAATGGAATCGGCCCATGTGTTACCACGATTTGGTCATGAGTTACATGGATTTTAGTCCTATTTGCCGTCTTGGCCAAAGCATAATAAATAATCGCAATAGCAGCAACTAGCAACATATAGACCGGAGTTGTCGGCGCATTAAAATCTCCAGGAATAAAATTTGACCCAACCAAAAACAAAACAAATACCGGAGCTGAAATAAGTGTCGCCACATATTTTGGTTTGAACCAACTGTATTCAAATTCAAGATAATCTGAATGCTCAATCAAATTCATGTTATCGGGAATTTCCTTTGCTGTTATCGCACTCATTCTGTCCTTCCTAATTATCATAAACCGGCACAATCACCGACTGAACAAATCTACACAAGATTAGGGTAAATCACCAAATGACCCTATGTAATGTATCCTCGAAAACTGGTATGATTTAAACTGTGAAAGGACAAATTTCAAGTTAAAATATTTATAAAAGTATTTTATACCTTTATAATTTATTGTAGATTTGTTCTTAGAGAAACTCAAAATTGAGAAGGCCAAAAACGCAAAATATGATTGCGCAATCCATTAAAAATAAGTTCGTTTCCTTTTTCCAAAATGACCCTAGGATCATTCGCTCACCGGGGCGCATCAACATGATTGGGGAGCATACTGACTATAACGAGGGCTTTGTGATGCCCGCCGCGATTGATAAAGAAATCGTATGTGCTATAAATAGAAACAAAACCAATTCGTGCACGCTTATTGCCAGCGACCTTGATGAAACCCACAGGTTTGACCTTGACAACCTTCAGAAATCTGATAAAGGATGGCCAAACTACATCCTCGGGGTTGTCGAACAATTTCAGAAAAAAGGGCTCGAAATCCATGGATTTGATTGCGTTTTCGGTGGTGATATTCCTCTTGGGGCTGGGCTATCCTCCTCTGCTGCGGTCGAGTGTGCCATTGCCTTTGCTCTAAATGAATTGTACGGACACAACTTGTCGAAGATAGAGTTGGTAAAGTTGTCCCAAGCTGCGGAAAATCAATTTGTTGGTGTAAACTGTGGTATCATGGATCAATTTGCTAGCATGCATGGCAAGGCAGATCAGATATTCCGACTGGATTGTAAAACACTGGAATTTGAATATTTCAACTTCATTTTGGAGGATTACCGCCTCGTGTTGTGCGATACTCAGGTAAAGCATTCGCTGGCCTCGTCAGAATACAACACACGAAGGCAAGAATGTGAGGCAGGTGTGACCATTTTACAAAAGCACTACCCTGAGATACATTCTCTGAGAGAGGTCAATATTAATCAGTTAAAATCCCATGAAAATGAGTTTGACCCCGTCACGTTCAAACGGTGTAAATATGTGGTTGAAGAAATCGCTCGGGTGCTCGATTGCTGCGAATTGCTTAAGAAAGGAGACCTTGTCAGCTTTGGTCAAAATATGTTCAAAACCCATGAAGGATTGAGCAAGGATTATGAAGTGAGTTGCAAAGAATTGGATTTTTTGAAAGACCAAGCTGTGGCATCAGGCTTGGTGGTCGGTGCCAGAATGATGGGAGGTGGATTCGGTGGATGCACCCTAAATATGGTCAAAATCCATGAAGTGGATAATTTTATCCAAAGTATGACAAAAGCTTTCAAAGCTAAACTTGGCTTGGATCTAAAAACATATTTGGTAAATATTGTAAACGGCACGAGCAAACTTTAAGCAATATGGAATCATTTGACTTGACCGAGCACCCACACAGAAGATACAATCCACTCAATGATACATGGGTATTGGTATCGCCGCACCGCTCGAAGCGGCCTTGGCAGGGTCAAGTAGAAAAAAATACTCCAGATAATCGTCCTCAGCACGATCCGGAATGCTATCTATGCCCAGGCAATACACGCGCTAGTGGAGACGTGAACACAGATTATAAGGGTACTTATGCTTTTACGAATGATTTTTCGGCATTATTGGCAGATGTGCCGGAAGGCAATTTTGAAAATGGAGATATTTTTAAGGCAGAATCTCAAAGTGGGATTTGCAAAGTAATTTGCTTTTCCCCAAGGCATGACCTGACCATTCCAGAAATGGAAACCGAAGATATCTGGAGAGTAGTGGATCTTTGGGTGGAAGAATATAAATCGCTGGGCAGCAAAGATTTTATCCGGTATGTTCAGATTTTTGAAAATAAAGGTGCCATCATGGGATGTAGCAACCCTCACCCCCACGGGCAAATATGGTCGCAAAGTCATGTGCCGCAAGAGCCGGCACGCAAGACAGCAAGCCAACAAAAGTACTTTGAAAACCATGGGAAAAGCATGCTTTCTGACTATCTGGAAATCGAGCTAAGGGAAAAAACTAGGATAGTGGTTGAAAATGACCACTTTGTGGCCTTGGTGCCATTTTGGGCAGTTTGGCCTTTTGAAACCATGATCGTTAGCAAGCGGCATGTCCAAAATATTTCACAATTAACTGAAACTGAAAAGAATGCCTTCGCAGATATTTACAAAAAGCTGACGATTCGATATGACAACCTTTTCGAGGTTTCGTTTCCTTATTCTGCAGGAATACACCAAAGCCCGACAGATGGTTTACCGCACGAAAGCTGGCATTTGCACATGTCATTTTACCCACCATTGTTGCGCTCCGCTACAGTGAAAAAATTTATGGTTGGGTACGAAATGCTGGCAGAACCCCAACGTGATATCACACCTGAATATAGTGCGCAACGACTGAGGGAAGTGAGCGAGGTGCACTATAAAAAGTGGTGAAATGTTTCAATCAAATCTTGTTATTCAGGTACTCTCCACAAATATCTGAAGCTCCAAATTACCTCATACATCCTAAAACAAAGATCTAGATAGCCATTTACGTTACCAAAATGAAAGGCCGCCACTTGTGTCAAGTGACGACCTTATAGAAATGGGTACACATTAATACAAAAGTCGGCAATTGCTACATTATAGTTTTTGTTGCCGAGCAATTTGGTCAAATTCTGATTATTTCTCGGATGTATTTTCAAGTTGTTGATTTTATATCGTATTAAGTTTATTCTGAAAGGAACATGGCAATTTCCTCTGTTTTTTGATAATCATTTGTTTTATAAAGCATATTGCCATCTGTGTCGGTAATCACAAAAAAGGGTAGCCCAACTTTCAGTTCAGGAAAACGGGAGTCTTCTTTATAGTTTTCAAACTCCTCTGAAGTATCATAGATTTTGTACAGTACTGCACTCTGAAGTGCCTCATTAAGTTCTGGGTCTTCTTGAGTTAGCTTTTGAAAAGATTTGCAGTTGGTACACCAGTTACCATGAAAATCTAGAAATACCAGTTTGCCCTGTTTTTTGGCAGCATCGTAGGCCGCTTCTTTATCAGTGTACCAAGTTAGATTGCCTTTTTGTTCTACAGAATTACCTACTGTAGAAGCAATAGAAGACTGCGTAGCGCTAGGCTGTGGTGCAAACGATCTGAATAAAATCAATGCCCCCACAACCGCTGCCAATGTAAAAAGGGCATTTCGCATTTTTTGATGTGGGAATAAGTCATCTTTTTGAAGGTGATACATAGCCAAAACCAAAATGAATGCCCCGGCAGCAGTGGCAAAAACCGTTGACTCCTGAAAGCCATATCCTAGCAATCCTTTTTCAAGGTAACCATAAGAGAAATAAATGATTAATGCGGCGAATGCATACTGCACGTATTTCATCCATTTTCCTGCTTTTGGAAGCTTTGCACCCAAAACACCTAATAACAAAAATGGAGCGCCAACTCCAACCCCAAAAACAAACAGTTTTAATGATGCACTAAAAACCGAGGCTAAACTTATGGATGTGGTGTTTGAAGCAATCCCGATGAGAATACTAACTACCACTGGGCCCACGCAGGCAGATGAAAGTAAGCCAGCACTGAGTCCCATCAGGAATGTACCCAAAGCACCTTTTTGCCTAGTATCACCACTGGAACCAGAGAAAAAAGAAATATTCAATAGTTCCGCCGATGATAACCCGAGGAGGACTAATACAATAGCTATAAGCAAGTTCGTGAATGGGTAGCGTAATACTTCATTGAATGCTCCTCCGGTAGTACCTGCAATAATCCCAAAACATAAATACATGGTCACAATCCCGAGGAAATATACCATCGGGTGGAGTGCCTTTTTAGTTGCATCACCTCTAGTTTTCAGAATGTTGACCGTAATAGGATAAAGCGGATACACGCAAGGCAGTAAACTTGCTGCCAAGCCACCCACCAATAGAAAAAAATAAGAAAAGGTCGAACTGTTATCAGTAGATAATTGCTGGCCAACCCAATTATTCATTTCCGACACGAAAGAGGCGGCAGAAGTGGGAGTAGAGCCTACCAGTGCCATCAAAAGTGTTAAAATTGATCTCTTCATATGTTTGGATTATCCCTTTACTTGTGAAAACAAGTAAAATTCTTCGGTGGCGATCTGTTTGCATCGCTCATCATAGGTTGCGACTTCTTCAGGTGTATTGTCAGCAACTTTTGGGTCTACATACGGAATAGCAATTCGCATGGAGGCACCTTCCACGGTTGGACAGTTTTTGTCCGCATGGGAACAGGTCATTACTGCTACAAAGTTTTCACTTGGATTGGTTTTATGCGTGTATTTTTTTGAAAAAGCCTCAACAGAAGGTTTGTTGTCAGCATAGGTAACTGTATAGATTGGATTCTCACCTTTAGTTTTTGGTTCAATCTTAAACCCTGCACGGTTTAAACAAGCTACCGAACGCGGATTAAATGCCGAAGACTCTGTACCTCCTGAATAAGTAGACACACCTTCAATACCATAATAATCCGCAGCCACCATACCCCACAACTGTGACATGTGGCTTCTTCGGGAGTTGTGCGTACATATATAAGTAATCTTTGCTTCTTCCCCCCCATTTGCTTTAGACTTGATGAACAAG
Organism: Bacteroidia bacterium; assembly: GCA_030426345.1. Taxonomy (GTDB): domain Bacteria; phylum Bacteroidota; class Bacteroidia; order Cytophagales; family Cyclobacteriaceae; genus JAAUQL01. The sequence goes on from JAUHYU010000041.1 coordinate 21,316, forward strand.
GCCAGTTTTTTCAATTGCTTTTTGCGCTCCTTATCAATGCTGTCAAAACCCATCACCACTTCTTCGATATAGCTGTTGATTTCAGGATTAAATTTTTTCTCGTTTTCTATGGTTGTTGAAGCTTCCTGTGCTGGTGCATTACCCTGTGATAGCTTCTGGTTTTCAGAAGATGTCTCTGTCTTTTCTGCTTTCTGATTACAGGAAAAGGTGACTGTGGCAATGATTAAAATAAGTGCAATTCGTTTCATTTTGTCTTTTATTATTGGTTAAACTGTGATTTGTTCTTCTGTACTCATTAAATACTTTTTGCTTTGTCTTGTTCGCCTATTTTGGCATATTGATCTTTCTCCACATTCTTTAGTTCTTGTCTGTAATCATGACCTTATGTTATTGCAATATCACGATACAATTAATCAAATTTTTTTCAACAGCAATCTCCCGGCGAAGGAGACTCATACTGGTTGAAAATTTCATTAAATTGACCTTTGATTTCGGCCCAACGTATCGGGTTGATACAGTAATTAATACGAGAGCCATCTATGGTTCCTTGAATGATTCCAATTTCTTTCAATTCTCTTAGGTGTTGGCTAATTGTGGCCTGCGCAAGTCCAAGTTCTTGCACCAAATCGCCATTGATGCAGGTATTTGTTTTCAGAAGATACTGAATGATTGCTACACGGGCAGGGTGGGCAAATGCCTTCGCCGCTATAGCTATTTCATTCTGTATATCTGAAAAAAGGTCAGTTTTAGTTACTCCCATCTTTATTGCAATGTTACGATGTATTTTCGAGAAAAAAAATTTAGAAATTATCAGTTCAACTTGTTTAAGTTCATAAACCTGAAGCCTAACCCGCTTATAAAAAATATTGGGTCGTTCAAATTATGTTCTTGTAAGCCCATGATAACTTGTTTAAGAACCAAAATCTTGAATTAAGCGTTTCACCTACTATCAGCTATATACTACCTAAGCCTACAATCGAGGAAATTATTTGATTTAACCAAAGGAACCTCAATGAGGAATAAGGCTATTTTATACGCGAGGGTTTAATTCTGGTAGCACTGACGATCCCACTCTCCTTTTCTACCATAAATATGTACAACACTATTTATTCTTTGATCATTATATAATCATTTCTCGCCAAGGCAAAGACTATAACAAATCAATCTGCAAATTTGTCTAGTCATGGATTTTCGATGGTTTTTTATTGCCTTCTTGGGAGTTGGGTATAAAGCAGCTGTATGTAATCCAATACTAGCTTGTATTAATCACTGAAAAAGGGAATAGTGCACACAACCCATTTTAAATTAAAAAAATGTCAATAAAAAAGCACTTACAAGTTTTATCTCGTAAGTGCTTTATAAGCAAGCTCCTCCTCTTGGGCTCGAACCAAGGACCTATTGATTAACAGTCAACCGCTCTAACCAACTGAGCTAAGGAGGAATGTTCCGTGCTTTAAAACGGAATGCAATATTAGTTGGTTGATTTTAATTGTGCAATAGATTTTCCTAAATTTTTATTTTTACTGAACTAGAAAGTGATTATTTTCCATGCTTACCTTGGTAAAAAACAATATTAAATCTTAGCTTTGCACTCGTTTTTAAATAGTCTGAATTTTTAGAAAGAAACATGTCACAAAAAGGAAAAATAGCCCAGGTAATTGGCCCAGTTGTCGATGTTAGCTTTGAGGAGGTTGGAGCAATTCCAAGAATTTATGATGCACTGAAAGTAACCCGGCCAGATGGACAGGTTGTAGTGTTGGAATGTCAACAACACCTTGGAGAAGATCGCGTCAGGACTGTAGCTATGGACAGTACTGAAGGTCTTATGCGGGGCATGGAAGTAGTGGCTAGCGGAGCTCCCATCCAAATGCCTATTGGAGATGATATAAAAGGCAGGTTGTTCAATGTAGTTGGTGAAGCCATTGATGGAATTCCTCAACCAAAAGCCTCTGGAGAGATGTCTATCCATAGACATGCACCTAAATACGAAGACCTTTCTACTTCTTCAGAAGTGCTTTTTACCGGAATCAAAGTAATTGACCTTTTAGAACCTTACGTTAAAGGAGGTAAAATTGGTCTGTTTGGTGGTGCCGGAGTAGGTAAAACTGTATTGATCATGGAATTGATCAACAATATAGCCAAAGCATATTCGGGCTTGTCTGTATTTGCAGGAGTTGGTGAGCGTACTAGGGAAGGAAATGATCTTCTGCGTGAGATGTTGGAATCAGGCGTAATCAAATATGGTGATGAATTCATGAAATCTATGGAGGAGGGGAAATGGGATCTTTCTAAAGTAGACAAAACAGCACTTTCCAAATCCCAGGCGACACTCGTTTTTGGCCAAATGAACGAGCCTCCTGGAGCACGTGCTAGAGTGGCTCTATCTGGGCTTACCGTTGCTGAATATTTCAGGGATGGAGACGGAACCGGAAAAGGAAATGATATTCTTTTATTTATAGATAATATATTCAGATTTACCCAAGCGGGATCTGAGGTTTCTGCCCTTTTGGGTAGAATGCCTTCTGCTGTTGGTTATCAGCCGACCCTCGCTACAGAAATGGGAGAAATGCAGGAGAGGATTACCTCTACAAAACGTGGATCGATTACATCTGTGCAAGCTGTATATGTCCCTGCGGATGACCTTACTGACCCTGCTCCAGCCACAACTTTCTCTCACCTTGATGCACGAACAGTACTTTCAAGAAAAATTGCAGAGCAAGGAATCTACCCCGCTGTAGATCCATTGGATTCTTCTTCAAGGATTCTAAGTGCTGAGATTTTGGGCGATGAGCATTATAATACTGCCCAAAGGGTAAAAGAGATTATTCAACGATATGCAGAATTGCAAGATATCATTGCCATTCTAGGAATGGAAGAATTGTCTGATGAAGACAAACAGGTAGTACACCGAGCCAGAAGAGTGCAAAGATTCCTTTCGCAACCATTCCATGTTGCAGAACAATTCACTGGCCTTGCTGGTGTATTGGTGGATCTGAAAGACACCATCAAAGGATTTAACATGATCATAGATGGAGATTTTGATCATCTGCCTGAAGCGGCATTCAACCTTGTCGGTACTATAGAAGATGCTGTGGCGAAAGGTGAAAAATTGATTGCTGAAACAAAGAATTAATCAACCCGCAATAATATGCAACTAGAAATAATAACCCCTGATAAAACCGTTTTTGAAGGAGAAGTGGAATCTGCCACTTTTCCGGGAAGCAAAGGAACTTTTCAGGTATTGAAAAATCATGCGGCAATTATCAGCTCGCTCGATAAGGGAAAGGTTGTGTACGTCAGCAATAAGAAAAAGTATGAAATTACCGTGAATGGGGGGATTGTAGAGGTTGTTAAAAACAAAATTGTGCTTCTTGCAGAAAAAATTATTGAAGCTTAGCAGATAGAGCTTATACATTTTGTAAAAAGCTGTCTAAATCAAAGTTGGGCGGCTTTTTTCATTTAGTTGGAGCTAGCCCAACACTTCTTTCAATACCTGAACAGACCTTAACTCCCGAATCGAATCGTAGTGGAATCGATAGTAGTCAAGTATCAAAGTGAGTATCTCATTTCTTATAGCTTTCGATAATTTTTGTGCTTGTCCATATTTGGATTGCAACATAAAATTCACCTGATCAGAAAAAATTCTATCAAATTTTTTCTGATGACCTACCTCCTCCATCATCACGTTTGCAGATTCTGGTCTAATTCCCAAAAATCTGCTCAAGGACAGCAAAAATTGTAGATGGAAATTTTCATAGTCTTCTTCAATCTCATCAAAAAGCATGATAGATCCATGGACAAATTCAAACAGCTGCTCATTTTCTTCCTCTTCTTTTAATACTTGGTACAGCAATTCTGTAAGGAACATTGCAATCGAAGATTTTCGGATATTATAGGGAATTGTTTGAAATGTAAAACTACATTTGATTTCACTGATCCGGTTAATCTCCTTTTTTCTGTTATTATATAACACCAAATCCAAGAGCGTCAATGGTTGAAACAACCCAATTTTTGTTTTTGCGGCACTGGATCGGACACTGTTCACGATGTACGACTGCATACCAAAATTCTCAGTGAATATTCTTACAATGATCGAAGATTCCTTATATTTTATGTAGGAGATGACAATTCCTCTAGTTTTATAAAGCATGGTTTTTACCCTATTTTTTGATTTGTTTTTCCATGCCCTTATAATAACACCTTCGACATCTTGCTTCATAGCTATCCTTTTCCCCTAGTACCACCCGTACATCCGAATCATATTTGCGATAAGTATAACTTGCGATTGCACCACAACACACGCAGATGGCATGGGTTTTAGTTACAAATTCTGCCACAGCCATCAAGTCATTCATAGGAGCAAAAGGCCTTGCCAGATAATCCATATCCAACACCGCTACAATCACCCTTTTTCCCATGTTCGCCAGCCTTACAGAAACATCCACAATTTCAGGGTCAAAAAACTGAGCTTCATCAATTCCTATCAAGTCACAATCTGAAGCCAATAGCAAAATATCATTGGCAAATTGTACCGGTGTAGACCGAATTTCCCTTTTGTCATGTGACATGACCTTTGTCGCATGGTATCGGGTATCTGTGGTTGGTTTAAATATTTCCACATGAAGATTAGCAATTTTAGCACGGTTTAGCCTGCGTATCAACTCTTCCGTTTTGCCTGAGAACATAGATCCACAAACCACTTCTATCCATCCCATTTGTTTTTGGTCACTGCTTTGTTGGTTACTTAGGTTGGGTTCGATGAACATTGTGCAACTATTTGGCGTTGCGTTAAAATTAGAAAGTTTCGAACACATAAATGGGAATGGTTTCAGTAAATTGTCTAAATATTTATCTTTGAATAAGCAAATAATTTTTGGTTAGGCTGTATTTTTAACATTTGAAAGTAATTTGGTTGTATGGAAAATAATATTAATCATCAAAGAATTCGAACCTATGGCAAATCGTTTGCCGCTCACCTATTGAACAGTTATTTTACGGGGAATGAACAAATAAAAGGAGAAGAAATTCCATCATTCTGCGATATAAAGCAAATCAACTATTTCAGCCTGAAAATATTATTCGAGCAATGGCAACTTGAATTTAACCAACTTAAAAGCCCGTATTTTAACTATGAAAGTGATGAAGTAAAGCAAGCATCCACGTCATTTATGAACGTGATTTCTAGAAATATCCTTATTGGGAAAGAGGACTTTCGACCACTACTTGAAGAAGCAGTTTACAAAACCATCCTACTTATATTTTCCCCCTATGAATACTTTTTGCAGGAGATCAATCAACCCCACATCCAGCAGATCACGATCGACGAACTGAAAGCGAAACAAAAGTATGTTAAGATAAATAATCATTTACTCACAGCATATATTAATAGATTCCATGATGATGGAATTCAGGCTGTTTTTAAGGAAGATGCTATAAAAATATTCGATCAGGTTTGTGAAACTATTAAAGAAACTCCGGAAGATTTCGAGACCTATCAACAGGCTTTTTCTGAAGTCATACCATTGGACCTCAATGAAGTTTATGCCCATCCAGATGAAGGAATAAAGGATGATAGTGTAAATAACGAATCTCAGGAATCTAAGAATCTCAATGCAGCTTTTTCAACCCAAAGACACACATTGCTCGATACGCTTGGTACAGAGCAAAAAGAAGCAATTATTGATCTTCATGAAGATAAACCTGTCGATGGCATCAAAAAAAGCATTTCTATCAACCAACGCTTTATGTTTGAAAATGACCTTTTCAATGGGGACAAAACGGAATTTGAGATGGTATTGAATTATTTAGACAATTGCCAGGGGAATCAAGAGGCCATGGATTTTATTCAGGAAAATTATATACAAAAGAAAAATTGGGACCTCGAAAAAGAAGAAGTCGTCGAGTTTTTTGAAGTAATCAATAAACGATTTCCTGCATAGTTTTCTTAACGCACCAAAACTTGCATGCGGTGAGAGTCGATTTTCAACATAATAAAAATCAATATGGTGAAAGCCCAAAGGGAAGATCCTCCGTAGGAAAACAGCGGTAACGGAATACCTATTACTGGAAACAATCCGATAGTCATGCCTATATTGACCATAAAGTGAATAAAGAGTATAGAAGCTACGGAATACCCATAGATCCGTGCAAAAGTTCCCTTTTGTCTTTCAGCAATATGAACTAACCTTATTAACAGAAATACAAATAGAATAATAACCCCTGTAGTTCCTACCCAACCTTGCTCTTCGCCAAGGGTACAGAATATAAAATCCGTACTTTGCTCCGGTACAAAATCAAACTTGGTTTGGGTGCCTTGCAAGTAGCCTTTGCCCAATAAACCACCAGACCCTATAGCAATCTTTGATTGGGTCACATTCCATCCATATCCGAGAGGATCAGCCTCTGGATTAATTAGAGCCTTGATCCGGTTCTGCTGGTGAGGCTTTAAAATATCATTCACAAAGTAGTCGACACTCCATACTACAGAGATAACCACAAGCATTGCAGCTACAATTACGGCTATCCTTTTCCACTTCTTTTTACCAATTGCGATTACCAGAGCACCTACTACTACTATGGCAATAATTAAGGTCGTTTGATTAAAGATGAGCGTAAGTACAAACAATGCAATAGCAATCAAACCAATCACTATGATTGTAGGGTTGAGCCCTTCCCTGTACAAGACAATAACAAATGCACCATACACTAATGCCGTACCCGTATCACCTTGAATAATTATTAATACCGGAGGAAGAAGAAGAATCCCAGCAGTAATCAACAAGTCACCAACCTTTGTCAGTTTATAATTCACTTTGCTCATGTACTTGGCCAAGGCAAGTGCAGTGGCAAATTTCGAAAACTCCGAGGGCTGCATCCTAAACCCGCCTATACTAAACCAGCTGGTAGATCCTGATACTTCTCTGCCAGCAAAAAGTACGAATATGAGCAAAAATACTACGACACCATAAATGATATAGGCAAACGAATCGTAAAACCGAAAATCAACCGTCATGATCACAATGATGATCAATATGCTTGTCCCAATCCAGATCAATTGCTTCCCAGAGTTTAATGCCAGGTTGAAAATGCCCATATGTAATTCCTCATCATATACCGCAGCATAGATGTTGAGCCAACCCATTATGACAAGGCCAAAATAAAGGCAGATTACTACCCAATCAATTTTGCTCGCTATCTTTCTTTCCTGTCTCAATAGATGAAATGTCCTTTTTTTACATAGTCTTCAATATAGACCTTTTTCGTTTCCCCTGTCAGGTACCTCTCCATCATCAGCCCAGCTATAGATGCGGCGGCTCTTGCCCCTTGCCCGGCATTTTGCACATATACGGAAATGGCAATTTTAGGATTATCTTTTGGTGCAAAAGCAATAAATACTGAGTGGTCTTCACCATGTGGGTTTTGCGATGTTCCGGTTTTACCACAAACTGCGATCCCAGGAACGGCAGCCCTAAAACCTGTGCCCGCTTCTACAACAGCTTCCATTGCATCAATAACAGTACTAAAATGAATGGTATCAATACCAACATTATGTTTGATCTGGTATTCTTCTCGTGGTTTACCTGTATTACCAATTTCCTTGATCACATGGGGAGTATAATAATAACCCCTGTTGGCTATGGCTGCAGAGTAGTTTGCCATTTGCAGAGGACTGATCAGTATTTCACCCTGACCAATACTGATGGAATTAATAGTAGACCATTTCCATCTGTCTTTTCCATATATTCTATTATATAAATTTGCAGATGGAATTTGGCCTCCTTTTTCGTTGGGGATATCAATGCCGAGTGGTTGGCCTAGCCCGAATTTATGCAAGTATTCATCCCATACCTCTAGCCCAAGTCTGGAGTCGACAAATGTATTTTCAGAAATCTCCCGGTTGATAATCCGCTTGAAAACAATATAAAAATAATTGTTAGATGATTTTTGAACAGCCTTGAACACATCGTAATATCCAGGGGGCGCATGATCTCCAACCAACGCACCACTACAGTATATTTGCTCCCGAGGGGAAATCACACCTTCCTGGAGGCCAATGAGTGATTGCAAGGGTTTGAACGTTGATCCCGGAGGATACACAGACATGATTGCCCGATTGAACAATGGCTTGAGGGAATCCTGAGTGAGTACCGAAAAATTCTCCCCAAAATGTCTTCCACTCAATTGTTTTGGACTATAAGATGGGGCAGAAATGATACTTAGGACTTCTCCTGTGGCAGGCTCAATAGCTACTACTGCACCTGCCATGCCTTCCATAAGCCATTCTCCATATTGTTGCAATTCTAAGTCAATCGTGGCCTTTAGGTTCAAGCCGGGCACAGATAAGGTATCACGTCTTCCATTTTTAAAAGCACCTTTCTCGACACCACGCACGTTCACCATTTTATATTTTACCCCATTATGGCCTTTCAATTCCTTTTCGTATTCGAGTTCGATACCACTAATTCCGATATAATCCCGTTGCTTATAAGATCCTGTGGTATCCCTTTCCAGCATTCTCCTGCTGATTTCTCCAACGTATCCTAAAGCATTTGCCAGACCGTTATGTTTGTATCCACGAAGAGAACGCACCTGGGGGTAAAACCCCGGATAGTCTACAAGAAAATCCTGAAACCTACCAAAATCCTCTATGGATAACATTTTCATAAATACAGAAGGTTGAAAAATATCATATTCTGCAGCCTCTTTCATTTTTTCCTCGAACTCTTCCTTTGTAATTTTTAGCGCCTCACAAAATTGGGTAGTGTCCTCTACGCTAGCCTCCTTTGGTATTACCATCAGATCAAAAACCGGGTCGTTGTGTACGAGTAATTTGCCATTACGATCATAAATAATACCGCGATATGAATAATCACGGATTTTACGAAGGATATTGTCTTCCGCAGCTGGACCGTAGGTATCATCCAAAAACTGGATTTGGAACAGCTTTAAACAATAGATAAGCCCTACCAGAATAAATACAAACTGAATGATGTATTTTTTATTATCCTCCACGATCAGGTTGCCTTTTTATAAAACAAATACTGCGCTAAGACAATTACAAAAAAGGTAAGGAGAGTACTGAACAATATCTTGGAAAGGGTAAACAGGAAAAGACCAAAACCTCCAGCTTCGAGAAATAGTAATACAAAATGGTGTACCAAGACCAATGGCAAAGCATAAACAATAAACCATCCCAAATCCATGGTTTTTAGATTTGGAATGATGATCTCCTCATATCCACCCCTTGGGGTAATAGCCTTGAGCCAGTAGGGCCTAAGAAACGCAATAAATACACTTGCCGAGGCATTTACACCTATGCTGTCATAAAATAAATCGACACTAAAACCAACCCCAAAAGCAATAAGCATTAATGCGATGGGGCCCAATTCTAAGGGAAGCATCAGTATAAAAGCCACGTAAACAAAACAGAAAGCAGTATCAAAAAGTATAAAGTTTTTTAATAACAATACCTGAAAAAGTACATAAAGGAAAAAAGAAACAATCACCGATATGAAGTTTTTGCTATTCATTTTCTTGTTTAATTGCTGTTTCCAATTCTATTCTTTCTTCTTTCAATGGGTTTTTTACTATATACACATAACCAAGATTAGAGAAGTCATTAGACAAGTTTACATCTATATCATAGTAACCGTCATCTTTAAGCTCAAAATCATTAATGAATCCAATAGGAATACCCTCAGGAAATATGGAATTGTATCCTGAAGTAACAATCGTATCCCCTTTTTGAAGTATAATATGTTTTGGAACGAACATCAGTTTAGTCCTTACAATACTATTTCCATCCCAATGGATGCTACCAAAAGTATTATTCCTTTTGATGTAAGCAGATACATACACATCTGTGTTCAAAAGAGAGGAAACCGTAGCAAAATTTTTGGATACGGTCATGACTTTACCGACAATCCCTTTTGCGCTGATTACTCCCATTTCCGGTTTTACGCCGTTATTGCTGCCTTTATTTATTGTTATATAGTTGTGAATCAACCGAGTAGAATTGTTGATTACCTTGGCAGAAATATAGGAATATGCGAAATTGGGACCGCTCTGTTCTAAAGAATCCTGAGTAGAATTGACAATAATTGGTACTTGATTTTGTGCAATCAATTCCCTTAGTTGAGCATTATCATTTGCCAGTTCTTCATTTATTAGCGGTAAATTCAAATATTGGGAAATGTTATTCCTTGTTTTAAATATGCTACCAATCAAAGCATTACTTGAATGAAAATAAGCTGCACTATGGTATGGATTGTTGCGCACCATCAGCCATAAACACACTATTTCAATAAAGATAAGTAAGAGAAATGCCCTGTAAGAATGAAGTAACTGTAATAATCGATACATGAACTATTATGTCATCAATACAGCTTTTAAATGACTTAAGTTCTTCAGCGCCAATCCAGTGCCCCGAACTACAGCCCTCAAAGGATCTTCTGCAATATGAAGTGGAAGTTTCGTTTTCAAAGCCAATCTTTTGTCGAGCCCCCTAAGTAATGCCCCTCCTCCAGTCAGATGGATGCCATTGTCATAAATATCTGCACTAAGCTCTGGAGGAGATATCTCCAATGCCTTCAATACAGATTCTTCAATTTTAGAAACTGATTTATCGATGGCAAAGGCGATCTCAGAATAGGAAATTTTGATGATTTTTGGAATACCCGTCATCAAGTCCCTGCCCCGGATTTCGTAGTCATCAGGTGGATCGTCTAGCTCCGTAAGCGCTGACCCAACTTCTATTTTGATCTTTTCTGCAGAACGTTCTCCTATTAAAAGGTTGTGCTGGCGTCGCATGTAATCAAGGATATCTTTATTAAAGGTATCTCCTGCCACACGAATGGACTGATTACACACAATTCCCGAAAGGGCAATGATGGCGATTTCTGTTGTTCCTCCACCGATATCCACAATCATGGAGCCAACTGGACGGTCAATGTCAATGCCAATACCAAGTGCCGCTGCGATCGGTTCGTGGATCATGTACACTTCCTTTGCTCCAGCATGTTCTGCTGAATCGCGTACTGCACGTTTTTCCACTTCCGTAATTCCTGAAGGAATACATATTACCATTCTATGCGAGGTCGGCAACCATTTCCTTTTGTTTTCGATCATTTTGATCATGCCACGAATCATATGCTCGGCTGCATGAAAATCTGCAATCACGCCATCTTTGAGCGGGCGGATAGTCTTGATGTTTTCATGTGTTTTTTCGTGCATTTGCATCGCTTCGCGACCAATGGCCAGCACCTTGTTGGTGTTTTTGTCTATTGCAATGATGGAAGGTTCATCCACCACAATCTTATCTTTATTGATAATCAGCGTGTTAGCTGTACCAAGGTCAATAGCAATATCACTAGTAAAAAAGTCAAATAATCCCATGAGATAGTTTTAATGTAAACGGGCTCGGAAGTTAGTAATCGTAAATAAATTTATAAGTGTAAAAAACACATTTATATTACCTGTCTTTTATTTAATGTTTGAAATGCCTGGTACCGGTAAATACCATGGCCATTTTATGTTTGTCACAATATTCAATCGAATCTTTATCACGGATAGAACCACCAGGTTGAATCACCGCCTTGATGCCTGCATTGCTCGCGATCTCCACACAATCAGGAAATGGAAAAAAGGCATCAGAAGCCATGACCGCTCCATCAAGTGACAAATTAAAAGCAGCGGCTTTAGCAATTGCCTGATTTAGTGCATCCACTCTAGATGTCTGGCCTACACCACTGGCAATCAATTGTCCGTTGTTGGCCAATATGATGGTATTGGATTTTGTATGCTTGCAAAGCTTGCTCGCAAATAACAATGCCTCATTCTCTTCGTCCGTTGTCGGTCGAGAGGTAACAACCTCAAGATCTTCCAATGTGTCAGTTTTCAAATCCCTATCCTGCTCGATCAAACCGTTCAAAATACTTTTTACCTGCTTGGTGGCAGAAAGATTTGTTTTCTTTTTTAATAGTATTCTATTTTTCTTCTGTTTCAATATCTCCAATGCCTCTTCTGTAAAATCAGGAGCAACCAAAATTTCGAAAAATAATTTGTGCAGCTCTTCCGCCGCAGCAGCGTCAACCGTGGCATTAGTAATCAATACGCCCCCAAAAGCAGAAACTGTATCAGCTGCAAATGCTTTTAAATAGGCTTCTTTTACAGTTGAGGCCGTGGCACAACCGCATGCGTTGGTATGTTTCAAAATGGCAAATGCAGTTTCAGAATCAAATTCTTCAATTAGACAAACTGCCGCATCTATATCCACTAAATTGTTATAAGAAAGTTCCTTGCCATGAATTTGATCAAACATCTCCCCCAAATCCCCATAATAAACCCCTTGCTGATGTGGGTTTTCGCCGTAGCGCAATACTTTGCTCTGCCGTGTGCTATTTTTAAAGCTTGCAACTTCTCCGCCTGCATTCAAATAACCAAAAATAGCACTATCGTAATGTGATGAAATATCAAATGACTTGGCTGCGTACAGTTTCCGTTGTTCTAAAGTAGTGCTCCCATCTTGATCCTTAAGGATTTGTTCCACATCCTGATATTGCTCCATTGATGAGACAACCAATACGTCTTTAAAATTTTTGGCTGCAGCCCTGATCAGGGAAATTCCACCTATATCTATTTTTTCGATGATGTCCTGTTCTTCCGCTCCCGAAGCGACTGTGGCCTCAAATGGGTACAAATCCACTATGACCAAATCGATGACCGGAATCTCAAATTCCTGCATTTGGCTTTTATCGCCATCGTGGTCGCGCCTCGAAAGAATCCCACCAAAAACCTTTGGGTGAAGCGTCTTAACCCGGCCTCCGAGAATGGATGGATAGCTGGTCAGATCTTCTACCGGCGTGACTGGGATGTTCAATTCTTCGATAAATTTTTGTGTGCCGCCTGTAGAGAAAAGCTGCACGTTGTGGTTGTGAAGGAGTTTGATTATCGGCGCTAAATTATCTTTATGATAAACAGAAACTAATGCGGACTTAATCTTCTTTAAGGACATGGATTTGTATTATGCTTTAAAAGGTGCAAAACTACTTTTTTAATGGTTAATATTCAATCAAAAATAGCACTGCTTACAGATTGACTTTCAATTACTTTGACATTTATTTTTATCAGAGGGTTATCTATCCTGAAAATACGTAGAAAACAGATTTGAGAATTTTAAGTAATAAATGGCTTTTTATAGAGCTTATCAAAAGCATCAGATTATGCTTACCGTAATATGGAAACCACATTAATGACATCATTTGAAGCTTACGCAATTTCTAATGAAGTCTAAGTTTTTCATGTTGTAATACTTTGAGATATAAGGAAAATATCTCTTTAACTCATCGATTTCCTTATCAACAAATTCATAAGCTGATCCTATGATATGTCTATTACCTTTTTCTCCTATATTTAATACCCCCATATTTTCTAAGTGATAACCAAATCCAAGAAAATATATGCGAGAAGCCTTTGTTAAAATGCTTTCTACTTTCTGGGCAATTGTAGAATCAATAAATTCATGGATAGTAGAAATTCTTTGAGACACATATTTCAGCAGGCTTGGCTCAATATTATTCAAACCATATGGCAAATATTCGTTGTTGCTACCTTTGAAAACACTTCCTAAACTGCCATAGACATGGAATATTGGCAACGATCTGAAAACTTCCTCCACCTTTCGCTCATCAAGGGAAAATGAGTTTTTTATGACAGTTGAAAGGTAATATTCAAGGCTTCTGTCATAATTGAAGGTAATAATGGATATTCTACTTTTACTATAATCCTCAAGTGTATTTCCTATTTTACTCCATAAATATTGATACCAATTATCATGCAAATAACTATAATGCCTTTCAGGAAATATTTTGGCAACATTCTCAGCCATCAATATACCAATGGCAATTGATAATTTGCTAATATCTTCATATTCTTTTCTTAGCCTGATAAAATTATCAATAGATGATTGATTTGAAAGCCTCAATGCTTCATGAAACGTAAATATTTCGTTATTTGAGAATGTATTTTTGAGTATTTCAAATTTTTTCTTCAAAAACCCATATGTAAACCTGCCATTCATATAAGACTTTTGCTCATTCATTAAAATCCTTTTCTCATCCATTTCAGGATCAGTAATGTGCAATATACTTTGGATTAGCTCTTTCCCTGAGGGTAATCCAAAGGGCATTGATGCTCCAGCTCCAAGAATAAAAACAGTATCATTCATTTAAATTGTAATCAGTTTATTTTTTCATCTAGAATCACCCGTTCTATCGTTTTGGGAAAATGGGCATATTCAAGTGCGTGTATTTTGTCGGCGACATCATCAGGTGAATCCCATGGATTTACAATGCATTTTTCTTGCAAAATGACGTTGCCTTCATCATAGGCCTCATTTACCCAGTGAATAGTAATGCCCGATTCTGTTTCTTTGTTTTGGACCACCGCCTCGTGCACATGATGTCCATACATTCCTTTGCCTCCATATTTTGGAAGCAAAGCCGGGTGGATATTTACCATTTTATATTCGCGTACCAATCTCGCCGGCATCAACCACATAAAACCCGCCAATACCACAAAGCTGATCCCTGCTGCTTGCAAGACCTCATCTACCTTTTCACTTTTATAAAACTCTTCGCGCGAAAAAACATAACTGGGAATATCATGATTTATGGCGCGATCTAGCACATAGGCCGATGGGTTATTGGACAGGATGAGGGCGATCTCTATCTTCGGATGGATTTGAAAATGGTTGATAATGGCTTCGGCATTAGTGCCCCCTCCCGAGGCGAAAATTGCAACTTTTATTTTCACTGATGTAATTATTTGTAGTACTTAATAAAACGCCATGCTCAATATACCTGCCAACATCAGCAGTTTACAATAAGTGCTCAACTGGTGAAATCTTTTTTGAGAATCAGCCCGATAGAGTAAATATACAAAGTACGCGATCGGAACTATCAATGCCATAAAAAAGACATTCAACACCTCATTGCCAAGTTGTGCAGAAAGCACGATCAAAATGCTTCCAAAAACCATGATTAATCCATACAAGAAATATTTGGTCTTGCGCAATCCCCACACGATGGGCAGTGTCTTGCTGCCAAAACGCATATCACCTCGCAAGTCTTCCATATCTTTAATTATTTCACGAATCAAGTTGATAGAAAAAGCAAATATAGCGTAGTTCGCCAGCAGGTGCACATTTTGACGATAATAAATCGCTAAGACAAAGAGCGACGAAGCGGTGAGCAGTGCAATAACAAAATTGCCAATAAATGGCAATCGCTTCAATTGATTGGAATACAACCACAATGAAAATCCGGCAATGAAATTGACAATGCCTACATAAATACTGAGGTACAATCCGACGGCAATACCCAATAGGTTGAGCGTCCAGTGCGAAGCAAGCACGATACGTCGTCTGATCAATTTACCAACCACAACGCGGTGCGGTTTGTTGACATAATCAATTTTAATGTCATAATAATCATTGATGATATACCCTGCCGCTGCAATCAGCATCGTAGAAATAACCAACAGAAAGAGGTTAAAATCCATGAAAATATCCATCCGGCCTCTTGGCTCCGCAACGAGAAATATAGCAGCAAAATATTGTGTAAAACCGATGATAAGCAGATTTGGAAACCTGATAAGCTTCAAAAATCCCATGGTAGAAAATCTCCTTTTCTTGGATCGCGAAGGGCTCATGAGCCTATTTTATTTCTATGGTGAAAAAAGGGTTGATTTTCCATGAGTCGATCCAGATTGGGTTTATGCATTCAAAATTTTTTCTGTGATCAACTGATACAAACCCTGATGTCCACTGTCTTTCAAAAATTCCAAATGCCGATCTAATATTTCCAAATCATGCCTTGCTGCGGGTCCTGTTTGCGCATTTTGTGGTCCGATGGCCAGGCTTTTGTTGATCGTTTCTACGATTAGCGGCTCTAGCAATTTGAACGATAAGTCATGATTCTTCAAGATTTCCTGCGCCACGACAAAAAGATGATTGGTGAAATTGCAAGCAAAAACCGCCGCTACATGAGCAGCCATCCGCTCTTGAGAATTTACCCGAAGCACTTTTTTGCTCATGGGTTTTGATAGCATTTTCAGCACCATTCCCGCATGACGGGTCGACCCTTCGATCAGGATAGGCAAGTCATCGAAGGATATTTTCTTTTCTTTACTAAAAGTCTGAAGCGGATATAAAACCCCAAAATGCTCAGTGCCGGCGTGATCGAGCACTTCGAGTGGCTGGCTGCCGGAAGTATGTAAAATAGCGGCATCTTCTGGTAAAACAATCTCCTCAACTACTGATTCGATCGCATCGTCTGACACGCATAAAATAAATACTTCTGCTTCTGATTCAGAAAAATCCAGCGATGGATTTATCTCAGCATTGTACAGTCTCCGCTGAAGCAATCGCGCATTTTTGGCATTTCTACCATAAACCTCCAACACATGATGCCCGACATTTTCCAACTCGGGAGCGAGGTGCCAGGCAACATTCCCTGAACCAATGATGGCGATATCGCAATACTTAGCCACAATAGATTTTTTCGTATTCTTCCGGTTCGGTAAATATCTGCTTGCGCAGAATCTTACCTGTTTCATCGTAATAAATGATCACATAAAATTCAGCTTCCTGAATGTATTTTTCTGAGAAATAAACCGGATGCTCCAGCGATCCTATATTCACAATATCGTTGAAAGTTGCTCCAACAACCTCGCCGTGCTTATTACTCAGGATGCCGCTTTTGCTGCTTTTCGTGATCAACAATATTTTTTCCTCATCGTCATTGCGTAGGACTTTGTACTCGTCTATGCCCTCAAAGACGTAATTGTCGTTTTTGACATCGTACAATTTCCACTGATCATTCTGCTTGACTAGCGCTACCGAATCATTCCAATCCAAAATTTCATCAAATTTGTATCCGGTCACATCTTGATTTTCCAGATTTACCAAACCAAAGGAACTTCCTTTAGTGCCAATAAAATAATGATTGCCAAATGGCTTTAAAGCTTTAAGATATTTTGCGCTAAGCATCACATTCTTTTTATAATTATATATGCCAAATTTTCCATTGAGCAAGGTGCTCACATAGCCACGATCATAATTGCCGATGGCGCTGTATTTGACCTTTAGTGCCACCGTGCCACTTTGATGAAATAACCCTTTTCTGCCTGCGCGCTCCACGACTAGGTACTCATGGCCGAGTGCATCTACAGACGAATATTTTCCATCCAGGATTTCCAATCCATGGATATTGAATGCTTTATACACCCCTCTACTGGTTTTGGTAAGCAGATATTGTGCATATATATCATTTTGGGCAGACTTTAGGCCGGTAGGCCGGAGCAGCTTGGTCTCTTTGGAGTAGGAAATATCGACCAAAAGATCATTGTCAAAAATAGCAAAGGTGGAATCACCCTTGATAATAATACCGATTTGCTCGCTCAAAAAACGAACGGAATCGTAGTTAAAAGTTGTTGGGAAATTTTTATTGGAATTGTAGATCCCCCATCCTGATTTGTACTTGATGGCAGCACGCGATTTATTAAAATCCACTTTGTCAAACTCAAGGTCTGACAACGGATAAAAAATTTGATCGTAAATGCGGTATTTATTGTCCTTTTTTACCAACCAACCATCATAAAGCTCATAAAAATTTTGATGGCCCAAAGCGATATTTTCTTTGAGATCGAGATCCACGACCGTTTCCATATCGTCCTTGAACAGCAGTAGCTGGGAAGCGAAAATCAACTCGTAGTCGTCGTACTTAAAGTCCAAAGAAGGAGGGTTTAAGTTAGCGGCCTTGGCAAGGTTGCCAACATTCTGAACAGCATAAAAGCCATCATTTTCCATGAGGACAAACTTACCTTCCGAAAAAATATCATCGTATTTTTGTGAAAGGATATCGCGGTTGGTAAAGCTTTTTAAACCCCATTTTCCATTGAATTTATATTTTATAAAGGCATTGGCTACGAGGCCTGCATCTTCGTATTTAAAATCCAAAATGGGGATCCCCGATTTATGATAAACCCCCACTTGCCCATCCTTCTCTATCTTCAAAGCCCCAGATCCTAAGTCCTCCACAGCATCGTAATCTCCGGCAAAAATCAATCCTCCCAGTCGTGACACAATCATCTTTTCACCATCCGTTTCCACCTCCAAAAAATCTTCTGCAATATTCCCACAGTAATATTCCTCTTTGATTTTGGTATAGGTAAAGTCTATGGTTTTTTCACCATTTAATTTGGAAAAACCATACTTATCCATTTCAAAAATTGCCATGAGGCTTCCGATTTCTGCATGGGCAATTTTGTTCAAAGAATCCTGCTTTTGCAGAATGTCAAATTTATTGGAAAATTCCTCTGCAGAGGAATTGGTTTTATAGCAATGGTACAAAAAATCCAGTGCCTGTCGTTTCATTTTGCTGTCGGGATATTGCTCTAAAAACTGCATATAACTGTCCAGATCGTTGTCGGCAGTAGAGATTTCAAAAATGTTGCGTTCGGCGTCATCCCGAAATGGAGTGTGTTCATTGTTTTTTAAAAACCGAATATAACTTTCCAGTTTCCTGTCCTTGGTCATTGCCTCGTAGAGCAGCTTTTCATAGTGGTTTTTTGCCAAATCAATTTGCTCCGCATCTGGATAGGTATGAATAAAGTACTGAAATGATTCATAAGTATTGAGTCGTACGGCATCATCGTAGGCAATAGTATTTCGAAGCGCAACGGCACTGTCGGCCTGGATGGCACCATTAAAATGGTTTAAAAAATAATCGTAATCATCGATGGTCTGCTTAGCCTTGGCGCGTCTGAAGGCATGGATTTCCACCTGTTTTTTTTGCAGGTGGAGTGTAGAGTCGGTGATGTCGAGCTTTTGAAGATTCTCAATGGCTTTTTCGTCGTGAATACCAATATCAGTAATGGCTGAATTGATGAAATAATAAGAGGTGTCGATGTTGTACTCCCGGTATTTTGGTGTGAGGTATAGAAGCGAAAATACGTATTTGGCACCTGCATTGGTGCTGTCCTTTTCTATGGATTTTTGAAGCATTTCGGCAAGTTTATCATACTCCCCTTTTTCAAGGAGCTTAAAAGCTTTTTTGCTTTCCGCATGTATATCGATATGCATTACAGTAACAAACAGCACTGTCATGATCATCAAAAAAAAGCCCCTTAACCCGGGTTGAAATTTTGCGATTTCCATCTGTGTATAAAAAATGAGTATTCTAAATTGTTGCAACAAAAATATAAAAAAACTAGCGGGCAATCATGTCAACGAAAATGTTTTGCTGATTATTGGGAATCTAAGCGCACAAGGATAATTTTATTATCCTCCAGAACCCAACAACTATTTGACGAATCACATCCACATTTATTTAATATTCAGAAAGATAACCATGGATTTTTGATGCTTTTTCACTAAATTAAAACTGGAATTCCTTTTAGGTTCCTGCTGATTTGAGGCAGTCATTGTACTGTTTTGTTTCAGTGAAATATTCCACTACCAACCACCAAAGCCATGACACTCTTTGTTGCCAACATTTTCCAGAATATTGCCAAGGCAATTTCGGAAGCCATCTAGAAATTTTTGGAATGGATACACGGCCTTTTCGGGCATGAGCCGGATGAGCCCCAGGAACCTCCCATTCCTCCTGGGCCAATTGTTACGCAAGTCACTCCTTTCCATACCTATCCGGGAAGTGTTATAGACATTACAGGCAGTGCGTTCGCAGCCACTTTAAACGGGAATAATGTGAAAGTGGGTGGGCATCCCGCCAGAGTAATCCGTGCAAGCGCCACTAATCTAAAGGTAATCGCCAGCTTAGATGCACAAGATGGACCCATCACCGTAGAAACCAGCGGCAACACCGGAACAAGCCCAGACGATTTTAAAGCAAGACCGTATCCTCTACCCGGCAGTGGGGACGATGGGCCACCTGCCTATTTTGAAGGTGGGGCTAACTTACAGCAGGGAGACCTACCATCTACCGGAACCTTAAAAGTACTGGTTTCTTTGGTCAACCCGACCGATGAAGT